>NZ_CP166625.1:2540000-2866262 GCF_041320595.1 Pleomorphomonas sp. PLEO
ATTAGACCCGAAACGAGGTGATCTAGTCATGAGCAGGTTGAAGGTGCGGTAACACGCACTGGAGGACCGAACCCACGCCTGTTGAAAAAGTCGGGGATGACTTGTGACTAGGGGTGAAAGGCCAATCAAACCTCGAAATAGCTGGTTCTCCGCGAAATCTATTTAGGTAGAGCGTCGGACGAATACCTCGGGGGGTAGAGCACTGCATAGGCAAGGGGGTCCTACAGACTTACCGATCTTAAGCAAACTCCGAATACCCGAGAGTACTATCCGGCAGACACACGGCGGGTGCTAACGTCCGTCGTGAAAAGGGAAACAACCCTGACCATCAGTTAAGGTCCCGAAGTCACGGCTAAGTGTGAAACGATGTGGGAATCCCAAAACAACCAGGATGTTGGCTTAGAAGCAGCCATCATTTAAAGAAAGCGTAACAGCTCACTGGTCTAGTCAAGGGTTCCTGCGCGGACAATGTAACGGGGCTCAAGCCGTGCACCGAAACTATGGGTTTGCACTTGTGCAAGCGGTAGCGGAGCGTTCCGTAGGCCTGTGAAGGAGGATCTGTGAGGACCTCTGGAGGTATCGGAAGTGAGAATGCTGACATGAGTAACGCTAAGGGTGTGAGAATCACCCTCGCCGAAAGTCCAAGGGTTCCTGCGTAAAGCTAGTCTTCGCAGGGTTAGCCGGTCCCTAAGGCGAGGCCGAAAGGCGTAGTCGATGGGAATGAGGTAAATATTCCTCAGCCAGCAGGTGGTGACGGATGTGAAGGATCGTAAGGCCTTATCGGATTGGCTTTGCTGTCTCAGCGTTCCAGGAAATAGCCCCTGCATCAGACCGTACCCCAAACCGACACAGGTGGACTGGTAGAGTATACCAAGGCGTTGAGCGAATTGTGCTGAAGGAACTCGGCAAATTGCCTCCGTAACTTCGGGAGAAGGAGGCCCCGGTTGTGGGCAACCATAATCGGGGGGCACAGACTAGGGGGTGGCGACTGTTTAACAAAAACACAGGGCTCTGCGAAGCCATAAGGCGACGTATAGGGTCTGACGCCTGCCCGGTGCCGGAAGGTTAAGAGGAGGGGTGCAAGCTCCGAATTGAAGCCCCGGTAAACGGCGGCCGTAACTATAACGGTCCTAAGGTAGCGAAATTCCTTGTCGGGTAAGTTCCGACCTGCACGAATGGCGTAACGACTTCCCCGCTGTCTCCAGCACAGGCTCAGTGAAATTGAATTCCCCGTGAAGATGCGGGGTTCCTGCGGTCAGACGGAAAGACCCCGTGCACCTTTACTATAGCTTCACACTGGCATTCGTGTCGGCATGTGTAGGATAGGTGGTAGGCTATGAAGTTTGGGCGCTAGCTCAGATGGAGCCATCCTTGAAATACCACCCTTATCGTCATGACTGTCTAACCGCGGCCCGTCATCCGGGTCCGGGACAGTGTGTGGTGGGTAGTTTGACTGGGGCGGTCGCCTCCCAAAGAGTAACGGAGGCGCGCGAAGGTAGGCTCAGACCGGTCGGAAATCGGTCGACGAGTGCAATGGCATAAGCCTGCCTGACTGCGAGACTGACACGTCGAGCAGAGTCGAAAGACGGCCATAGTGATCCGGTGGTCCCTCGTGGACGGGCCATCGCTCAACGGATAAAAGGTACGCCGGGGATAACAGGCTGATGATGCCCAAGAGTCCATATCGACGGCATCGTTTGGCACCTCGATGTCGACTCATCACATCCTGGGGCTGGAGAAGGTCCCAAGGGTTCGGCTGTTCGCCGATTAAAGTGGTACGTGAGTTGGGTTCAGAACGTCGTGAGACAGTTCGGTCCCTATCTGCCGTGGGTGTAGGAGTATTGAGAGGATCTGTCCCTAGTACGAGAGGACCGGGATGGACATACCTCTGGTGGACCTGTTGTGGCGCCAGCCGCATTGCAGGGTAGCTAAGTGTGGACTCGATAACCGCTGAAAGCATCTAAGCGGGAAACGAACCTCAAAACTAGTGCTCCCTATCAGAGCCGTGGTAGACCACCACGTTGATAGGCCGGGTGTGGAAGCGCAGCAATGCGTGAAGCTTACCGGTACTAATAGCTCGATCGGCTTTATCGCTCTCATTATCCCTGTCCATCCTCAAGGATGAAACAAGGACACGAAATACAAAACACGATCCGGCCCTCATAAGCCGCCAAAGACCATACGTTCGCTCATGACCAGCCCTCAAAGCTAGCCATGAGCTCTTGCCCTTCGCCGGCCTGGTGGTCATGGCGGGGAGAAATGCACCCGATCCCATCCCGAACTCGGCCGTGAAACTCCCCAGCGCCAATGGTACTCCGTCTTAAGACGCGGGAGAGTAGGTCGCTGCCAGGCCTGCAAAGGGCAAGACAAACAAACATCACACGATAACAATCTCTTCACTCAGCACAAACGATCAAACAAAGCCCTCACAGAGAAATCTGTGAGGGCTTTGTTGTGTCTGCATACCAGGGACACGACACGGTGAGCACGGTCAGCGTTCCGCCGCCTACTACCCGAGGTCTTTCTGATACCCAAGCACCACGATATTACCCTGACGGTTTGCCGTCGCTCGAATGTGCTCGCCGGTCAGGTGAAAGCCGCTCCGGGCAAGGAGAGCGAGACACGCGGTGTTGCCTGGGTCGACAGTGGCAAAGAGCGATCGGAGCGAGCCGCAGTGATGCTCGATCAGCAACCTAAGCGCTTCCGACATCAACCCACGATGCTGACAGCGAGGAAGCAGCCAATAGCCGAGCTCGCCAATAGCCCCGCTTCTCGCCAGCCCCACAATGCCGGCGAACTCCCCTCCCGCCTGATGCACGATGGCAAAGGCGTCGGGAGGGCTTGTTTGGGCTGAGCTGGCAACGAACGCGCGGGCATCCGCCTCCGTGTAGGGGAAAGGTACCCTCGGCAACCACTGAGCAACTTGCCAGTCGTTCAATCCCTCCATAAGGCCGGGTATGTCCAAGGTCGTGCAGGGGCGCAGACTAACGCGATTGGGCGGAAGAGCGGTCTCGGATTGCACAATAGGACGCGGCCTCAATTTGCAACGCGCGGGACGTCAGCCTTTGAGGGCTGACGATGACGCCGGACAAAACTAAGACACGGCGTTTCCAGCGACGAGCCAGACTTTCTTATGAACTGGCGGGCTCATCCACTTCACATGGCAAACCCATATACCAATTCTCGAAGATACTGACGCATCCGCTCATTGACGTCATTGCCGATTTCTCATTTGCATCAGGGGCATGAGAAATCGGCAAGCAGAATACCAAGAGGCATTTTCAATGCATCTTGGTATTATTCGTTCATCCTGGCGGGCTGCTCGCTCGCCACGAAGGATAGCAGCTCTTTCTCGTTATAGGGCTTGAGGATCACCCGCGCGCCCGCGAGATCGGCCGGCAACAGGTCCGACACGACCAAACCCGTCATGAACGCGAAGGGGATATTTCGCCGCTTCAGTTCACGCGCCACCTCGAACGACAGCCCGTTGAACAGGTAGACGTCGAGTAAGGCCGCATGAGGTTTCAACTGATCGAGACTGCCGAGAGCTTCGGGCGCAGCCGAGTACGGCCCGACGACCGTATATCCGTTGGCAACCAGCAGATCCTCGAGATCCATGGCAATCAGCGGCTCATCCTCCAGGATGAGAATTCGCTTGTCGCCAGTCATGTATCACCTCGCGATCTTCATGGTCGCTTGAAATAGTTTTTGCTTTGGGATTAAGGATATTAATGGCTCGGCTCGCTTCTGTATGTCCAAAATTGAACATAGCGAGAAGAACTTCCGTGAATTTTTACCTCTCTAGGAAAATTTATGGCAACGATTTCGACATCTGAGGGCAAGACCGGCAACAATCTCATCGATGCGTTGCGTCCTCGCGAATGGGAACTTCTGGTCGCCCGTCTTCAGTCATGGACCGGCGCCGTCGGCCGGGCGATGCAAACGCCGGGAAACCGGGTCGAGTGGGCCTATTTCCCGATCGACAAGGCCATGGCCTCCTACCGGGTGACCTTCGGTGACGGGCGAGAGGTGGAAACCGCGCTCATCGGCAGAGAGGGCGCCATCGGCGGCATCGTCAGCCATGGCCATCTGCCGGCCTTTGCCTTGGCCGTGGTGCTGTTCGGCGGGACCTTCGCCCGCATATCCCTGAATGAACTCGACGCTCTGAAGGCCGAGGAACCGGCCATCGACTCCCTTTTCAACCGCTATGCCGACTGTCTCCTGGCCCAAGTGTTCCAGGCGAGTGCCTGCAACGCCTCCCATTCGATCCAGCAGCGGGCGGCCCGCTGGCTGGTCGCCGCCAGCGAGCGTACCGGGTCGGACGAACTGACGCTGACCCAGGATCAATTGGCCGGAATGCTCGGGGTCGGCCGCAGCTACACGACACGCGTCATCGGGCACTTCAAGGCTGAAGGGGTGGTGGATACGCAGCGCGGACGCCTCACGGTCCTCGATCACGCCAATCTGTCGGCGATGGCCTGCGACTGCAATGACGTGGTCCGCGGCCATTTCAACACCGTGCTGAAAGGCGTTTACCCGGAGCCATGAGCTTCTGTTTGTTTGGGGCGCGGACGGGCTCGATCCGGCTTGTCGGGATCAGAGCACCCTGAGGCCAAGCTCCTTCAGGAGCGATGTCGCCTGGGCGCGGGAGATGATGGCGCCGCGGAAATGCGCCGCGTCGCCAAGCCGGATGCCGCCGAGATCGGCGCCCCGCAAGTCGGCGCCTTCGAAGCGGGCGCGGATGAGCTGCGCGTCGCGCAGGCTGCATTCCTCGAACACCACGCCCCGGAAGTCGGCGCCTTCCAGCAAGGCACCCGAAAGGTCGACCTGCGTCAGTTTCTGATCGCGAAAGGACACTTTCGGCAGGCGCGCATCGACCGCCAACACCTCTTCAAACGTCAAGTCGACGGTGCGGGCGTCGGTAAAGTCGGCGCCGGTCAGCTTGCAGCGCCGGAAGGCGGCGGAGGTCAGGATCGTCTGGCGGAACGTGGCATTGTTGAAGTCCGACGCGATGATCTCCGCGTCGATGAGGTCGGCCCGGCTGAAGTCGGCGAAGGCCGCCTTGCAGTTGGCCCAGCTGCTATCGGCGAGCCGGGTGCGGACCAGCTTGCAATGGCCGAGGATGCAAGTCTCGAACTGCCAGCCGCTGAGATCGACCTCGCCGAAGACAAGACCGCTGAGGTCGGCCCCGACGAGGCGACGCGCTGCGCCGGCGGCAAGCAGCTTGTTGAGGCTGGGCTGGTCGACGGCCGAACCCGTGAGATCGATGGTCTGCAGATCGGTCATGAAGCGATCGGCCTCGCGCCGTTACCGAGGAACCTCAGGGGAGGGGCCGCCAAAGCGGCTCCCGCGTTATTCGCCTTCGAAGGCGATCAGCGTGCGAACGTTGACGTTCAGCGCCCTGAGCTTGTCGGCGCCGCCAAGCCCCGGCAGGTCGACGATGAAGCAGGCCGCCTCGAGTTCGCCGCCCATCTGGCGGATCAGGGTGGCGGCGGCGGTCGCCGTGCCACCGGTGGCGATCAGGTCGTCGACCAGGAGAACGCGCTCGCCGGGCAGGATGGCGTCCTTGTGCATCTCGATCTCGTCGACGCCATATTCGAGGCTGTAGACCATCGACACGGTATCGTACGGCAGCTTGCCCTTCTTGCGGATCGGCACGAAGCCGGCGCTGAGCTGGTGGGCGACGGCGCCGCCGATAATGAAGCCGCGGGCTTCGATGCCGGCCACCTTGTCAATCTTGCCGCCGGCCCAGGGCTGCACCAGCTCGTCGACGGTGCGGCGGAAGGCGCGGGCATTGCCCAAGAGGGTGGTGATGTCGCGGAAGATGATGCCCGGCTTGGGATAGTCGGGGATCGCGCGAATGGTGTCGGCCAGATTCATGGGAGGGCTTCCTGAGAAGTTACGGCCCGTTCTAGACGGCTCGCCCCCCGGCCGCAACCGTTTCGGCCCGCTATCCCACGCCAGTCCTGTTTTCCGGCTATCGATCGGAGGGCCGGACATGAAAAAGGGCCCGGAGGGGCCCTTTTACGAAGCGCTCGACGTGAGAGGATCAGTGGGCGATGCCGCGCCAGACCTGCCGCTTCACGAAATAGAGGATACCGGCGAAGACGATCAGGAACAGCATCACCTTGAAGCCTAGCGCCTTGCGGGCGTCGAGATGCGGCTCGGCCGCCCACATCAGGAAGGCCGACACGTCCTCGGCATACTGTTCCTTGGTCTGCGGCGTGCCGTCGGAATACTGGACAACGTCATTGTCGATCGGCGGCGGCATGCGCAGCGAGATGCCGTTGATGAAGTGCGGGTTGTAATAGGTACCTTCGGGCACCGTCACGCCTTCCGGCGGGTCCTGGTAACCGGTGATCAGCGAGGCGATGTAGTCCGGTCCCTGTTCCTGATAGGGCCAGAAAGCGTCGAAGACGAACCAGGGGAAGCCACGGTGCACGGCGCGTGCCTTGGCGAGCAGCGACATGTCGGGTGGCAGGGCGCCGCCGTTGGCAGCCCGCGCCGCGTTATCGTTGGCAAACGGCGAGGGGAAGGGATCGGACGGCAGGCGCGGCCGCTCGAACATGTCGCCGGCGTCGTTGGGGCCGTCCTCGATGGAGTAAGTTGAGGCGAGCACCTTGACCGCGTCCTCGGAAAAGCCCGGCCCGCCCTCATCACTGAGGTTGCGGAACTTGACGAGCTTCATCGAGTGGCAGGCTGAGCAGACCTCCTTGTAGACTTGGTAGCCGCGCTGGAGCTGTGCCTGGTCGTAGTGGCCGAAGATGCCGGCAAACGACCATTCATGGCGGGCGGGCTTGACCAGCGGATATTCCACCGCCGCTTCCTGGGCGACGGCGATCGAAGAGGTGAGGGCGATGCCGACGGCGAAAGCGGCGGCGGCCCAACGGATCATCTTGGCAGTCATGATATCTCTCCGTCGGGCGTCAGTGAGCCGATTTCGCCAGGATCGCGTCGTTGATCGACACCGGCAGCGGCAGCGGCTTCTCGATGTAGCCGAGCAGCGGCAGGATCACCAGGAAGTACAGGAAGTAGTAGAGCGTGCTGAGCTTCGCCCACACCACGGCCTGTGCACCCATGATGATGTCGTCGGTCTTCACCGAGCCGAGATAGCCCAGGAACAGCGCGTTGAGACCGAACAGCCAGAAGGCGACCTTGAAGATCGGCCGGAAACGGCCCGAACGCACCTTGGACGTATCGAGCCAGGGCAGGAAGGCCAGCACGGCGATGGCGCCGAACATGGCGAGCACGCCGCCGAGCTTGGAGTCGATCGGTCCGAGGTTGAAGTCGATGGCCCGGAGGATGGCGTAGAACGGCAGGAAATACCATTCCGGCACGATGTGGGCCGGCGTCGCCAGCGGGTTCGCCTCGATGTAGTTGTCGGGGTGACCGAGGAAGTTCGGCTGATAGAAGACGAACCAGCCGTAGAAGATCATGAACAGCACGATCCACAGCACGTCCTTCGACGTGGCGTAGGGCGTGAACGGCAAGGTGTCCTTGTCGCTCTTAACGTCGACGCCGAGCGGATTGTTCTGGCCGACCACATGCAGCGCCCAGACGTGCAGCACCACGACGCCGGCGATCAGGAACGGCAGGAGGTAGTGCAGCGAGAAGAAGCGGTTGAGCGTGGCGTTGTCGACCGAGAAACCGCCGATCAACAGCGTCTGGATCGGCTGACCGACGATCGGCAGGGCGGTGAAGAAGTTGGTGATGACGGTGGCTCCCCAGAAGGACATCTGGCCCCAGGGCAGCACGTAGCCCATGAAGGCGGCGGCCATCATCAGCAGGTAGATGATCACACCGAGGATCCACAGGATCTCGCGCGGCGCCTTGTAGGAGCCGTAGTAGAGGCCGCGGAAGATGTGGATGTAGACGGCGATGAAGAACATCGACGCGCCGTTGGCGTGGAGATAGCGGATCAGCCAGCCCCAGTTGACGTCGCGCATGATGCTTTCGACGGAGCGGAAGGCAACGTGGCTGTCGGCGGCATAGTGCATGGCCAGCACGATACCGGTGACGATCTGCACCACCAGCATCATCGCGAGGATGCCGCCGAAGGTCCACAGAGCGTTGAGATTGCGCGGGGTCGGGTAGGAAACGGCGGTGTCGTGCAGGAGGCGAACGATGGGAAGGCGCGCCTCAAACCACTTCCCGATGGCCGTCCTCGGGACATAGGTCGAATGACCGGACATGGATTACCTCGTCGGGAAGGGCGATCAGCCGATGCGGATCTTGGTGTCGGAAAGGAAAGCGTAGGGCGGGATCGGCAGGTTTTCCGGCGCCGGACCCTTACGGATGCGGCCAGCCGTATCATACTGCGAGCCGTGGCAGGGACAGAACCAGCCGCCGAATTCGCCGGACTCGTCGAGCGGAATGCAGCCGAGATGGGTGCAGACCTTGGTCATGACGAGGATGTTCTCCTTGCCGGCCGCGGCGCGGTTGGCATCGGTGGCTTCGGCTTCGGCATCGCCATTGGCGTTGCGGGCAAGCGGATCCTTGAGATCCTCGAGCTTGACCGCCTTGCCCTCCTCGATTTCCTTCTCGGTGCGGTTGCGGATCACCACCGGCTTGCCGCGCCACATGATGGTCACCGCCTGCCCAGGCTGAACGCCGGAGATGTCGACCTCGACCGACGCCAGGGCGCGGGTGGAAGCGTCGGGGTTCATCTGGTCGATGAATGGCCAGGCCGCCGCGGCGACGCCGACCACGCCGAAAGCACCGGCGGCATGCAGGAGGAAATCGCGGCGGGTTGGTTCTGCCGGTGTGTCACTCTCAGCCAAGATCGCTTCCTTTCGCGCGGGACGGCCGCCGCCGATCGGCGGACGACCGCTTCACCATCCTCACCGGCGCCACCCCGTCCGTGGCGGTCGATGCAAGATTGAAGAAAAGGGTTTCAATAACTTGCCCGGCTTCCGGCGCGGGCGTGACTAAGCCTTGCTACGGATGCCTCTCCGGCCCCCTTTATGCATCAACGCCAAGCGTTGTCCAGTTGGTCCGCTTGAGTTTTTGGTCTGATTTTTGGATTTGTTCCAAAAAGATCGGGCGCCGTTACCGGCGTCCTACAGCGCGCTTGCAATCCGCTTCGTTTAGGCTGGGTTTGCCCCTCGGCACCGGGCGGCAGTAAGGCGGGTTACCCGGCGATTGGTCGGTGAAGCGCACCTTGACCAAAGCGGCTAGCGAACCACATAGTCGCCATCTTGGACGTTCACCCTGGGTCGATGCCCTTGATACGCTCCGTCGTGATGCTCATTGCCGCATTTGCCCTGCTCCTGGCTCTCGGGCCGGGACCGCGCGCTTATGCCGGCGGCATGGGCATGGGGGACGCTTTATCAGCGCATCAGGACGCCGACGGCTGTGATCCGGCGATGATGTCGCGAGGCCAATCGGAAAAGCACGATGCCGGTGGTTGCGGCAAGATGCACTGCTGCCTGGGGGCAACTTGCGTCTTTGCCGGTCTGCCGGCGGCGTGGTCCCTCTTGACGCCGATGTCGGCGGCCAAACTCAATCTTTCGCCGGGGACTGCCCTTCTGACGGGGCGCGACGTCTCGCCGCCCCTCGATCCTCCCAGACCGTTCGCCTGATCGTTTCGCTTTCACACGAACTCTCGCTTTCGGCGAACAGCGTGCCGTCGGCCGCTGCGCCATATGGATCGATCATGAACCGCAGAACGCTTCTCAAGACCGCCCTCGGCGGTGCCGCATTCCTTTCTTTGCCGGCTGTCCGCGCCTTTGCCGCGTCGTCGCAAACCCTTACTTTGGGAACGAGGACCCTTGACGTGAACGGCCGGGCCGCCACCGTCTATTCGCTGACCGGACCCGACGGAAAGCCGGGCCTTGTTTTCGACGCCGGCACCGATTTCGACGTGGCGCTCGCCAACACGCTTGGCGAAGACACCATCATCCACTGGCACGGCCTAACGCCGCCCTGGGAGCAGGATGGGGTGGCTGATGCGCCGAAGCCGTTGATCAAGGCCGGTGAGACCCGGTCCTTCCGCTTCCCGGTCGGCAGCGGCGGCACGCATTGGATGCATGCCCATACCCTCCAGGAGCAAAATCTGCTGGCGGCACCTCTGATCGTACGGCGCCCGGAGGAGAAGTCGGCCGACGAGCAGGAGGTCGTGGTGCTGCTCCATGATTTCTCGTTCACGCCAGCGGCGGAACTGCTTGCCAAACTGAAGGGAAATTCTTCGGGAGGTCACGCCGCCATGTCGGGCATGGGCGGCATGGGCCATGACATGGCGTCGATGCCCGGTATGTCGATGCAGGGCATGTCCGGTATGGATCACGGGGGGATGGACATGGGCGCCATGCCCGGGATGGCCATGGACCTCAACGACATCGAGTATGATGCCTATCTCGCCAACGACCGAACGCTGGACGATCCGGAGCTGGTCAAGGTCGAGAAGGGGGGAAACGTTCGCCTACGCATCATCAACGGCGCGACGGCGACGGCCTTCACGCTGGATCTCGGGTCTCTCAAGGGAACGGTGGTGGCCGTTGACGGCCAGCCGGTGCAGCCGGTGGAGGGCAATCGCTTCCCGATGACCATGGGGCAGCGGCTGGACATTCGCCTCCGCGTTCCCGCTGAAGGCGGTGCCTTCCCCGTCCTGGCTTTGCGCGAAGGCGGTCCGCAGCGGACCGGCATCGTCATTGCCACCGCTGGATCTGTCGTGCCACGGCTGTCGCCGGTTGGAGAAACGACGGGACCGGTGCTCGATATCGCCTACGAGGTCGGCCTGCGTGCCGTCACGCCGCAGGCCGCTCGGCCCGCCGATGTTCGCTATGCCATTGACCTAGTTGGCGACATGGCAAGTTATAGCTGGGCAATGCCCGGCGCCGAGGCGATCAAGGTCAAAAAGGGCCAGCGGGTAGAAATCGAGATGCGAAACGCCTCGATGATGGCCCATCCCATGCATCTGCATGGCCACCATTTCCAGGTGGTCGGGCTTGACGGCGGGGCGCGTTTTGCCGGCGCGGTCCGCGACACCGTTCTCGTGCCGCCAGGACGGACGGTGACCATTGCCATCGACGCGGCAAATCCAGGCCTCTGGGCGTTCCATTGCCATCATCTCTACCACATGGCGGCGGGCATGATGGCGACCTTCGCCTATGAAGGCGTGTGACGGTAGACCGGTAACGGTTGGTGGCGCAGGGCAATTGCTTGCCTTGCGCCCGGGCCGCGAGGGATTTCGCCGAAGCATTTACCCCTCAGCGGATCGCTGGGAAGCGGCGATGTCGGCCATCGATCGGAACAGGGTCAACGCATCGTCTTTGGAGGGCAAGAAGCCACGTCTACGCCAGAAGGCCGCTGCCTCGTCGTCGATGGCGTTGACCACCAGAGCACGGCCTCCGATCAAGCTCGCGGCGGCCAAACAACGCGTCAGGGCATGTTTGAACAAACCCGTTCCAATGCCTTGGCCGGCATAGGTGGTATCGGTTGCCAACTGTCCTAGGAGCAAGCACGGAATGGGGTCGGGTGGCTGACCGGTGCGGATCGATCGGGGCATGACAGCCGGCATCACAGCGGTAGGGGCGAGACCATAATAACCGACCACCCGACCCGCATCGTGAACAACGATAACGGCGGTAAAACCTTTCTGTTGGTTGGCTAGTGCGCGCGTCTTGAGCCAGTTATCGAGAGCAGGCTTGCCGCAGGCGAAGGCGGAAACATCGTGCTCGGCTGTTAGTGGCTGGGGTGCCGAAAGGAGCATTGGTCAGCGCTCGTCGCTCCCAGAGATCTCCCAAGGCGCCGGACGCTTCAGAGCTTCGACCATTGCGGAGACCGGCTGGGCTGGCTCCGAAAGCACGTCCATAAACGCCTGAAAGCCTTCCGGGCTCATGCGGATCGGGAGTGTTTGGAGCACAACTTCTTCCGCCGCCTGCATAGCGGCTTCTCGCACGAAGTCGGTTCTCGACCGGCCGCGCAGCCTTGCGGCGCGGTCGATAATGGCGAGATCCGCTTCGGGGAGCCGCATCGATACCGGATAGTCCTTCCGCTTGGCTGCATCTGACATGGTTGCTCTCCTTGCTTGGCCACAAGATAGCGAGCGTAGCGCAAATTGCAATACAACCACATCAATCGAGCGCCTGACGACCAGCATGCGGGCGACGCACTAAAGCTCGTTGGCAACCGGTTCTTTTTCAGGGGCTGGTTCGTCATCTTCGAGGTTGAGGAAGCCGCCGGTCTGACGGCTCCACAGGCCGGCGTAGACGCCACCCTTCGCAACCAGTTCGTCATGGCTGCCGGTCTCGACGATCCGGCCGCCGTCCATGACCACCAGCCTATCCATGCGGGCGATGGTGGAGAGCCGATGGGCGATGGCGATGACGGTCTTGCCTTCCATCAGGATGCCGAGGCTGTCCTGGATCGCCGCCTCGATATCCGAGTCGAGCGCTGACGTCGCCTCGTCGAGGACGAGGATCGGCGCGTTCTTCAGCAGCACGCGGGCGATGGCGATGCGCTGGCGCTGGCCGCCGGAGAGCTTGACGCCGCGCTCGCCGACATAGGCGTCGAAGCCTGTCCGGCCCTTGTTGTCGATCAACTGGGGGATGAACTCGTCGGCGTGCGCCATGCGGGCGGCGGCGGCCATCTCCTCGTCGCTCGCTTCGGGGCGGCCGTATTTGATGTTGTCGCGGATCGACCGGTGCAGGAGGGAGGTATCCTGCGTGACGACGCCGACCGCCGCGCGCAGCGAGTTCTGCGTGACGGCGGCGATGTCCTGCCCGTCGATGCGGATCGCGCCCTTGTTGAGGTCGTAGAGGCGCAACAGCAGGCTGACCAGGGTCGATTTGCCGGCACCCGAACGGCCGACCAAACCGATGCGCTCGCCCGGCGCGATGTTTAGCGTCAAATCGCCGATCGCCAGACGGGCGTCGCGCCCCGCGCCGTAGCTGAAGTTGACATGATCGATGTCGACGCCACCGCCGCTGACGGCAAGCGGCCTGGCGTCCGGCCTGTCTGTCATCAGCTGCGGCCGCGACAGCGAGCGCACCGTGTCATCCAGCGTGCCGACGCTTTCGAACACATCGGACAGGCTCATGGTGGCAAGGCGCGACAGCTGCTGGATCTGCAGCGTCATGGCAATCACCGAGGCGATATCGCCGGGCGTTGCCAGACCGTGGCTCCACAGCAGCACACCGGCAAGGCCGCTGGTGGCCAGGAGAAGACCATTCAGCAAGGTCAGCAGGCTGGAGAGGCTGGTCAGCAGCCGCATCTGTTTGCCGGTAGCCGTTACGCCGGATTCGAGCGCCTCGCGCACATAGGCGTCCTCGCGCGTCGAGGCGGTGAACAGGCGAACCGTCAGGTAGTTTGAATAGCCGTCGACAAGGCGCCCGGAGAAGACGGAGGCGGTGTCGGCCACTTCGCGGGCGGCGGCCCGGCTTCGCGGCACGTAGGCGTAGACGAGGATGGCGTAGGCGATCGTCCAGACGATGATCGGCGCGGCGAACAGCGGATGCTTGACGAGCAGGTAGCCGATGACGCCGACCATGTAGAGCGCGACGTATAACAACTGGTCGGCGAACAGACGGATCAGCGAGCGGATCGCCTGGCCGGTCTGCGTCACCTTGGTGGCGATGCGGCCAACAAAGTCGTTCTGGAAGAAGGAAATGTCGGCACGGGCGACGAATTCATGGGTGCGCCAGCGGACGAGGGTGCCGATGTTGCGCGACAGCACCTGGTTGCGGACGAGCTGGGCGAGAAAGCTGACCACCGGCCGGGCGACCATGAGCAGCAGAATAAAGAAAATGACGATCTGCCAGTCGATGACACGGGCACCGGTCTGGTCGGCCGTCGTTACGGCGTCGATCAGCTTGCCGATGGAGATCGGCAGCACCACCTCGATCAGCGACAGGAGAAGGGTCAGCGCCGCCATGACCGCCATCGGCCAGCCGGTTTCGCCCAGGAAGAAGCGCAGGATGCGCCACTTGGTGGTGGGCGGCGTCAGCGGATGCAGGCCCGACGTCGGCTTGAACGGATCAATCCGGCTCTCGAACCAGGCGAACAGGCGGGCAAGGGGCGAGAGAAGCGATGACATGCCCCGAATGTGGCCGTATCGCCGGGGTACGCAAGGGAGAACCGGCGACATCCCGAGAAATTTCTCGTGATGCCGCCGGTTTGCTGTCAGGCGTCCGCTATTTCCGAAAAGTCTGCGACCTTTCGTGCCGCGGCTTCGTCCTCGTCGACCAGGAAGCCGCCGGTCTGGCGGTTCCATAGGCCGGCGTAGAGGCCGCCTTTAGCGACGAGTTCGGCGTGGCTGCCGGTCTCGACGATGCGGCCGCCGTCCATCACCACCAGCCGGTCCATGCGGGCGATGGTGGAGAGGCGATGAGCGATGGCGATCACCGTCTTGCCCTCCATCAGCGCGCCGAGGCTGTCCTGGATGGCAGCTTCGACGTCTGAATCGAGCGCCGACGTCGCCTCATCGAGAACGAGGATCGGCGCGTTCTTCAGGAGAACGCGGGCGATGGCGATACGCTGGCGCTGGCCACCCGACAGCTTGACGCCGCGTTCGCCGACATGGGCATCGAAGGCGGCGCGGCCCCGGTTGTCGACGAGGTCGGGGATGAAGCCGTCGGCGTGTGCCATGCGGGCCGCTGCCAGCATCTCCTCGTCGGTTGCGTCGGGTCGACCGTACTTGATGTTGTCGCGGATCGACCGATGCAGCAGAGAGGTGTCCTGCGTCACCACACCGATGGCCGCGCGCAACGAGTTCTGCGTGACGATGGCGATGTCCTGCCCGTCGATGCGGATAGCACCGCCTTGCAGGTCGTAGAGGCGCAGAAGCACGTTGACCAGCGTCGACTTGCCGGCACCCGACGGACCGACGAGGCCGATCTTCTCACCCGGCGCGATGGTCAGGCTGACGCCGTCGAGCGCGCCCTTGGCCTTGCCGTAGTGGAAGGTCGTGCGGTCGAACGCGATGCCACCGCCGCTGACCACGAGCGGCTTTGCGTCCTTGCGGTCAACCACCGTCTGCGGCTTCGAGATGGTGGTGATGCCATCCTGCACCGTGCCGATATTCTCGAAAATGCCCGTCAGCTCCCACATGATCCAGCCGGACATGTTGATGATGCGGACGATCAGGCCGCCGATCAGGGCGATGGCGCCGGTGGTGACCGCCCCTTGGGTGAACAGCCAGACCGCCAGGACGCCGGTGATGACCATCAGCAGGCTGTTGATGGTGGTCAGCGACATGGTCATGCCGGTGATCAACCGCTGCTGGGCGTAGAACACCGAGGTGTGGTCTTCGAGCGCCTCGCGGGCGAAGTCGTCCTCGCGCTCGGCATGGGCGAACAGCTTCACCGTGTGGACGTTGGTGTAGCTGTCGACGACGCGGCCGGTGAGCAGCGAACGCGCTTCCGACATCTCCTCAGACTTCCTGGCGATGCGCGGGATGAAGCGCCGGAGCACCAACAGGTAGAATCCGATCCAGATGACCAGCGGCACCACCAGACGGATGTCCGCCTCGGCGAACAGCACCAGCGCCGACACCGTGTAGATCAGCACGAACCACAGGGCGTCGGCCGCCTGCGTGGTCGATTCACGCAAGGACGGGCCGGTCTGGATGATCTTGTTGGCGACGCGGCCGGCGAAGTCGTTGTTGAAGAAGGCGATCGACTGGCGAAGCACATAGCGGTGGTTCTGCCAACGGATCAGGTTGGTGACACCGGGCGCGATGGTCTGGTGGATCAACAGATCATGCAGGGCCTGGAACACCGGCCGGGCGATCAGGATCACGGCCGCCATGCCGGCAAACTCCCAGCCGTGGCGGGCCATCACCTCGCCGGGCGGGGTGGCGCCGAGATAGTCGACGATGTTGCCGATGTAGCGGAAGATCGACACCTCGATCAGCGCCACAAAGAAACCCACCACCATGACGGCGGCAAAGCTCGGCCAGACCTGCCGCAGATAATGCCAATAGAAGGGAATGAGGCGGTCGGGTGGTTGACCACCCGGCCCCTTGGCGTAGGGGTCGATAAGGCGTTCAAAGAAGGCAAACATGACAGCACCGAATGAAGGCGGTGAACCAGCGGCCGGAATGACCGTGGCGGACGTGCTAGGGGTGGAAATGACGAGCGAAGGGGTTCGGGACGGCGCGCGCGACGCAGCGCGGTCCAAAACTGACCTCGGACATGCGAGCCGTCAAAATCGGCCCGACCGAGTCAGAATTATCTGAAGAGAACCACCATTCGAAGCTCCTCCTTGTGACTGGAGCGACGGCAAGGTAGCAGAAGGGATTCCCAGCGCAACCGCTCGGATGCCCGCGCAATAAGACGATTCAACAAGGGTGGCAGAAAAGCCACTCTCCATCACATCAATCGATCGAAATCCATCGGAAACGTTGATGATCGACCTTGCCCTCTATCAGCCGGACATCGCCCAGAACACCGGGACACTGATCCGGCTCGCCGCCTGCCTCGGCACGACGCTGCACGTCATCGGTCCCGCCGGCTTCGACATCACTGACCGCAACCTCAAGCGGGCCGGCATGGATTATATCGAACTGGCGACGGTGGTCCGGCATGTCGGCTGGGCTGACTTTTCGACCTTCGCGGCGGCGGCGGGGCGTCGTCTGGTGCTGGCGACCACCAAGGGCTCGGTTCCCTATGCCGAGTTCGCCTTCCGCGAGGACGACATCATCCTGATGGGGCGGGAGTCGGCCGGTGTGCCCGAAGCAGTGCACGAGCGCGCTGATGGCCGGATCATCATTCCGATGCGGCCAGGGACGCGGTCGATCAACATGGCGCTGTCGGCGGCCATGATCATGGGCGAGGCTCTCAGGCAGACCGGCGGGTTTGCGAAGCTTCAGCAAGCGTGATCGCCGGTATCATCGAAATGCGTTGGACGAGGGTGGGGCTTTGACCGATCCTCTCGTCCTAACGGTTTCGGAGAGACGACATGAAGCTCCTCATTGCCAACAAGGGTTATTCGTCCTGGTCGCAGCGCGCCTTTTTGGTGCTCAGGCATTTCGGCATTCCCTTCGAGGAGACGGTACAGCCGATGTTTGTCGACGGCTGGAAGGAGGCCATCCTGAAGCTGTCGCCGACCGGCAAGGTGCCTTGTCTTGTCGATGGCGACATCACCGTCTGGGAAAGCCTGGCTATCATCGAATATCTTGCCGAGAAGTTCCCCGATCTCGGCATCTGGCCGGCCGACCGGGCGGCGAGGGCACATGCGCGGTCGGCGTCGGCCGAGATGCATGCGGGCTTTCAGAATCTTCGGCGCGACTACGGCAGCAACTGGCGCCGACGGTATGCCTGGAAGGTGCGCGGCGACGGCTCGGCGCTGGAGGATGCAAAGCGAATCTTTGCCCTCTGGAAGGAGGCGCGGCAGCGTTTTGGCCAAGGTGGGCCGTTTCTTTATGGCGCGTTTTCGGCGGCGGACGCCATGTATGCGCCGGTGGTCGGCCGCTTTACCACTTATTCCTGGCTCGTCGACGCGGAGACCGAAGCCTATATGGAGGCAGTACGGACGCTGCCGGCCTATGCCGAATGGGTCGAGGCCGGCCGGGCCGAGCCGTGGACGATCGCTCACTATGAGTACGACGAATAGGATAGAGGCGACAGGACGGAACCGGTCCCATGCGTGCCGCGTTATCTAGTATGACGCGCTTATAGAGCATGAACAGCCGAGGAGGCCCAATCATGATCAAGACACTTGCCGCTACCGCCCTGACCGCCGTCATGGCGCTTACTTCGATTGTGCCCGCTCAGGCATTTCCCGTCCCGGCTCTCGCCAGCCCGGCGCACATAGAAAAGGCGCAGTGGAGCAACGACGCGGGCCGGATGATCGAACCTCCCCGCAGAGATCGTTTCCGCTCCTGGAACGGCCATCGCGGCTATCACGACTACCGCCCGGGTTACCGCCGGAATAACGATGGCTGGTGGTATCCGCTAGCTGCCTTCGGCCTCGGCGCGGCGATCGTCGGCGGCATGGCCGCACAGCAGGCGCCCCGGCCGCAAGTCGGCGTTGCCATGCCGGTCGACCACGTGCGCTGGTGCCAGAGCCGCTATCGCTCTTATGACCCCTATAGCGATACTTTCCAGCCCAACCGTGGGCCGCGCCAGCGCTGCGTTTCGCCCTATTGAGACTGACGACTGAACAAGACGAGGCGGCGGTAACAACCGCCGCTTCGTCTCTTTGCTTGGCAAGGATGGGTGAAAGCGACTAAATCACGCTCCGTGACACCGGAGTTATTGCCCATGCCGACCAGCGCCGCCTCTCTTGCGCCGACAGCGCTGCCGCCCGATCTCGAGGGCAAGAAGGCACTCGCCTCCGACTGGTTCGCCGAGCTTCGCGACCGCATCTGCACCATTTTCGAGGAAATCGAGGCCGAGGGCGCTGTTGCCGCCGGCGTCGAACCGGGCCGTTTCGTTCGGACTCCCTGGCAGCGCACCGACCATAGCGGCGCGCCGGGCGGCGGTGGTGTCATGAGCCTGATGCGAGGCGCCGTTTTCGAAAAGGTCGGCGTCCACGTCTCCACCGTGCATGGCGAATTCGCGCCGGAGTTCCGGGCGCAGATGCCGGGCGCCGAAGAGGATCCCCGCTTCTGGGCAAGTGGCATATCGCTGATCGCCCACATGCAGAACCCGCACGTGCCGGCAGTGCACATGAATACCCGCATGGTGGTGACCAGCCGCCAGTGGTTCGGCGGCGGCGCCGATCTGACGCCGATGCTCGATGCGCGGCGCACGCAGGACGATACCGATACCATCGCCTTCCACGCGGCGATGAAGGCGGCTTGCGCCGCCCACGCGCACATTGATTATGCCGACTACAAGGCGTGGTGCGATGAGTATTTCTTCCTGAAGCACCGTGGCGAGACGCGCGGCATCGGCGGCGTGTTCTATGACTACCTGCATTCCGATGCTGGCTGGGCGGCCGACTTTGCCTACACCCGCGACCTCGGGCTTGCTTTTCTCGACATCTACCCACGCCTCGTTCGCGCCAACATGCGGACGCCCTGGACGGCGGCCGAGCGCGACGAGCAGTTGGTGCGGCGGGGCCGCTACGTCGAGTTCAACCTGCTCTACGATCGCGGCACGGTGTTCGGCCTGAAAACCGGTGGCAACGTCGACAGTATTCTGTCGTCGATGCCGCCGCTCGCCAAATGGCCGTGAGTTTACCAGGGCGTCTCGCCGCTGGCCCCAACGAACCGGCCGGATACGGCGTCGTCACCGAGCAGGGCGTATTTGACCGGCAGTCTCGCACCTTCCTCGGGCGTCATGAAGCCGGTGTGGCCGGTGAGGTCGGTCTTCACATAGCCGGGGCTGACTGAATTCACGACGATCGGCGTGTCACGCAGCTCCTGTGCGAGTTGCACCGTCAACATGTTGAGGGCCGCCTTGGAGGCGTTGTAACCGATCAGCCGCGCGGCATAGTAGGGCGATGTCGGGTCGCCATTGACCGTCAGGGAGCCCAGAGAGCTCGACAGGTTGACGATGCGCGCCGCCAGCGACAGCCGCAGGAGTGGTAGCATGGCCTGCGTCACCGCCAAGGTGCCGATGAAGTTGGTGTCCATGATCCGCCGGGCGGCCTCGGGCGAGGACGCGGTCGGCGGGCCGTCCTCCGCATCGACGATGCCCGCGTTATTGACCAGAATGTCGAGCCTGCCATGGTCCGCCCGGATCGTCTCCGCCGCCGCTGCGATACTCTCGAGATCGTTGAGATCGATGTGGACCGACGCTGCGGCCAGCCCCTGGGACGCGAGGTCGTCAACCGCCGCTCCCGCCCGGCCGGGATCACGGGCGCCGATGATGACGAAGACCCCGGCCTTGGCGAGCTGGCGGGCAATCTCCAGTCCTATGCCTTTGTTGGCGCCGGTGATGAGGGCGATGCGATGGGTGTTGGTCATGAAGGGATCCTTCTGTCTTGGGCTGTGATCGGCTCTAGGATATGAAGGATCATTCAGTTTGAGGATTCGCTTTTGACCACGAGCCCTCCCTCGCATCTCTCTCCCCGGAAAAGGCCGCGTCAGGCCCGCGCGGCGGTGACGCTCGACGCCATATTCGAAGCGACCATTCAGGTTTTGGTCACCGATGGTCCCCGCCGTTTGACGACGACGCGGGTGGCCGAGCGCGCGGGTGTCTCCGTCGGCACGATGTACCAATACTTCCCGCACAAGCAGGCGCTGTTCTATGCCTTGAACGAGCGCTACCTGGACGCGGTGGCGGCGAAGGTGGAGGAGGCCTGCCGGGCACGGCATGGCGCTCCGATCGGCCAGATGGTCGAAGCGCTGGTGACGACCTATTGGCAGGCCAAGACGGAACGGGTCGAGGCGACCCGCGCCCTCTATCGCTCCGTTGTGGAGATCGACAACGAGCCGCTGGTGGCGGCGTTTATCCGCCGTGTCGACGCCGCGACCGCGGCGATGTTCGCCAGTGCAAGCGATGCCGCCTTCGAGGACCTGCCGACGGTTGTCCTCACGCTGTTGGCTAGCATCTTCGGAACGGTCCGCGGCGTGTTCGAGCGCAATCTGCCGCTCGATGAATGTCGCACGGTGCTGAGGCAATTGATCGTGATGTGCGTTGCCTATCTGGAGGCTGTCAAACTTCCCGCGGACCGTACCATCACCGCCGCGAACTCCGTTCAAGCGGCCTGGATGTCACAAGGAGCCTGATCGACAGGACCGATCTTGACGAGATGCCGGCTGCCGATGTGGCTATTGCATAACGATTCAAAAAAACGGTTCATTCTCGTTGATGCATGTTGTCGTTCTCGTTTGTGCACGTTATAAGGCGCCATGGCTGATGAACTTCCCCTTGCTCGCCGTGATCTGATCGCCGTCCGCCTCGCCGAGGGGCAGTCGGTGGCGTCCGTCCAACTCGCCGCTGAATTCGGCGTTTCCGAAGATGCCATCCGCCGTGATCTCCGGGCACTGGCCGCCGAAGGGCTTTGCCGCCGCGTCTACGGCGGTGCGCTACCGCTGACGGCGAAGCCCATATCGGCGCGTCTTGGCGATGGTATGGATCGCAAGCGGGTGCTGGCGGCGCGCGCGGCCGGGCTGGTTGGGCGGGGCGAGCTGGTCTTCCTCGACTCCAGCAGCGCGCATGTTTTGCTGGCCGATGCGTTGCCTGAGGACTTCGGGCTGACGGTCGCCACCAATTCGGTGGACGTCGCCGCCGCCGTGCTGGCACGGCAGGATATTGATCTCTTGATGATCGGTGGCGCCGTGGATGCCGCCGTCGGCGGCGCGGTCGATGCCGTCGCCGTCGCGGCCGTCTCGCACCTTGCCATCGACCTATCCTTTATCGGCGTCTGCGGCGTGTCGGCCGCCAATGGCGTTGGCGCCGAGTATCATGCCGATGCGCGTTTCAAGCGTACCGTGATGGCGATGAGCCGGCGCAGCGCGGCGCTCGTTACCAGCGACAAGTTCGCCGCCCGCGCGCCCTACCGCGTCGCAGAGATTTCCGCCTTTTCACAATTCGTCGTCGAACAGGATGCGCCAGAGGCGCTGCTTGCCGACCTAAAGGGAGCCGGTGCCGAGGTTTTGTCGGCCGGCGATCCGATATGAGTTTTTGGAGTTCGAGAGCATGATATCCGCAGATCGGCCAGCCACCCGGCTTGCCACGCGCCTTGCCTTCCTGGTCGCCGGTTTTGGCGTCGCCTGCTGGGCCCCACTGATCCCTTATGCCAAGGCGCGGCTTGCCGTCGACGACGGCGTGCTGGGACTGCTACTTCTGTGCCTCGGCATCGGCTCGGTGGTCGCCATGCCGATGACCGGCATGCTGAGCGCTCGTTATGGCAGCAAGCCGATCGTCATTGGCGGGGCGATCGGCATGGCTGTCGTCCTGCCGCTGCTCGCCGTGGCGTCGACGCCGCTGATGCTCGGTGCCGCGTTGTTCCTGTTCGGCGGCTCGCTCGGTTCGCTCGACGTTGCCATGAACATTCACGCTGTCGAGGTGGAGAAGGCAGCCAAGCGGCCGTTGATGTCTGGCTTCCACGGCCTGTTCAGCGTTGGCGGCTTCATTGGCTCGGTGTTCGCCACTTTCCTGCTGTCGGTGCAGCTCGGGCCGCTGCCGACCATGCTGGTGGCCGCCGCGCTGATGCTGGCCACCACCGTTGCGATTGCCCCGCGCCTCCTAAAAGCTGTGAAGGCCGAGGGTGCTCCGCTATTCGCCGTGCCGCGTGGCTTTGTGCTGCTGCTTGCCGTGTTGACGGCTATCGTCTTTCTCGTGGAAGGCGCTGTGCTCGATTGGGGTGCGCTCTTCCTCACGGGCCAAGGGCTCGTCGGGGCAGAGCAGGGCGGCATGGCCTATATGGTGTTCTCCATTGCCATGACGGTGATGCGCCTCGCTGGCGATGCGGTGGTCGGCCGGATCGGAGACCGGGCGACGCTATTCTGGGGTGGCCTCATTGGCATCGCTGGTTTCGTCCTGGTGTTGACGGCGCCGATCGTTGCTGTTGCCATGATGGGCTTTCTGCTGATCGGCATCGGACTCGCCAACACCGTGCCGGTGCTGTTCCGGCGGGCCGGTAATCAGTCCATCATGCCGGCCGGCCTCGCCGTCGCCGCCGTGACCACCACCGGTTATGCCGGCATGCTGGTGGGACCGGCCGGTATCGGCTTTGTCGCCAAGCTGACCAGCCTTCCCGCGTCGCTGTGGATGCTGACGGCGCTGCTCTTGCTGGTGACGCTGACGGCAGGCCGGGTGGCGGGGCGCCCGCACTGAGGAGACGGACGATGCACCTTGCCCATATCGCCCTGTGGACCCACGACCTCGACGCGGCCGCCGCTTTCTGGAGCGACCATTTCGAGGCCGAGGTGGGCGATCTTTACGAGAGCCGCAATCGTCCGGGCTTTCGGTCACGCTTCGTCAGGCTGCCGGATGGTGCCGCCATCGAACTGATGGCCGGGCCATGGGTCGATGCGGCCTCGCCGACCGAACGGGCCGGCTGGGATCATATCGCCATCTCGCTCGGGAGCGAGACCGCCGTTGACGCGCTGGCCGCCCGTTGCGACGAGGAGGGATGCCTTTTGTCGGGGCCGCGTCGGACTGGCGATGGTTTCTATGAGGCGGTAATCGCCGCGCCGGATGGTATCCGCATCGAAATCACCAGTTGATCCGTCAGACGGGCGCCCAGACGACGTCCTCAATGGAGCGGGCGCCGCTGGCCAGGACTACCAGCCGCTCGAAGCCGAGCGCGATGCCCGATGCCGGTGGCATGTGGGCGAGGGCGGCGAGAAAGTCCTCATCGATCGGGTAGCGCTCGCCGTAGATGCGCTCCTTGATGTCCATCTCTTCGATGAAGCGGCGGCGCTGTTCGGCCGGATCGGTCAGCTCGCCGAAGGCATTGGCGAGTTCGACGCCACAGGCATAGAGCTCGAAGCGTTCGGCAAGGCGCGGATCGCGCGCGACGGGGCGGGAGAGAGCGGCCTCGCAGACAGGATATTCGTAGAAAATGGTTGGCCTCTCCATACCGAGGTTCGGCTCGATGCTCTCCACCAGGATGCGGGAGTAGATGTCGGTCCAGCTGTCGTCGGCGACGACGCGATAGCCGTGCGCCAACGCTTGCGCCGCGAGGGCATCGCGATCGGGTGCCGCGGGATCGTCGGTGAGCGTCGAGAGCAAGTCGATGCCGGCGTAGCGGGAAAATGCCTCGCCGACGGTGAGTTTTTCGACGTCGGCGAAAGGATCGGCGGCGCGGCCACGCCAGAGGAAGCGATCACGCCCGAGCGTTGTGGCGGCAAGACGCATCAGCTCGACCGCGTCGTCCATCAGTTGCTCATAAGGCTCGTTCGCTCGGTACCATTCGAGCAGCGTGAATTCGCAGGAGTGCAGGGCGCCTTTCTCGCGGTTGCGGAAGACGCGGGCGAAATCGAAGATCCGCGTCTCGCCGGCGGCGAGCAGCTTCTTGGCGGTGAATTCCGGCGAGGTGTGGAGGTAGCGCGGCGCGCGGCTGCCGTCGAGGCCGACCTTCTCGGTGGCGAAAGCGTGGAGATGCGCTTCGTTGCCTGGCGACACTTGCAGTGCCGGGCATTCCACTTCGGTGAAGCCTGCCTCATCGAACCAGGTGCGCAGGGCGCGCTTGATCTGGCCACGGGCGGTAAGGAAGGGACGGCGTGCGAGATGCCGCTCGGCCGACCACCAGGGCGACTCTCCGGGCGTTTCGTGCATTCCGCCTCTTCCTTTTCTGCTTCAAAAATGTCAGGAGAGACGCGATCCGCGCCCGGAGCCAGCGTTCCGAGGCCGCGCCACCCGTTTTCAGGATACCCGATACGTCATGGTCAAGGTCATCGCTAGCCAAATTCGCAAGGGCAACGTCGTCGAGCTGGATGATAAGCTCCACGTCGTCCTGCTGGCCGAGAGTTTCCATCCGGGCAAGGGCACGCCCACCACGCAGATCGACATGCGCCGCATCAACGATGGCGTGAAGGTGTCGGTGCGCTACAAGACCACCGAGCAGGTCGAAAAGGCGATGATCGACGAGCAGCCCTACACCTTCCTCTATGAGGAAGATCACGGCTTCGCCTTCATGCAGATGACGACCTACGAGCAGATCTCTGTGCCCAAGGAAGTGGTCGGCGACCGCGCGCCCTTCCTGGCTGAGAATATGGAATGCCAAATCGGCGTTTATAACGACCTTCCCGTGTCGATCGAGTTGCCGGCGCGCATGACCCTTGAGGTCGTCGAGACCGAACCGGCGGTGAAGGGCCAGACGGCGGCTTCTTCCTACAAGCCGGCCATTCTGTCGAACGGCGTGCGCACCATGGTGCCGCCTTTCGTCGCTGTTGGTACCCGTATCGTGGTGATGACCGAGGACGCCTCCTACGTCGAGCGCGCCAAGGATTGAGTTAGTCTCACCCGCTGGGACCTTTCAATCCAGCTCTTGAACGCCGATCCGACGCCCGGAGGTTTCGCCTCCGGGCGTTCTCTTTTGTCGAGGTGGAACCAAGAGCAGGGTTCGCGCGTATCCTAGACAGGCCCCAATCGGCCGCGATCCAATAGGAAAGGCTCTTCCATGTCCGTAAAGTCCATTCTCAGCATCGGTGTCATCGCTCTCTCGGTCGTTGCTTTCGGCGGTTGCGCCAACACGATCCGTGGCGCAGGCAAGGATACTGCCAACGTCGTTGATGCCACCCAGAGCGCCGGCCACAATGTTGGCACCGCCGCTCGTCGCTGAGCGTCCGTCGGCTAGTGCCGGCATGGGATGACATGGGCGAACAGGCTCCTTTCGACCCTGCTTCGTCTTTTCAAGGCTCCGCTCTCCGCGAGGAGGGCGGGGCTTTTGTTTTGCGCGAGCAAGGGCCGATGCCGCGTCAAGGCCGGGCAATTTCTGCCGTCCTCCCCGTTCGACGAAACAGCGTGCGTTCCAGCCTGGGTGCGTAGATTTTTTTCTAGCCGAAATTCCGGCGATTTTCTTTGGGATCGTCGGCCTCACCGGCGCTCGGAATTGGCGCCGCGTAGCGGATTCCGGCGGGTGAACGACTTGTTAAGCCTAACGCCTCATAAATGTTGAGAGCTGTCGTCAGGCAGTGCGTGTCGCTTGGCTTTCGTTGACGTCCCACATGATCCCATGCTATCCCAAATCATCCCGGCAAGCAGGTGATCCGAGTCAGACGTCTCGTGAATTTCGAGAGTTGGGCGGGCATTCGAAGCCGGGCGCAGCCGTAAGGGAGTCTTGCAGAATGCAACGACCCTGTCGGTCGCCGGTTGTGTCCGCGTCACGCGAGCCGCCAAGTCGGATTGCTTCTCTGAGAGCAGTATTTCGGCCAGCAAGAATTGAAATCATGCACCGCTCGCGGCGGGCTGCGGGGATCGATGAACGGCTTCGTATCGCGCGTCACCAACAAGATCGATCGGAAAGGGCGGGTGTCCATCCCGGCGCCTTTTCGGCAGGTTTTGTCGCGCGATGGCTTCGAAGGCCTCTACTGCTATCCGTCGATCGACATGGAAGCGGTGGATTGCGGCGGCAACCAGCTGCTCGCCGAAATCGAGCGCAATCTTGCTCGTTACACGCCGTTTTCCGAGGATCACGACCTGTTGTCGACGGCCTTCTATGGCTCCTCGGATCGTCTGACGGTCGACAGCGAGGGGCGTATCGGCCTGACGCCGACGCTGCTGGACATCACCGGCATCACCACCGAGGTCACGTTCGTCGGCCAAGGATACAAGTTCCAGATCTGGGAACCCACGCGGTTTGCGGCCTACGAGCTGACAGCGCGCGAGCGGGCGCGGGCGCTTCGGCGCGCGCCGAAGCCGGCCCAGAAGCCGGAGGATGGCGCATGACCGTGCTCGAAGCCGGCGCTGCGCCGCACATTCCCGTTCTCATCGCCGAGGTGCTCTCGGCGCTGTCGCCGCTTGATGGCGCAGTGGCGATCGACGGCACGTTCGGTGCCGGCGGCTATAGCCGTGCCATGCTTGAGGCAGGCGCCGGCCGTGTCATTGCCATCGATCGCGACCCCACGGCGATCGAGGCGGGTGCCGCCCTGGTTGCCGCCAGCGCTGGCCGCCTGACGCTGGTGCCCGGCACCTTCTCCGAACTTGACCGATTGGCCACTGAGGCTGGCGAAGCCTCCGTTGATGGCGTCGTCCTTGATATCGGCGTTTCCTCCATGCAACTCGACCGGGCCGAGCGCGGCTTTTCCTTCCGCGCCGACGGCCCGCTCGACATGCGCATGAGCCTTTCCGGACCGACGGCGGCCGACGTCGTCAACGCGCTGGAACCCAAGGAACTCGCTCGCCTGTTCTGGATCTACGGCGAAGAGAAGCAGTCGATGCGTATCGCCAAGGCGATCGTGGCGCGGCGCGACAGCGAGCCGTTCGCCCGAACGTCGGAACTGGTGGCGGCCATCGAAAGTGTGCTGGGCGGCAAGCGCTTTGGCGAGATGCATCCGGCAACGCGCGCCTTCCAGGCGTTGCGCATCCACGTCAACGGCGAACTCGACCAGTTGTCCGATGCTCTCGCCGCCGCCGAGCGCGTGTTGAAGCCGGGCGGCCGGCTCGTCGTCGTCACCTTCCATTCGCTTGAGGATCGCATCGTCAAGCGCTTCTTCGCCGACCGTTCGCGCGAGCGGGCTGGCGGTTCGCGCCATTTGCCGGAGGCGACGGTGCCGCCCGCCACTTTCCACCTTGAGGGTCGGCAGCCGATCGATGCCGGTGAGGCGGAACTCGCCGTCAACCCACGCGCCCGCTCGGCCAAGCTCAGGTTCGGCATTCGCACCGAAGCGCCGTCCCGGTCGATCGACCGGGACGCGCTCGGCGTTCCCAGCCTTTTTAGGGACAGGCCATGACCCGCTATATCAACGCCCTCCTGGTGTTCCTGATGGTGCTGTCGGCGGCCGCCGTCTACGACATGAAATACGAGGCGGAGATTGCCGCCGAGAACATCAACAAGAAGCAGGCGGAAATCGTCCAGGCGCGTGAGGACATCTCGCTGCTCAAGGCTGAATGGGCGCTGCTGACGCGGCCGGCCCGCATGAACGATCTTCTCGCGCGGCATCAGGACATTCTGAACCTGACCCCGATGTCCTCCAATCATATCGGCACGCTGGCCGACATTCCGGCCAAGCCCGTGGTGCCGCCGGTTGGTCTGCCGACCGAGCAGTCGGCGGACGGCTCGGCGGTCCTGCCACAAATCCAAGATAATACGAGACGGGTACAATGAATTTCCGGTTTGGTCCGTTCCGAAAGTCCGCCGAGCCGACGGCAGTCACCGCCGGCCAGGATTTTCGTGCGTCCGCGCGGCGCGGCGCGGGCGATACCATGCGCAGCCGGCTTTTCCTCACCTCGGCTTGCTTCATTCTTGTCTACGGCACCATCATCGGCCGTCTGGTTGAGATGGGCGTCAGCCTGCCGCAGGAATCGGTAACGCTCGGCAATGCCCAGGCGGCGGTGTCGGCGGCCCGTCCCGATATTCTCGACCGTAACGGCGAGATTCTGGCGACCGACATCAAGTTCGCTTCGCTGTATGCCGAGCCGCGCCGCATCGTCGATCCGGACGAGGCGACCGAGCAGCTCGCCACCGTCTTCCCCGATCTCGGCACCGATGCGGTGCGCCAGCGCCTCGCCTCCAAGCAGGGCTTCGTCTGGCTGAAGCGCGAAATCACGCCGACCCAGCAGGCGGCCGTGCATGGCCTTGGCATTCCGGGTATCGGTTTCCTGACTGAAAACAAGCGCTTCTATCCGTCGGGCCGGACGGTTGCCTACGTCACTGGCCACGTCAACATCGACAATCAGGGCATCGCCGGCATCGAGAAATACATTGACGACCAATGGCTCGGCGATCTGCAGAAGGCGGGCATGGCCTCGAACAATCTCGAGCCGATCCGCTTGTCCGTCGACTTGCGCGTGCAGCAGGTGCTGCACGACGAGATCACGGCGGCGATGCAGCGCTATACGGCGAAATCGTCGGCTGCCGTGGTGCTCAACGTCAAGACGGGCGAAGTGCTCGGCATGACGTCGGCGCCCGACTACGACCCGATGAACCCGGTCGAAGCGCTTGATCCCAACAACATGAACCGCGCCTCGGCTGCGGTGTACGAGATGGGGTCGACCTTCAAGATATTCGCCACCTCGATGGCGCTCGATTCGGGCAAGGTGAAGCTCACCGACAGCTTCGACGCCACCCAGAGCCTCAACATCGGTGGCTTCACCATCCACGACTTCCATGGCAAGCACCGCGTGCTGACCGTGCCGGAGATCTTCATCTACTCGTCCAACGTCGGTACAGGCCGCGAGGCGCTGAAGGTCGGCTCAGAGGGGCAGCAGGAGTTCCTGAAACGTTTGGGGCTGATGGATAAGGTGCCGACCGAACTGCCGGAGATCGCCCGGCCGATCCTGCCCAAGCGCTGGTCCGACCTCGTCACCGTCACCGTGTCCTTCGGTCACGGCATCTCGGTGTCGCCGCTGGCCACCGCCACGGCGGCGAGCGCGGTGATGAACGGCGGCATCCTCATTCCGCCGACCTTCTTCCCGCGCACCGAGGAGGAGGCGCGCCTGATCGGCAAGCGGGTGCTGAAGCAGTCGACCTCCGAGCAGATGCGCTACCTGATGCGCCTCAACGTGCTGGCGCCCGGCGGTTCGGGCAAGTCGGCCGACATTCCCGGCTACCGCATCGGCGGCAAGACCGGCACCGCCGAAAAGGTCGTAAATGGCCGCTACTCCAACGACAAGCGCTTCAACGCCTTTGTCGCCACCTTCCCGATCGACGACCCGCAATATCTCGTGCTGGTGGTTCTCGACGAGCCCAACCCCGAGCGGCCCGGCCTGCCGGCCACCGCGGGTATGAATGCCGGGCCGACGGCCGGCAATATCATCGGCCGGATCGCGCCGATGCTGAACGTCGAACCGCGCTTCGATGATGTCGACGTGCCGCTGATGGCCGCCTACTGACGCCGCCGCCTTTGCCGGGCGGGTGGCGAGGGGCGGTGTGGAAAGAGTGAGTTGTCCTCATTTCGATCGCAAATCGAGGACAGTGTGCGGCGTCTTGCGATTCAAATATGGACGGACAGATGAAGCTCGCCGAACTTGCGCCCGATATCCTCACGCTCGATCCGGCCTTGCGCCGTATATCGATCACCGGCGTCACCGCCGATAGCCGTGAGGTTGTTCCCGGTTCGCTTTTCGTGGCATTGCCCGGCACCCGCGCCAAGGGCATCGACTTCATTCCCCAGGCCATCGAGAAGGGCGCGGCGGTGGTGCTCGCCGACACCGAGGATGAGCTGCCTGCCGGCCTCAGCGTGCCGGTGCTGCGCGATCCCGATCCCGCCCGCCGCTTCGCCCGCATGCTCGCCCGCTTCTACGGACCGCAGCCGAAGACGGTGGTGGCGGTGACCGGCACCAACGGCAAGACATCGGTTGCCGCCTTCGTTCGCCAGATCTGGCTTTCGGCTGGTTACGAAGCGGCATCGATCGGCACCGTCGGCGTGACGACCAAGGCCGGCAACGCTTACGGCAACATGACGACGCCCGACGCGGTGACGCTGCACCGGACGCTGCACGATCTTGCAGCCGACGGCATCGATCATGTGGCGATGGAAGCCTCCTCGCACGGCCTCATTCAGCGCCGGCTCGATGGCGTCGAAGTGGCGGCCGGCGCCTTCACCAACCTGTCGCGCGACCATCTCGACTATCACGGCACGATGGAAGCCTACATGGCCGCCAAGATGCGGCTGTTCGACACCATCCTGCATCCCGGCTCCGGCGCCGTCGTCAATCTCGACGATGTCTACGGCGAGGCATTCGCCTCGGCCGCTCGCATCTGCGGCCTCGATCTTCAGACGGTCGGAGCCGCTGGCAACCGCATCCGCATTCTCGACGTCGCCCGCGACGGTTGGGCACAGGTCGCCACCGTCGATATCGGTGATGGACCTCGGCCGGTCCGCATTCCGCTGGTCGGCGCCTTCCAGGTGTCGAATGCGCTGGTTGCCGCGGCGCTGGCGTCCGCCGAAGGTTCGGTGTCGCTCTCCGACGCGCTCGATGCGCTCGACGGCATCAAGGGTGCCAAGGGGCGGCTTGAACTGGTCGGCTACGCACCGTCGCAAGCGCCGGTGTTTGTCGATTTCGCGCATACGCCGGCCGCCCTCGAAGTGGCGCTCCAGACGCTGAGGCCATTTACCGTCGGCCGTCTCGTCGTCGCCTTTGGCGCCGGTGGCGACCGCGACAAGGGCAAGCGGCCGCAGATGGGCGAGGTCTGCGCCCGTCTTGCCGATGTCGCCATCGTCACCGACGACAATCCGCGCACCGAGGACGCGGCGACCATCCGTTCGGAAGTGCTGGCCGGCTGCCCCGGCGGCATCGAGATCGGCGATCGGACGACGGCGGTGCGCCAGGGCATCGCCATGCTCGGCCCGGACGATGTGTTCCTGATCGCCGGCAAGGGCCACGAGACCGGGCAGATCATCGGCCGCGAGACGGTGCATTATTCCGACCACGAGGCGGTATTGGCGACGCCGGGTCTGACGCCGTCCGATCGGTCGCTGTGGCCCGAGGGCGATTTCGTCACGGCGCTGCAAGGCCGTGTCGAGGGTGCTCTTTCGCCCATCGACAGCATTTCCATCGACAGCCGCACCGTCGAGCGTGGCGGCGCTTTCTTCGCCATCGCTGGCGATCGCTTCGACGGCCATGACTTCGTGGAAAAGGCGCTTCAGAAGGGCGCGGCGGTGGCCGTCGTTTCTGAGGCAAAGCGCTCGTCCCTGCCGGCCGATATCGGTCCGCTGGTGGTGGTTGACGACGTGCTCGCCAGCCTGGGGCGGCTCGGCATCCGGGCGCGCGAGCGCACCGCCGCCAAGGTGATCGCCGTCACGGGGTCGGTCGGCAAGACGTCGACCAAGGAAGCGCTGCGCGAAGCACTTTCCGCCTCGGGCGCGGTGCACGCCTCGGCCGCCTCCTTCAACAACCATTGGGGCGTGCCGCTGACGCTCGCCCGCATGCCAACCGGCAGCCGTTACGGCATATTCGAAATCGGCATGAACCACCCTGGCGAGATCACGCCGCTCACCAAGATGGTTCGGCCGCATGTCGCCATCATCACCACGGTGGCGCCGGTGCATCTTGAGTATTTCTCTTCGGTGAGGGCGATCGCCGAGGCAAAGGCCGAGATCTTCGCCGGCCTGGAACCGGGCGGTACTGCTATTCTCAACCGGGACAGCGAGTTCGCATCGCTGCTGGCCGAGCGTGCCCGCGCCCATGGCGCCAAGGTGGTGTTCTTCGGCGAACATCCCGAGGCGGAAGCTCGGCTTCTCAAGTGCTCATTGCAAGAGGATTGCACCACAATCACCGCCGACATCCTCGGCGACAGCGTTGCCTACAAGCTGGGCGCGCCGGGCCGGCACATCGCGCAGAACTCGCTGGCCGTGCTGGCCGCCGTCAAGATCGTCGGTGGCGACCTGATGCGGGCGATGCTGGCCCTCCAAGGTCACAAGCAGCCCAAGGGACGCGGCAAACGCCACGTGCTGCCGATGTTCGGTGGCACGGCACGGCTGATCGACGAGAGCTACAACGCCAATCCCACCTCGATGCGGGCGGCGATCGCGCTGCTCGGAGCGGCGTCGGTGGAAGGGCAGGGCCGCCGCGTCGCCGTGCTGGGCGATATGCTGGAACTTGGCACCGAGGCGGCAAAGCTGCACGCCGAGCTGATCGAGCCGTTGAAGGCGGCGAAGGTCGACACCGTGTTCTGCGCCGGCCCGCTGATGCACAACCTTTGGCAAGAGCTGCCGCGCGCCATGCGCGGCTCGTATGCCGAGACGTCCAAGACCCTTATCGACACGCTGATCGACGATATCCGCGCGGGCGACGTGCTGATGGTCAAGGGCTCGCTCGGCAGCGCCATGGGGCCGCTGGTGGAGGCGCTGATCGCTCGTTTTCGCTAGCGAGGCGTCAGCCTGAATTGTCGTATCCGACACGGGTAGGCAACGCAGGACAGAGAGACTAATACGGGGCCGCGTTGCCGGTACATGAGGGTGAATATACCCCGGCGGCAGTGTTCGATGCGATCTCCGGCCGCTTGTTTGTCGGAGGGGGAATTTCGGAAAGTTCGCGGCGCAGGGGCGGATTTGTCGAAATACGGAATGCGAGCTCCGGCCCGGTCGGTCGGATTTCGCATAATGGAGAAGTTGGGAAAATGCTGGTCTATCTGGCCGATTGGGCGGGGCAGTTGTCGGTCCTGAATGTCTTTCGCTACATCACCTTCCGCACGGGCGGCGCGGTGATGACGGCGCTGCTGTTCGTCTTCCTGTTCGGGCCGGCCATCATTTCCTCGCTGCGCGTCCGCCAAGGCAAAGGCCAGCCGATTCGCGAGGATGGCCCCAAGAGCCATCTCGCCAAGAAGGGCACGCCGACCATGGGCGGCCTGATGATCCTCTCCGGCATCCTGGTGGCGACGCTGCTCTGGGCCGATCTCAAGAGCCCCTACGTGTGGACGGTGCTGCTCGTCACCGTCGCCTTCGGCACCATCGGCTTCTACGACGACTATCTCAAGGTGACCAAGCAGTCGCACAAGGGCCTCTCCGGCCGCGCCCGGCTGATGCTCGAGGCGGTGATCGCCATGCTGGCCTGCCTCGTCATCATGTCGGCCGCTCAAGCCACATCGGTACCCAGTGAGGAACACCTCGCCACCTCGCTGACCTTCCCCTTCGTCAAGACGCTGATGGTCAACCTCTGGTACTTCTATGTGCCGTTCGGTGCCTTCGTGATCGTGTCGGCCGGCAACGCGGTGAACCTCACCGACGGCCTCGACGGCCTCGCCATCGTGCCGGTGATGATCGCGGCGGCCAGCTTCGCGCTGATCTCCTACCTCGCCGGCAACTACGTGTTCTCGAACTACCTGCAGATCCACTTCGTGCCGGGTACGGGCGAGCTGGCCGTCATCTGCGGCGCGGTGATCGGCGCCGGCATCGGCTTTCTATGGTTCAATGCGCCGCCGGCCGCCATTTTCATGGGCGATACCGGTTCGCTGGCGCTCGGCGGCCTGCTCGGCACGGTGGCCGTTTCGGTTAAGCATGAGATCGTGCTGGCGATCGTCGGCGGCCTGTTCGTGCTGGAGGCGGTGTCGGTGATCATCCAGGTGGGTTCGTATAAGCTCACCGGCAAGCGCGTCTTCAAGATGGCGCCCATCCACCATCATTTCGAGCAGCTCGGCTGGACCGAATCGCAGGTGGTGATCCGTTTCTGGATCATCGCCGTCGTCTTGGCGCTGATCGGTCTGTCATCCCTCAAGCTGCGTTGACGGAGACCTGGCGATGATCCCTATCACCTCGATGAAAGGCAAACGCGTCGCGGTGTTCGGCCTCGGCGGCTCCGGCTTGATCACGGCGGAAGCGCTGGTGGCCGGAGGGGCGGAGGTCATCGCCTGGGACGACAACGAGAGCGCCCGTGCCGCCGCCGAGGCGCGCGAGATCCAAGTGACCGACTGGCGGGGTACCGAGTTCGGCGCCTATACGGCGCTGGTGCTGGCGCCCGGCGTGCCGCTGACCCATCCCGAGCCGCATTGGTCGGTGAAGATCGCCCGCGACGCCGGCGTCGAGATCATCGGCGACATCTGCCTGTTCGCCCGCGAGCGGAAATTCCGCGCGCCGACGGCGCCCTTCGTTGCCATCACCGGCACCAACGGCAAGTCGACGACGACGGCGCTGATCCACCATATCCTGAAGGCGGCCGGCAAGGACGTCGAGATCGGCGGCAACTTCGGGCCGGCGGTGCTCGGCCTCAAGGATCTGGCGCCCGATCGCTTCTACGTCATCGAGTGCTCGTCCTTCCAGATCGACCTGTCGCCCGGCATCGATCCGACCGTCGGCATCCAGCTCAACCTCACCGAGGACCACATCGACCGTCACGGCTCGATCGAGGGCTACGCGGCGGTGAAGGAGAAGCTGGTCGAGGGCGCCAAGGTGGCCGTCGTCGGCATCGACGATGCCCTCAGCGCCGCCATGGCGACGCGGCGGGAATCCAAGGGTCTCGAGACGCTGCGCATTTCGACGCGCGGTTCGGTGGCACAAGGCGTCTGGGCGGTGTCGGGCCGCATCATCGAACCGATGGGGCTTTCCCAGACGGTAGTCTACGACCTGCACGGCCATCCGATCCTGAGAGGCGTCCATAACGCCCAGAACGTGGCGGCGGCGGTGGCGGCGACACGCAAGCTGGGCCTCGGGCTCGATCAGGTGCGCAAGGGCATCGAGACTTTCCCCGGCCTTGCTCATCGCATGGAGCCGATCGGTCGCTGCGGTTCGGTGATTGTGGTCAACGACAGCAAGGCGACCAACGCCGACGCGGCTGCTAAGGCGCTGGCAAGCTACGACCACATTTACTGGATCGCCGGCGGCAAGCCGAAGAGCGGCGGCATCACCTCGCTCACCGGCTACTTCCCGAAGATCGCCAAGGCCTACCTGATTGGCGTCGCCGCCGAGGAATTTGCCGCCACCATCGGCGACGCGGTGCCGAACACCATCGTCGAGACGCTCGATCGTGCCGTTTCCGAGGCGCTGACCGATGCGTTGGCAGCCACCGAGGCGGGCGGCAGCGAGGCGGTGGTGCTGTTGTCGCCGGCCTGTGCGTCCTACGACCAGTTCAAGAACTTCGAGGTACGCGGCGATCACTTCCGCGAACTCGTGCTTACCGATCCTCGCGTCAAGCCGTTCCAGGAGAAGGCCTGATGGTCTCGCGTGCCGAACGAAACCCGATAGCCGACTGGTGGTTCACCGTCGATAAACTGCTGCTCATCGCCTTTCTGGCGCTGATCTTCGGCGGCATCGTGCTGTCGCTGGCGGCGAGTCCCGCCGTCGCCGAACGCATTGGCATCGCCGATAGCTATTATTTCGTGAAGCGTCAGGCGATGTTCGCCATCCCCGCCGTCTTCACGCTGATCGCCGTTTCCTTCCTATCGCCGAAGCACATCAGAAGGATGGCGCTGGTGGGCTTTGTCGTCTGCGTCGGTCTGTTGATCCTGACGCTGCTGATTGGCCCGGAGGTGAAGGGCGGTCGCCGCTGGATCATCATCCTGGGCATGTCGGTGCAGCCGTCGGAATTCATGAAGCCGATGTTCGCCGTATTGGTCGGCTTCCTGCTCGCCGAGGGTCAGAAGCGGCCGGAATTGCCCGGTCGCAGTTTCTCGATGCTGCTGCTCGGCATCGTGGCTGCACTGTTCATCGCTCAGCCTGACTTCGGCCAGACCATGCTGATCTGCCTGACCTGGGCGGGGTTGTTCTTTATCTCCGGCATGAGCTGGATGTGGATCCTTGTTTTCGCCGGAGCTGGTGCCGGCGGCATCCTCTCGGCCTATACCCTGGTGCCGCATGTTCGCTCGCGTATCGAGCGCTTCATGAACCCCGAGGCGGGCGATACCTTCCAGGTGCAGACGGCGCAGGAAGCCTTCGTCAATGGCGGCTGGTGGGGGCAGGGACCGGGCGAGGGCACGTTCAAACGCATCCTGCCCGACAGCCACACCGACTTCGTGTTCGCCGTGCTCGGCGAAGAATTCGGCCTGGTGCTCTGCATGTGTCTGGTGCTGGTGTTCGCCTTCGTGGTGCTGCGCGGCATGAGCCATGCGCTGAAAGAAAACGACAGCTATGTCCGCCTCGCGGCCACCGGCCTCATCATGCAGTTCGGTCTGCAGTCCTGCATCAACATGGCGGTGAACCTGCAGTTGATGCCGGCCAAGGGCATGACGCTGCCGTTCATTTCCTATGGCGGCTCGTCGCTGGTGGCGGTGGCGCTCTCCATGGGCATGCTGCTGGCACTGACCCGCAAGCGGCCCGACCAGACCCGGTTCGTGGCACCGATCGAATTTTCGCCGCTGCCAAGCCGAGGCTGATCCATGACCCGTACCATTCTGATCGCCGCCGGGGGAACCGGCGGCCATCTCTTCCCCGCCGAGTCGCTTGCCTATGCGCTCGCCCCACGCGGCTTCGACGTGCATCTGGCCACCGATCATCGCGCCAATAATTACGGCTCCGAGTTCCCGGCCCGCGAGATCCACATCATCGCCTCGGCGACCTTTGGCGACCGCTCGCCGCTCGGTTTGCTCAAGTCCGCCGCCAATCTGGTGCTCGGCGAAGCGCAGTCGCTGTCGCTGGTCCGCCGTCTCGACCCAGCGGTGACCATCGGCTTTGGCGGCTATCCGACGCTGCCGCCGCTTCTCGCCGCCTGGCTGACCCACCGTCCGACCATCGTCCATGAATCCAACGCGGTGATGGGGCGCGCCAACCGCTTCCTCGCCTCGCGGGTGACGGCGATCGCCACCACCTTCAAGGATACCGGCCTGATGGGCACCGGCGCCGCTCGCGCCGTCGTCACCGGCAATCCGGTGCGGCCGAAGGTGCTCGCCGCCGTGGCGCCCTACCGCCAGCCTGAAGCGGACGGCAAGATCGACCTTCTGGTGTTCGGCGGTAGCCAAGGCGCCCGGGTGTTCGGCGAAATCGTGCCACCGGCGCTGGAAAAATTGCCGGCCGACATTGCGGCCCGGCTGCGCCTCGTGCAGCAGGTTCGGCCCGAGGACATCGACCGGGTCGGCGCCATCTACGCCCGGCTCGGCATCGACCACGAGATCGCGCCCTTCTTCACCGACCTGCCGGCCCGGATCGCCAATGCTCACCTCGTTGTCTGCCGATCGGGCGCGTCGTCGGTGGCGGAGCTGACCGTCATCGGCCGGCCATCGATCTTGGTGCCGCTGCCGCATGCCCTCGACAACGACCAGAAGACCAACGCTATCGGTCTGGAGAGGGCCGGTGGCGCCCTTATGGCCGAGCAGGCATCGCTGACGCCGGAGAAACTCGCCGACCTCATAGCCGGTCTCACGCGGGCGCCTGAGCGTCTCTCTGCCATGGCCGCGGCCGCCAAGGGCGAAGGTCGCCCCGACGCGGTGGAGCGGCTCGCCGATCTCGTTGAATTCATCGCCTCCGGCGGCAAGCCCGCCGATTTTGCTTCTAGGGAAATACGTCCATGAAAATGCCCCGCGACATCGGGCCGGTTCATTTCGTCGGCATCGGCGGCATCGGCATGAGCGGCATCGCCGAGGTGCTGCAAGACCTCGGCTACCGCGTGCAAGGGTCCGATCAAGCCGAGGGCGCCAACGTCGAGCGCCTGCGCGCCTCCGGCATCCCCGTGATGATCGGCCACAAGGGCGAAAACCTCGGCGCCGCCGAGGTGCTGGTGGTGTCGTCTGCGATCAAGCACGACAATCCCGAGCTGGTGGCGGCCCGCGAGCGGCACCTGCCGATCGTCCGTAGAGCCGAGATGCTGGCCGAGCTGATGCGCTTCAAGCAGGCGATCGCCGTCGGCGGCACCCACGGCAAGACGACCACCACCTCGCTGGTGGCGGCGCTGCTCGATGCCGGTGGGTTCGACCCGACGGTGATCAACGGTGGCATCATCAACGCCTACGGTACAAACGCTCGCATGGGCGCCGGTGACTGGATGGTGGTGGAGGCCGACGAGAGCGACGGCACCTTCGTGAAACTGCCGGCCGACATCGCAATCGTCACCAATATCGATCCCGAGCACCTCGACCACTACGGCACGTTCGACGCCGCCCGCGCCGCCTTCCGGCAGTTCATCGAGAACGTGCCCTTCTACGGCTTCGCGGTGATGTGCCTCGATCACCCGGAGGTGCAGGCGCTGGTGTCGAAGATCGAGGATCACCGGATCATCACCTACGGCCAGAACCCGCAGGCTGACGCCCGCTTCACCGACCTCCGGATCGAGGGCGGTCACTCACGCTTTTCGGTGGAGATCCGCGATCGTGTCAGCGGTGAAGAGACGGTCATTCCGGCACTGGAACTGCCGATGCCCGGCCGCCACAATGTCTCCAACGCCACGGCGGCGATCGCCGTCGCCCACCGGCTCGGCATTTCGGCTGAGGCGATCCGCAAGGGCCTCGCAGCCTTTGGCGGTGTCAAGCGTCGCTTCACCCGCACCGGCGACTTCAACGGCGTCACCGTTTACGACGACTATGGTCATCATCCGGTGGAGATCATGGCGGTGCTGCGGGCGGCGCGCGAGGGGGCGACCGGCAAGGTGGTGGCGGTGATGCAGCCGCACCGCTATAGCCGCCTGCATTCGTTGTTCCCGGACTTCTGCAAGGCGTTCAACGACGCCGACACGGTGATCATCGGCGACGTCTACCCGGCCGGTGAGCAGCCGATCGAGGGCGCCGACAAGGATCACCTCGTTTCCGGCATCAAGGCGGCCGGCCATCGCGACGCCCGCGCCCTCGAAGGCCCTGACAAGCTTGCCGGCGCCATCGCTTCGATCGTCAAGCCGGGCGACATGGTGGTTTGTCTCGGCGCCGGCAACATCACCCAGTGGGCCTATGCGCTGCCGGGGCAGCTCAAGGCACTGGCGGGGGTAGAGTGATGACCCTTTGCGCCCGTCTCGGCGACACCTCGCATATCCGCGGCCCGATCGAAGACAACCGGTCGCTGAAGGACCTCGTGTGGTTCAGGGTCGGCGGTCCGGCGGAAATCCTGTTCCTGCCGGCTGACGAGGCCGACCTCCAGGCCTTCCTGAAGCTTTTGCCGCGGGATGTGCCGGTCACCGTCATCGGGCTTGGCTCCAACCTTTTGATCCGCGATGGCGGCATCGAGGGTGTGGTGATCCGCTTGTCGGTGCGTGGTTTCGGCGGCGCCGAGGCGCTGTCGCCCACGCGCATTCGGGCGGGTGCCGCCATTCCCGACAAGTTCCTCGCCGCCAAGGCGCTGGAACTCGGCCTTTCGGGCTTTGCCTTCTACCACGGTATTCCCGGCGGCCTCGGCGGCGCGCTGACCATGAACGCCGGAGCCCATGGCTCTGAGACCGCCGAACGGGTGGTCGAGGTGCGTGGCGTTACCCGAGAGGGCGAGGCGGTGACGCTGCCGGTCGGCGAGCTCGGCTATTCCTATCGCCATTCGGCGCCGCCAGCCGGCTTCATCTTCACGTCGGCGGTGCTGGAAGGCGTTCCCGCCGACAAGGAGAGCATCTCCCTGGCGATGAAGGCGGTCACCGAGCATCGCGAGGCGTCGCAGCCGATCAAGGCGCGCACTGGCGGCTCCACTTTCAAGAACCCGCCGGGACAGTCGGCCTGGAAGCTGATCGATGCCGCCGGTTGCCGTGGCCTCAAGATCGGCGACGCTCAGGTATCGGAAATGCATTGCAATTTCCTGATCAACACCGGCGAAGCGACGGCGCATGACGTGGAGCTGCTCGGCGAGACGGCGCGGGCGCGGGTGTTCGAGACCAGTGGCATCCGGCTCGACTGGGAGATCAAACGGCTCGGTGCTTTCGCGCCGGGCGCCGAGGTCGAACCGTTTCTCGGCAAGTGATTTGGCGTTCGGACGGTTGAAACCGGGCATTGGGGCGCCAGCAAGGGGACAGGGCTTATGGCCAAGCACGTGGCGGTACTGATGGGCGGTTGGTCGTCGGAGCGTCCTGTCAGCCTCAATTCGGGCAAGGCCTGTGCCGACGCGCTTGAAGCACGCGGCTACCGCGTTACCCGCGTCGACGTCGATCGGACGATCGCCTCCGTGCTGGAAGATCTGAGCCCCGACGTTTGCTTCAACGCGCTGCATGGCATCTACGGCGAGGATGGCACCGTCCAGGGCATCCTTGAGGTGATGGATATTCCCTATACGCATTCGGGCGTTCTGGCCTCGGCGCTGGCCATGAACAAGCCCAAAGCGAAGCACGTGATGAAGGCGGCGGGCATCCCGGTGGCCGAACACAAACTTATCCACAGGCTTGAAGTGGTTAACGCCCACGTGCTCGAACCGCCTTATGTGGTTAAACCACCGGCTGAGGGATCGAGCTTCGGCGTTATTATTGTTCCGGCCGACGCAGCCCATCCGCCGCAGGAATTGGCCCGCCCGGACTGGCGGTTCGGCGACCTGGTCATGGTGGAAAAATATGTTCCGGGACGGGAACTTACCTGCGGTGTGATGGGTGACCGCGCTCTCGCTGTCATTGAGGTGTTGCCGCAGGGTGAAGCCTTCTACGATTATGATGCCAAGTACCGCCCCGGTGGATCGAAGCACGTTCTTCCTGCCAAACTTTCACCGTTTATTTACCAAAATATTCAAACATTAGCCCTCGAAGCACACCGTTCGCTCGGCTGCCGTGGTGTCAGCCGGGCTGATTTCCGCTTCGACGATCAAGGTGACGGGACCGGGCAGGTCATCTGCCTCGAAGTGAATACGCAGCCGGGAATGACCGCGACCTCGCTGGTGCCTGAAATGGCCGCCCACGCGGGCATTGGTTTCGGCGAGTTGGTGAGTTGGATGGTGGAGGACGCAAGTTGCAGGCGATGACGACAGGCATGACGAAACCAGCGGGGCGAAAGAGGTTCTTCCTCTTCGGCCGTCGCGGTGTTTCGCGCCTGCGTCGCAAGCCCATCTGGCGTCCGGCCGGCCTTTTCGCGGCGCTGCCGCGCGGCGCTGGCGTTGCCTTGTCCATTGCCTATCTCTGTGCCTGGGGCGCCTATGGCATGGTGCTGTCGGACCGCACTGAAGAAGTTCTGAACGACACCACCGCCGAGCTCGGTTTCCGCGTCGCCGCCGTCCGCATCACCGGACAGCGCGAGATCGACGAGGCCGACGTGCTCGATACGCTGTCGATCCATTCGGGGCAGTCGCTGTTCTTCTACGACGCCACCGCCGCCCGCGAGCGTCTGCAGACCATCCCCTGGGTCGAAGACGTCTCGGTGATGAAGCTCTATCCGGGCACGCTCCGGGTGATCATCGAGGAACGCGTTCCCGCCGCCCTATGGCAGCCGACGATCGACGCGCCGGTGGTGGTGGTCGACAGCGCCGGCAAGGTGATCACCGACCGGCTCGAAACCCGCTATTCCCGTCTGCCGCGCGTGGTTGGCCAGGGCGCCCAGCTCAAGGTCGCCGAGATCACTTCGCTGCTCGACGACGTACCGGACCTGCAGAAGAAAGTTCGTGCCTCAATGCTGGTGTCCGACCGGCGCTGGGATCTGTTCCTCGACAACGGCGTGCAGGTGATGCTGCCGGAGGTCGATCCTGAGAAGGCAGTGACCGAGCTGGAGAAGACCGACAAGGAATCCGGTCTGTTGGATCGCGACATCACCGTCGTCGACCTGCGTCTGCCCGATCGCCTAGTGGTTCGCCTGTCCGACGAAGCGCGCAAGGCTCGCGACGAGCTGGTGACCGCGCGTAACAAGGCCCTCAAGAAGCGGGAGCAGGGCGCATGACCCACGCATCCGATGCCCGCGTTCAGCGTATGCGGCCGTTGCCGCCCAAGCGGCCGGTCATCGTTTCGGTGCTCGATGTCGGCACCTCAAAAATCTGCTGCATCATCGCCCGGCTGACGCCGCGCCCGCTCGGCGACATTCTGCCCGGCCGGACCCACCTCATCGAGGTGCTCGGCTTCGGCTACCAGCGCTCGCGCGGCATCAAGGCCGGCGCGGTGGTCGATCTCGATCAGGCCGAGAAGGCGATCCGCCTCGCCGTCGACGCCGCCGAGCGCATGGCCGGGCTGACCGTCGAATCCCTGATCGTCTCGCTCTCCTGCGGCCGCCTCGGTTCGGAGACCTTCTCGGTCAAGTACGACCTTTCCGGTTCGGAAGTCTCCGAGAACGACATTCAGCGGGTGCTGGAAATCGGCTCCTCCTACAAGGTCAAGGACGGACGCACCATCGTCCACGCGCTGCCGATCGGCTATGCGCTCGACAACAACCGCGGCATTCGCGATCCGCGCGGCATGATCGGCTCGTCGCTTTCGGTCGACACGCACCTGGTGTCCGCCGACGCCGTGCCGCTGCGCAACCTTGAGATCTCGGTCAACCGGGCGCATCTCGAAGTCGAGACCATGGTGGCAACGCCCTACGCTTCCGGCCTGTCGACGCTGGTCGACGACGAGACGCAGATGGGCGTCGCCTGTGTCGACATCGGCGGCGGCACCACCAAGATTTCCGTTTTTGCCGACGGCCAGTGTGTCCATGTCGATGCCTTCGGCCTCGGTGGTCATCACGTCACCATGGATCTGGCTCGGGCGCTGTCGGCCCGGCTGGTCGATGCCGAGCGCATCAAGGCGCTGTACGGCTCGGTGATCGCCACCGACAGCGACGACCGCGACATGGTCACCGTAGAACCGGTGGGAGACGACGACGTCGCCCATCAGGTCACGCGGGCCCAACTGGTGGAGATCATTCGCCCGCGCGTCGAGGAGACGCTCGAGGTGGTGCGTGACCGGCTGCATGCCTCGGGCTTTGCCGGCCGGGTTGGTCGCCGCGTCGTGCTGACCGGTGGCGCCAGCCAGCTCACCGGCTTGCCGGAGCTGGCCCGCAAGGTGCTCGGTCGCAACGTGCGGCTTGGTCGGCCGGTTGGCGTAGCCGGTCTGCCGGAAGCGGCGCGCGGCTCGGCGTTCGCCACGGCGGTGGGTCTGATGATCTACCCGCAGGTGGCCCAGATCGAACAGTTTTCCGGCCGCCGGAAGTCGATGGCGTTGGTTGCCAACGGCGGTTTCGTCTCCCGCATGGGGGCGTGGTTTAGGGACAGTTTTTGATCCGTCGCCGGCAACGGAACGGGTCAGTGCGTAACAGGCGTAAGTAGCGTGCGGTTGCAGCGGCGGCCGCTGATCTAGGACAGAGGACGTATCGGCGAGAGCCGCTTGCAGAATAACGAGGCAACCATGACGATTAACCTAAAGATGCCCGACCTCACGGAGCTCAAGCCGAGGATCACAGTCTTCGGCGTCGGCGGTGCCGGCGGCAACGCCGTCAACAACATGATCCAGTCCGGCCTGCAGGGCGTCGAGTTCGTCGTGGCGAACACGGATGCGCAGGCCTTGGCCTCCTCGCGGGCCGAACGCATCATTCAGATGGGCGTTGCGGTGACCGAGGGCCTCGGTGCCGGCTCGCAGCCGGAAGTCGGCCGCGCGGCCGCCGAGGAAGTGATCGACGAGATCAACGATCATCTCGCCGGCAGCCACATGGTGTTCATCACCTGCGGCATGGGTGGCGGTACAGGCACCGGCGCGGCGCCGGTGATTGCCCGCGCAGCCCGCGAGCATGGCATCCTCACCGTCGGCGTCACCACCAAGCCCTTCCAGTTCGAAGGTGCCCGGCGCATGAAGATCGCCGACGCCGGCATCAAGGAACTGCAGGCCTCGGTCGATACGCTGATCTGCATCCCCAACCAGAACCTGTTCCGCATCGCCAACGAGCGGACCACCTTCGCCGACGCCTTTGCGATGGCCGACCAGGTGCTCTACTCGGGCGTTGCCTGCATCACCGACCTGATGGTCAAGGAAGGCCTGATCAACCTCGACTTCGCCGACGTCCGCTCGATCATGCGCGGCATGGGCAAGGCGATGATGGGCACCGGCGAGGCTTCCGGCGAGAAGCGCGCCATTCAGGCGGCCGAGGCGGCGATTGCCAACCCGCTGCTCGATGAAGTGTCGATGCAGGGGGCCCAGGGCCTGCTGATCTCGATCACCGGCGGCAAGGACTTGACGCTGTTCGAGGTGGATGAGGCGGCGACGCGCATCCGCGAGGAAGTGGACTCCGAAGCCAACATCATCCTCGGCGCCACCTTCGACGACAGCATGGAAGGCATGATCCGCGTGTCGGTCGTGGCCACCGGCATCGAGCCGGAGCTGGTCCAGCAGGACGCGATCGTTCGCAATTCGAGCGCCGACGCTGTCGGTCGCGCCGCGCCGACCCGGCCGGTTCAGGTGACAACCTCCGCTGCCGCCGCTGTCGCGGCACAGGAGGTGCGTCAGCCTTTTAGCCAGCCGGCCGTGCGCCCGGCGGTGATCCGCGAGGCCGTCCCGGCCGCGTCGATCGCCCCTGCGCCCGCGCCGGTTCCGAGCTACACCCAGGCTGCCGCCGCCGCCGCTCAGGTCGCATCCCTCGAAGCCCTCGAAGAAGCCCTGGCTCTGCCCGAAGCTTACATCGAGCCCGAACCGATGCGCTCTGTGACGACCCCGCATGACCCGCGCGTGTCGATCGAACCCTACGAACCGGCGATGAACCACTACGACGCCCCCGCTGCCCAGCCGCAGCAGGTGCGGGTTGCCGAGCCGGTGCCCATGCAGCAGCCCTACGTGCCGCCGGTCGCCGAGCGTCCGTCGGCTGCTGTCCAGCGCAGCCGCGTGCCGTCGATCGACGAGTTCCCGCCGATCGCTCAGCGCCAGGCCGCCGCCTCGGTGCAGGTGCATCCGGAAGACCACGATGGCGAGCGTCGTCCGCTCGGCCTTCTCCGTCGTCTGGCCACCGTCGGCCTTGGCCGTCGCGAGGAAGAGGCACAGGCTGAAGCGCCGCGCGCCGCCCCGCAGCCGGCCGTGCGTCCGTCGGCCGCCAGCGAGTTCGTGAAGCGCCCGGCCGCCGCGCCGGCCCAGGGGGCCGCCGGTCGTCTCGACCTGCAGGGCCGCATGGCGCCGCAGCCAGCACCGCGCGCTGCCGACGACGATATGGAGATCCCGGCCTTCCTGCGCCGCAAGTGATCTCCGGACAGTCCTAGACATAACGGGCCCGCGAAGGCGACTTCGCGGGCCCGCTGCTATTTGGCTGATGGCGGAAACACTGTCAGAGGAAGGCGAGCCGCAGCAGCGCGGCTGTGGCGACGCCGGCCACGACCGTGGCGATCAGCGGCAGCCTCAGCGCGAGGACCAGTACCGCCAGGCCGGCCACCGCCTCGATGGGGCCGGACATGACGATCGGCGCGATGACGGCGACCAGCACGGCCGGTGGCAGTGCATCCAGGGCGACGCGAACGGGGCCGGACTTCGGCAGCCGGTCGGCGATCAGGAAGCCGAGGATACGCGTCATGTAGGTGAGGACGCCCATGGCCAGAATGGCCGCGAAATTGACGGGATCGATGGTCATCGCGTCGCCTCTCCAAGGCTGTCGAGTGTCTCGGCGGGCGCCTCGCGCGGCGCGGTGATGACGGCGGCGGCGATCCCGGCGAGTGCGCCGGCGATCACGTACCAGGCGCCGGGCACGGTGGCATGGACGGCGACGGCCGCGACGGCGCTCGCCACCAGAACCGGGCCGGTGCGGCGGGCGCCTTTCCAGAAGCCAAGCGCTAGAGCGATGAAGATGGCAGGGAAGGCGAAGTCGAGACCGAAAGCCTCGGGATGTTTCAGATAGGCGCCGAACACCGTGCCGAGCACCGAGGCGACCTGCCAGAAGACGAACATGGTCAGCGCCACGGTGAAGTAGAAGGTACGGCTGATCGGCCTATCGACGGCGCGGCGTTCGCTGAGAGCCCAGCTTTCGTCGGTCAGCAGGAAGGCCGCCAGGTAGCGCCAGCGGCCGAAATGGGCGATTTTGCCCGATAGCGAAGCGCCCATCAGCGTGTGGCGGAGGTTGACGAGCAGCGCCATCAACGCCAGAGCGGCGACCGGCGTCGGCGTGCTCCACAGGCCGACGGCGATCAACTGCGAGGAGCCGGCGAAAACGATCGACGACATGGCCAGCATCTCGGCCGGCGTCAGCCCCTTCTCGGTTGCCTGTTGGCCGAGGATGAGAGCGAAGGGCACGGCGGCGGCGACGGTCGGAAAGACCGCGATCAGGCCGGCCCGGAAGTCCGCGAAAGGTGTTGTCATGACCAGCTTCCATTAGGTCAATATTGCTGACATTTATAGGTCAGTGCTTATGACCTGGTTCGCGAAGGCTGTCCACCCGAAAACCGCAATATGTGAAAAAACAGTCGGCCAGAACCGCAACAATCCTAAACGACTTGATCGCTGGTGATACGCGTTACGCCAGCGGCGGCCATGTCGGCCCAGGCACGCTTGAGCGAGCCGGACAGGTCGATGGCGCGGCAGGCATCCTCGATTACCGATACGCGAAAGCCGCTTCCCGCTGCGTCGAGGGCGGTCCAGGCGACGCAATAGTCGGTGGCAAGGCCAACGACGTGTACCTCTTCGACGCCGCGTTCCCTCAGATAGCCGGCAAGACCGGTCAGCGTCTCGCGGTCGGCCTCGCGAAAGGCCGAATAGCTGTCGACGCCGTGATGCCACCCCTTGCGGATGACGAGTTGGGCGGGTGTGACGTTGAGATCGGGATGGAGGTCGGCGCCCGACGTGCCCTGGATGCAGTGGTCTGGCCACAGCACCTGTGTGCCATAGGGCATTTCGGTGGTGTCGAACGGCTCGCGGCCGTGATGGGCGGAAGCAAACGAGGCGTGCCCCCTGGGGTGCCAGTCCTGGGTGACCACAATCTGCTCGTAGCGCGACACCAGCGCGTTGATCACTGGTACGACGGCGTGGCCGCCGCCGACCGCTAGCGCGCCGCCGGGACAGAAGTCGTTCTGGACGTCGACGACGATGAGAGCGGTGGTGGGCGAAGGCATGGCGCGACTCCGAGCAGGCTGTTCGGAGCCAATTTATTGCATTCGCGTGAGTGCGCGGCAAGCGCGGGGCGCGACCGTCATGGGTTATCCGGCCATTGCAAGGATTTCATCATGGGCTGGCCAGCCAGCTTGTCCCAAAGTTCCCGATCGCTTGCGTCCTCGTATCCCATCGCCAGATAGAAGCGATGAGCGGTGCGGGTGCTGGTCAGCGTGCTCCGGGCCAATCCCAAACCACGAAGATAGGCTTCAAGCGACCCCAGGATCGATTTGCTCACGCCCTTGAAGCGCGCCTCCGGCGCCACATAGTTCAAGATGATTTCGCCGCCGCGGGAAGCACCGCCGACACCGAGGATGCTCCCATTTTCTTCCGCAAGAACAATGTATCGATCGGCCGCTTCGATCCATGAGCGGACGTTTTCCCGGGTCTTGTTGTTGAGCCATTGCTGAAGCGCATGCTCGTCCCCCGCGTGGTCAAGGACGCAGAGATCCCGGATGGATCTACGTAGAACCGAAGCGACCTCCTCGGCGTCTTCCACGCCAGCGGATCGGACCAACATGCCGGGACATCCCTCTGAAGCACCTTTATGCTTCTCAATGATATCGCGGCCTCGCACGGAATGCCTAACTGGGAAATCAGGTGGCGATGCCGACATCTTGACGGGAGCGCCTATGTCGCTCGATCGCCTATCGGGGTAAGATATTCGCCCTATCAGGGTATAAGGGCTAACAGGATGGACGTTCAGGTCACCACCCATGACAATGCGCTTGGCGCCTTCCTGCGTGACCGGCGCTGTCGGCTGGATGCCGCCGCCTTTGGCCTACCGATGACGCGGCGCCGGACGCCTGGCCTCCGGCGCGAGGAGGTGGCGCAGCGGGCCAATGTGTCCGTGACTTGGTATACTTGGCTGGAGCAAGGCCGGGGTGGGGCGCCGTCGGCCGATGTTCTCGACCGCATCGCCCGGGCATTGATGCTGACCGACGTCGAGCGCGAGCATCTGTTTTTGCTCGGCTTGGGTCGCCCGCCAGAGGTGCGCTATCGCGAGAACGACGATGGAGTATCACCGCGCCTGCAGCGGGTGCTCGACGCCCTGGAGCTTAGCCCGGCCATCATCAAGACTGCGACTTGGGACATCGTTGCCTGGAACCGCGCCGCCGCCGTGGTGCTCGGCAACTATGCCGCACGGGCACCGCGCGAGCGCAATGTACTGCGTATGATGTTTTGCGATCCCTCGGTGCGGGCACGACAGCACGATTGGGAAAGCGTCGCCCGCTTCGTCGTCGCCACCTTCCGGGCCGATGCGGTGCGGGCGGGAGCGGCGGCCAACGTCGAGGCACTGGTCGATGAGCTCAGCCGTACCAGCCCGGAGTTCGCGGCGATGTGGCGGGAGAAGGAAGTCGGCCAGCACAGCGGGGGCACCAAGATGCTGCATCACCCGACGGCCGGCCTTATGGCCCTCGAATTTTCGGCCTTCACCGTCGATGGTCGGCCCGATCTTTCCATGGTGATCTACAACCCGGCGACGCCCGAGGTCGCAGCGGAAGTGCGAAAGCTGATCGACGCCGCCGGGGCTTAGCTCCGTTTGCGCGCCGCTCCAGGAATGCGGTTCAAAACGCGGTCCGCAGCCGTGGGCTTAAGGCGGCCTGAGCTGCAATTTTTAATATAGCCGGGTCCCGGCTCACTCTATGCTTTGGAGTGTGGGCGGGTTGTTAGATCTGTTGGCGGTCAGATTTTACTGAACGCAACCATTCCGCCCATATTCCGGCGATAAACCCCAAAATTGTAAGTCGAAACAGAACCGAACCAGCGCAATTGACCGTTGATAAATTACATATTCTATAGACTATTATTCACAATTCCGGTCTGAATTCGCAAGGCGCTTCCTCGTCGCGGGAAGTGCGCATTGGTAGCGTTTGCCATCAAATTCGGCGAGCGCGTTCATGGCGAAGCAGGCCATGCGGGGAGTGCCGAGACCAACGATAACGACGGATGGTAACAGTCGCGATGCTGGCCGCAGGCAATCTGATTTCTCTCGACCTCGGCAGTTCCGGCGGGCGCTTGCATCTCGGGGATCTTTCGGCGGAGGGCCGCCTTTCGATCGAGCAGGTTGCCGCTTTCCATAACGGTCCCGTTCAGCTCGGTCGTCGCTGGTATTGGGATATCCTGCAAGTGTGGTCGTCGCTCGGCGAAGCCCTTTCCACGCTCGCCGGAAGGCTCGATGGCCCGGCGACACTCGGTATCGACAGCTTCGGGGTCGATTATCTTCTGACCGACAGCGGCGACCATATCGTGGCCGGCCCCCGTCACATGCGCGATCCGCGAACGCGCGACCGTGTCGGGGCGGCCTACGCCGAGGTGTCGCGTGACGAGCTCTACCGTCGTACCGGCAGCATGGAAATCGAGATTAACACGCTTTTTCAGCTGCTTGCCGATCGGCGCGACCAACCTTGGCTTTCGGACGTGGCCGACAGCCTGTATCTGGTGCCCGACTATCTCGGTCATCTTCTGACAGGGCGTCGCTACAGCGAGATTTCCATCGCCTCAACGACCGAGCTGGTCGATCCGCGCCGACGCGACTGGGATAGAGAACTGATCGCTCGCTTCGGCCTTTCGCCACGCCTTTTTCCGCCGGTGCTGGAAAGCGGCACCGTCGTCGGCCCGGTCAGTCCGTCGGAGGCGCGCCGTTTCGGGTTTGCCAACCCCGTCGATGTGGTTGCCGTCGCCAGCCACGATACGGCGTCCGCCGCCGCCGCAGTGCCGCATGACAAGGCTTCCGCCGCGGCCTTCATCAGTCTGGGCACATGGTCGCTGATCGGCCGGGAACGGCCGGAACCGGACCTATCCGCGCTGTCGTTGCGCTTGAACTTCACCAATGAATGCGGGGTTGCCGGCCGCACGGTGCACCACAAGATCCAAGCTGGCTTGTGGCTGGCCCAAGAGGTGCGCCGTATTGTCGGGCGCGACGATCCGAACCTCGATTTCGCAGCCTTCGAAGCGGCAGCCGCCACTCGGTCGCCGCTGGGGTTCGTCTTCGAGGCCGATGCTCCTGAATTTCGCGATCCCCCCGACATGGTGGCGGCCATTGGCGGCTGGTTCGTCGAGCGCGGACTGCCGGTGCCGGAAAGCCTGGCCGACCTCGCCCGCGCCATCTACGACAGTCTGGCCCTTTCCTACGTCGACACCATCGCCGACATCGAGCGGCTGACCGGCGACCGGGTGGAGGTGATCCATGTGGTCGGCGGTGGCGCCGCCATCCCGACCCTGCTTCAGGCCATCGCCGACGCCACCGGCCGCCGCGTGGTGGCCGGTCCGGTCGAGGCGACGGTGATCGGCAATATCATCGCCCAATTGGTCGCTCGCCGGACGATCGCCGATTTCGAGGCCGGGCGCGCGCTCGTCGCAGGTTCGTTCCGCCTTTCGACCTACACGCCGTCGCGCCACGACGCCTGGCAAGACGCCCACCGCCTTCTCGCCGGCCGCGCATTTTCGCTGCCACCCAGGCGAGCTGTTGCCAACTGAGAAAGAACCGCAAGTGATCAACCTCATCAGAAGAACTCTTCTCGCCGCTGCCGCCACCGCCGTTGTGACAGCGCTTTGCGCCGGAACGCCAGCCTTTGCCGCTGACAAGCCAACGATCGCCGTGGTGGTCAAGATCACCGGTATTCCCTGGTTCAACCGGTTCGAGACGGGCGTCACCAAGGCGGCCAAGGAGCTAGGTGTCGACGCTTACCAAGTCGGCCCCACCGCCGCAGATCCCGCACAGCAGGTCAAGCTGATCGAAGACCTGATCGCCAAGAAGGTCGATGCTATCGCCGTGGTTCCTGACGACGCCAACGTGCTGGCGCCGGTGCTCAAGCGTGCCCAGGAGGCCGGTATTGTCGTGGTGACTCATGAATCGCCCGGTCAGCAGGGGGCTGCCTGGGATCTGGAGACCATCGACAACACGGAATTTGCGACCGCCGTCTTCCAGAAGCTCGCCGATCTCACCGGCGGCAAGGGCAAGTTCGCCCTGGTGGTCGGCTCGCTGACGGTGCCGCTGCACAACCAGTGGGCCGACATCGGTCTTGCCTATCTCAAGGAGAAGTATCCCGACCTCACGCCGGTGGCCGACCGCTATCCGGTGGGCGAGAGCCTGGACGACAGCTACCGTACCTCCCAGGAGATCCTGCGCGCCAATCCCGATCTCAAGGGCTTCGTCGCCTTCGGCAGCCAAGGGCCGATCGGCTTTGCCCGCGCCCTCGAACAGCAGGGCAAGACCACCAAGGACGTGGCCAACGTCGGCAACGTGCTGCCCAAGCAGGCGGCGCCCTATCTCAAGAAGAACCTGATCAACGAAGGCTTCCTGTGGGATCCGGCCGATGCCGGCTTCGGCCTCGTCGCCCTTGCCAAGAAGGTGATCGACAAGGAGCCGATCGAGACCGGTACCGAACTGCCGGGTCTCGGCAAGGGCACGGTCGAAGCGGCCGACCATGTGTTGCGCTTCAAGGCAACGCGTACCTTCACCGCCGAGAACGTCGACCAGTTCGACTTCTGAGGCTGTCCGGACCCAACCAAGCCGTCCCGCTGCCCCTTCGGTAGCGGGCGGCGTTTGCGTGGAGAAACGTGACCTTGACTGGCACCGCCACCCGCCTGGAAGTCGACGGCCTCATCAAGTCATTCCAAGGCAATCCCGTGCTGAGGGGCGTCTCGCTGGCACTGACCGGCGGCCGCGTTGCCGCGCTTTCGGGTCTCAACGGCGCCGGTAAAAGCACGCTGATCAAGATCCTGGCCGGCGTCTACCCGGCCGATGGCGGCCAGATCCGCATCGATGGCGTCCCCATCGATCACCGGGGGCCGGGAACCATGCGGCGCGCCGGCATCGAAGTGATCTTTCAGGATTTTGCTCTCTTCCCCAATCTGTCGGTGGCCGAGAACATCGCGTTCTCCGACACCGCCGCCGCTCCCTTCGATCGCAGCCGCCGAAGTCGCGCTCGCCGGCGTGCCAGGGCGGCTCTCGCGCTGATCGGTGCCGGGCTCCACCTTGATGTGGAGGTCGGCGAGCTGCCGATCGCCGAGCGGCAGCTCGTCGCCATTGCCCGGGCGCTCGCCCGCGAGACCCGCTTCCTGATCCTCGATGAGCCGACGGCTTCGCTGACCCGCTCCGAGGCGGGCCGTCTCTTCAAGGTCGTCGAGGGACTTAAGGCTCGTGGCGTCGCCGTGCTGTTCATCAGCCATCGTTATGACGAGGTGGCCACGATCGCCGATGAGGTGTTCGTGTTGCGGGACGGGGCGATCGTCCGGCGCTTCGATCGCGGTGGGGTCAGCGCTGCCGAGCTACACACGGCGATGACCGGCGCGCCGGCGCCCGAAGCCACCCGCTTCAATCTGCCCGATCCAGTCGACGAGCCGGTGCTCGAGGTGACGGGCCTTGCCCGCGATGGACTCTTTGCCGGGGTCGATCTCAGTATCCGGCGCGGCGAAATCGTCGGGCTGACCGGATTGCTCGGTGCTGGAAAGACCGAGCTTGCCGAAGTGCTGTTCGGTCTGGCGCCCGCCGATGCCGGTGAGATCCGCGTCGAGGGCGTTCACAGACGCTTTCGCTCCAACCGCGACGCGATCGCCGCCGGTATTGCCTACCTGCCGGAGGATCGGCTCGGGCTCGGCCTCGTCCTTCCGGCAAGCGTGTCCGACAACATCGCCCTTGCCAGCTATCCGGCGTTGATCGACCGCCTCGGCCTTGTCGACCGGCAACGCAAGGCCAGCCTTGTCCGCCGCTTCGTCGATGGCCTCGGCATCAAGGTGGTGGACGTCGAGGCTCCGATCGCCCGTCTGTCGGGCGGCAACCAGCAACGCGCGGTTCTGGCCAAGTGGCTCGCCACCGAGCCGAAGCTGCTGATCCTCGACTGCCCCACCGTCGGCGTCGACGTCAGTGCCCGCGAGGTGATCTACGAGCTGATCCGCGAGGTGGCCGGCCGGGGTATCGGCGTTCTGATCATTTCGAGCGAAGTGGAAGAGGTTTGGTCGATGTGTCACCGCGTTCATATCATGACGGGCGGTCGCCTGGCGCGGGCCGTCGATACTGGCGGCGGTTGTGTGTCTCTTGCCGAGCTGGAGGCGACAGTCCATGGCTGAGCCGTCGCGGGAGAAGAGCGCCGTCCGCCGCCTTGCCCTGGGCATCGCCCTGTTGGGTGGGATTTCCGCTGTCTGGGTTCCGGGCTTTGCCTCACCCTACAATTGGCTCGACCTCATGTCCTCGTCGAGCATCACGGCGCTGTTCGCGCTCGGCCTGCTGGTGGTGCTGATTGCCGGCGAGCTCGACATTTCCTTCACCGCCGTCGCCTCGATCTCACAGTTTCTCCTGGCCGTGGTGCTTGCCCGGCTGGACATTGGCTGGGTCGGCGCCATCGCACTGTCGGCGCTCGTCGGTCTGCTGCTCGGCCTTGTCAACGGTATCGTCACCACCTGGCTACGCGCGCCGCCGATCATCACCACCATCGCCCTGCTCAATGTTTATGGCGGGCTGCTCGCCCTCATCTCACGGGGCGAGATGCTCTACGATTTTCCGGCGTTTTTCACCGATACGGCCATCGTCCGGGTCGGCGGCTATCCGCTGACGCTGCAGGTGCTGGCGCTGGTGGTGACCGCCGTCATCACCGCCCTCTTGCTGAAGGCGACCAATTTCGGCCACATCCTGCGCGCTGTCGGCGGCAACCGCGACGCCGCCTTGCGGCTCGGCGTCAACGGCGTCATCGTCAACCTCCTGGCCTATGGTTATCTCGGGCTTGTCTCGGGCATCGCCGGTCTTGCGCAGGCCCAGCTTCTGCAGGCGGTGACGCCCGGCTCGCTGATTGGCCGCGAGCTCGACGTGGTCGCAGCCACCATCCTCGGCGGTGCCAGCCTTGCCGGCGGACGTGGCGGTGTGGTCGGCACGCTGCTCGGCGTGCTGTTCATCGCCCTCGTCGGCAACATCCTGGTGCTGAGCGGCGTGTCGCCCTACTGGCACCAGGCGGTGACCGGCGTCATCGTTCTTGCCGCCGTGGCCCCCATCGTCTGGCGCCGTGCCCGTCCGGCTCTCATGGAGGCCGCTTGATGTCTCTCTCGCTTGCCGACACCTCGGCCCGTCATCGGCCACTTGCTCTCGCTGGCGCCGTCCTGCTGTTGGGTGGGCTCCTCGCCGCCAGCCTTGCCGGCGCGGGCCCCTTCCTCAGTTCCGTCGCCTACCAGTTGCCGGAATTCGGCCTGCTGGTGCTGGCCATGGCGCTGCCGTTGATAGCCGGAGGCATCAATCTCGCCATCCTCGCCATAGCCAACCTGTCGGCGGTGGTGGCGGCGCTGGCCTTTGGTGTACTTAGCAGCAGCGCGTGGCTGGCGCCGCTGCCGCTGCTTGCCGGTCTGGCTACCGGCGGCCTGGCCGGCGCCTTGATTGGTCTGCTGGTCGCCTATCTGCGCATAGCGCCGATCATCGCCTCGCTGGGGGCGCTGCTCGTCTATACCGGCGTCGGCATTCTCGTGACCAACGGCGCCGCCGTGACCGGCCTGCCGGCCTTTGTGCCGGCTTTCGCCGGCTACACGGTGGCCGGAATACCGCTGATCGCCGTGGTCTTCCTCGTCGCGGCCGTGTTGGTCGGCGTCCTGCTCGGACGGACGCCGTTCGGCCGCTATCTGTCGGCTGTCGGTTACAACGAGACGGCGACCGCCTATTCCGGTATCGACACCGCCCGAATCCATCTTGTCGTCTATGCGCTGTCCGGCCTGCTCAGTGCCCTTGCCGGCCTCATCATGCTGGCGCGCTTCAATTCGGCCCGCATGGGATACGCGGACAGTTATCTTCTGACAACGCTGCTGGCCGCCGTCCTCGGCGGCGTCGACCCGAACGGTGGTCGCGGGCGTCTTGTGCCGCTACTGGCTGCCATCGTTCTCCTGCAAGTGACCGCGTCGGGCCTCAACCTTGCCGGCGCCAGCCAACACCTCAGCGCCGTCGCCTGGGGGGCTGTTGCTCGCCAAGCTGGCCTACGACCGGCTGCGATCATGACGACGAGTTAGGGCGTTTTCCAAACAAAAAACAAGGACTTAACCATGGTGCGCATACCGCAGATTTCGCCTGAGACCGCCACGCCTGAGCAGTTGACGCTCTGGCGCGAAACCGAAAAGACCCACGCCATCTCCAACATGAAGGCAACGCTGATCCATTCACCTGAGGCGCTGCGCGCCGTACTGGAGTGGTACCCGCTGTTCGCCAAGGTCAAGCTATTCCTGGGCGAGCGCTTGCCGGTGCTGTTCTGTAACGCCATTTCGCGGGCCAATCACTGCCAACTCTGTTCGCTGTTCATGCGGCGCGCCATCGTGTCATGGGGCGAGGATCCCGATCATCTCAAGCTGGATGAGCGCGAGCAAGCGGTCGTCGATTTCGGCCGCCAGTTGGCCGTCGACCCCAACGCGGTTTCCGACGATCTGTTCGCCAAGCTGAAAAAATACTTCTCGGACGCTGAGATCGTCGACCTCACGGCCTTCGGCGCGCTGATGATCGTCAACAACGTCTTCAACAGCGCGCTCAAGGTCGACATCGACACGGCGCTGGATCCCTTCAAAGTCGCGCCGGAAGTTCTGTTTGCGTGAAGCTTTCGCCGCGCGCCTTCTTACCAGACAGGAGGCGCGCGCCGCGACGGGAACGCTTGCCGCTCGCCACTTGCGCGGTGCAACCGGGCAAGCCGGGCTTCACCGTGTCGGGATATTTAGTGGCCCTTGAGCAACCGCTCGGCGGCGGCGCGGGCTTCCTCTGTGATGCGGCTGCCGGCCAGCATGCGGGCGATCTCCTCGCGGCGGTGGCCGTCGGGTAGGCGCGACACCGAGGTGGCGACGCGGGCGCCGTCGTCGACGCTGTCTTTCGCAATCAGGAAGTGGTGGTCGGCGCGGGCAGCCACTTGCGGCGCGTGGGTCACCGAGAGCACCTGAACCTTGCGGGCGAGTCGGGCGAGGCGGGTGCCGATCGCCTCGGCGACCGCGCCACCGACGCCGGTGTCGATCTCGTCGAACACCAATGTCGAGGCCGATCCCTTGTCGGCCAGCGATACCTTGAGGGCGAGCAGGAAGCGGCTGAGCTCGCCGCCGGAAGCCACCTTCATCATTGGCCCAGGCCGGGTGCCGGGGTTGGTCTGCACCCAGAATTCCAGCGTATCGATGCCGTCGGCGGTGCGCGTTTCCGGATCGGCGAGCTGGTTGACGATGAAGCGGGCGCGTTCGAGCTTCAGGGCCGGCAGCTCGGCGGCGACGGCGTCTTCCAACTGGCGGGCGGCTTTCTCGCGGGCGGCGGAAAGCTTGGCGGCGAGACGGTCGTAGGTCGTCCGCGCCGTGGTTGCCGCGCCGGCCAATGCGTTCAAGCGATCCTCGCCGGCGTCGAGGTCAGCAAGGTCGGAGGCCATGCGGGCGGAGAGTGCGCCCAACTCGTCGGGCAGCACCGAATATTTGCGGGCGGCGGCGCGGATGGCGAACAGGCGCTCTTCGGTGCGCTCCAGCTCTGACGGATCGAAGTCGGCGGCGCGGAGGGCCGCCTCAAAGATCGAGCGGGCATCTTCCAGCGCGTCGAGGGCGGTGGAGATCGACTGCAAGGCCGGGCCGGCCAGCGCCGCCACTTCGCCTTTGCGCTCAAGCCGTCGCAACAGGCCGGAGAGTTCCGGCACCGGCGATCCCGAGCCGTTGAGATGGTCGTAGGCTTCGCGCAAGTCGACGGCGACCTTCTCGGCCCGCATCATCTCCTGCCGGCGCTCGGCGAGCGAGGTTTCCTCGCCCGACTCGGGGGCGAGCTTTTGCAATTCCTCGACGGAGGCGCGCAGATAGTCGCCTTCCCGGCGGGCATCGGCGATGCGGCGTTCGAGGTCGGCGAGCGCCTTCTCGGCGTCGCGCCAGGCACGGTGAGCGGTGGCAACGGTCTTAACGTCGGGCTCAAGGCCGCCGAAGGCGTCGATCAGGCCACGGTGGATGGCGGGATCGACCAGGGCCCGGTCGTCGTGCTGGCCGTGGATTTCGACCAACGCGGCGCCGAGCTGACGCAGAAAGTTGGCGGAAACGGTGCGATCGTTGACGAAGGCGCGGGTTCGGCCGTCGGCGGTCTGAACGCGCCGGACGATGACGTCGCCTTCGTCGTCCAGATCGTTCTCCACGAGGAGGGCGCGGGCCGGGTGGCCGACGGCGAGATCGAAAACGGCGGTGACCTGCCCCTGGTCGGCGCCATGCCGCACGAGACCGGCGTCGCCACGCCCGCCGAGGGCGAGCGACAGCGCGTCGAGCAGGATGGACTTGCCGGCGCCGGTCTCGCCGGTCAGCACGGTCAGACCGTCGGAGAAGGCGATCTCAAGCCGCTCGATCAAAACGATGTCGCGGATTGCGAGCGTCTGAAGCATGGTGCCCCGTCAGAGCATGGCGGCTTTGAATGCCTTCGAGATCCACGAGTTGGTGTTCTCGCGCGGCTCAAGACCGTTGGTGGACAGGAGCTTATAGGCATCCTTGTACCAACGGCTGTCAGGATAGTTGTGGCCGAGGACGGCGGCGGCCGTCTGCGCCTCATCGACGAGGCCCATGGCGTAATAGGCTTCCGTCAGGCGCTCCAGCGCTTCCTCGATGTGACGCGTTGTCTGGTATTCCTGCACCACTGTCTTGAAGCGGTTGATGGCGCCGATGTACTGGTCGCGCGTGAGATAAAAGCGACCGACTTCCATTTCCTTGCCGGCGAGCTGGTCCTTGGCGATGTCGAGGCGCTTGCGACCCTCGGCGGCATAGGGGCTGTCGGGGTAACGATCGACCAGTTCCTGCATCGCCTGCATGGCTTGCTGCGTCAGCTTCTGATCGCGGGTGATGTCGGGCATCTGGTTGAAGTAGGACTGCGCGATCATCCACTGCGCATAGGCGGCGTCTTCCGAGCCTGGGTAGAGCGTCAGATAGCGCTGGGCCTGGGTGATGGCCTCGGTGAAGTTGCCGCGCGTATAATTGGTGTAGGTGGTCATGATGAGGGACTTGCGCGCCCATTCCGAATAGGGGTGCTGCTCGTCGACCTCAGCGAATTTCTTGGTGGCGTTCGCGTAGTCGCCCTGCCGCAGGTAAGCGATGCCGGCGTTGTAGGACTGTTCGGCGGGAATCTCCACGAAGGGTGCCAGCGGCTCGTCGGAAGAACAACCGACAAGGGCGGTGGCGCCTCCGAGGAGAACGAGCACGGCGGCGACACGAACGAAACTCTGCCTCATGAAAACCCCATCACCGTACGCAACCGCTCGCGGCCGCCCATCCATCCCAAGCGCACTGCCCGCCGGGCAACCGCCCGAAGCCGTCCGCCCCGCTCCAGCGGTGCGAGTCAGGCTCGCCTCTGACAGGAAGCTCTTTTATCGCAAAGCCGTCGAGGATGCTACGTGCCCGTGATGTTCGGCCACATTAAGGCGGCAAGGTCGCGGTGCACTGCCGAATTCGGAGGAACCCTCAGTCTCGTGAGGGCGCCAGCGCCGCGGCCTGGAGGATGCCGCCCGCCGCTTCGCGGTTCGCCACGGGATCGTGGACGATCTCGAAGGCATCGGTGTCGGCGACGAGCGCCTTGACGGCCATCCAGTTGAGCTTGTGACCGCCCTTGTAGGACCGGAAATGGCCGATGAAGGGCATGCCGATCAGCGACAGGTCGCCGACCGCGTCAAGCGTCTTGTGGCGGGCGAATTCGTCGGACCAGCGCAGACCCTCGGGGTTGAGGATGCGGTCATCGCCGATCGCCACCGAATTTTCCAGCGAGGAGCCGAGGGCGAAGCCCATCTTCCAGAGCTTCTCGACATCGGACATGAAGCCGAAAGTACGGGCGCGGGCGATGTCGCGGGCAAAAGTCCGCGGGCTGAGGTCGAGCACGTAAGCTTGGCGGCCGATCAGCGGGTTGGCGAAATCGATGGTCACGTCGTAGCGGGTGCCATCGAAGGGCAGGAACTCGAGCAGGGCGTCGCCGACCTGGAGGCGCACGGGCTTGACGACGCGCAGCAGCTTGCGCGGCGCGGAGAGGCGACGCAGGCCGGCTTCGGCGATCATCTCGATGAAGGTGGCCGAGCAACCATCGGCGATGGGCATCTCGGGGCCGTCGATTTCCACGATGACATTATCGACGCCCGAAGCTGCAAGTGCCGCCATCAGGTGCTCGATGGTGGCGATGGTGCGGCCGCCGATGCCGATCATGGTGCAGAGTTCGGTGGCCACCACGTTATCGTAACGGGCTGCCATCTCGACCTCTTCGCCATCGGTGCGAATGAAGACGATGCCGCGATCCGCCTCGGCGGGATGCAGAACGATGGTCGCCGGTTTTCCGGAGTGCACGCCGGCACCGGAGAACTGGACGCTTTCGCTGAGGGTGGTCTGCTTGCCGAAGGACGTTCGCATCGAGTGTTTCCAAAAAAGACCGGTGAGCGGGCACAAGCCAAACCGGCACATTTTTCATAAAACACACGCGCGCTTGTCAGGAAAGTCACTCTTTCTTACCGAGTGTTACGTCGGGAAAGGCTGATTTTCTTCCATTATATCAATCGTCTACCGAGGCAGGTTCCCCGCGCGGCCAAAAGGCCGCGCGGGGAGCGGTAACACTTCGAATCGCCGCTCAGTGAGAAAGTGGCGCCGTGGCCGCTACGAGCCAGGCCTGGTCGGCCTTATCGGGGACAAGCGGCAGCAGCTTATCGCGGACCTCGGTATGATAAGCGTCGAGCCAGATACGCTCGCGCTCGGTCATCATCGACGGCCGGATCAGGCGACGATCGATCGGGCAGAGCGTCACCGTTTCAAAGCCCATCATCGGCCGTTCGCCACCCTCGATCGCTTCGGGCGCGGTGACGATGACCAGATTCTCGATACGGATGCCCCAGGCGTTGGCCTTGTAGTAGCCGGGCTCGTTGGACATCAGCATGCCCGGTTCAAGCGGCACGTGACCGGTTTTGGCAATACGGCCCGGGCCCTCGTGGACGGACAGATAATGACCGACGCCGTGGCCGGTGCCGTGATCGAAGTCGAGGCCGGCTTCCCACAGCTTTTCGCGGGCAAGGGCGTCGAGATGGGCGCCGCTGGTTCCCTTGGGGAAGCGGGCGAGCGTCAGGCGGATGTTGCCGATCAGCACGCGGGTGAAGCGGTCGATCATCTCCTCGGTGGGGGTGCCGACGATCATGGTGCGGGTGATGTCGGTGGTGCCGTCCTCATACTGGGCGCCCGAATCGACCAGCAGGATGCCGTTCGGCTCTACCTTGCGGTTGGAGGCGGTGCTGACGTGATAATGCGGGATGGCGGCATTGGGGCCGGCACCGGCGATGGTGTCGAAGGAGATGTCGCGCAGCGCGCCGGTGTCGCGGCGGAAATCCTCGAGCTTCTTGGTCACGGCGATCTCGTCGAGTTCGCCTTTCGGCGCCTCGCGATCGACCCAGGCGAGGAAGCGCACCATGGCGACGCCGTCGCGGAGATGGGCGGCGCGGATGCCTTGGAGTTCGGTGGGGTTCTTGAGCGCCTTCGGCAACAGGACGGGATCGGCGCCGGCCACCACCTTGCCGCCACCAGCCTCGATGCGACGCACCACCTCGAAGGCGGCCGAGGCCTTGTCGACCAGCACCGCGCCGCCGAGGGCCGACAGCGCCGATGCGAAGGCGGTGGGCGGTTCTACGGCGGCGATCTGTTCCAGCCGATCGCGGACGGCGTTGTCGAGTTTGGCGCCGTCGATGAACAGGGCAGGGCGGCCGTCACGGCGCAGGATGGCGAAGGACAGCGCTTCTGGCGTGTGCGGCACGTCTTGCCCACGAATGTTGAAGGCCCAGGCAATCGAATCAGGGCGCGTCAAAATGGCGGCGTCGGCTCCGGCTTTACCGATCACCTCGGCGAGGCGGGCGAGCTTCTGTTCGGCGCTTTCGCCGGCGAGTGTTTCGGGGAACAGCGACACCCGGCCCTTGGGCGGCTCTGGCCGGTCGGCCCAGACGGCGTCGACCGGATTGCCGTCGATGGCGACGAATTCGGCACCGACGGCGGCCAGCGCGGTTTCGAAACGGGCGACTTCGGCGGCGGTCATCAGCCAGGGATCGAAGCCGATGCGGTCGCCCTTGCCGACCACGGTCTTCAGCCAGTCGTGCGGCGGCTCCTCGATGAGATGGTGCGGTTCAATGACGGCGAGGTCGACCTGCTCGCGCACCTGGAGCGTATAGCGGCCGTCGACGAAGATGGCGGCGCGGTCCTTCAGAATAATGGCAAGGCCGGCCGAACCGGCGAATCCGGTCAACCAGAGCAGGCGGCGAGCGGCGGCGGGAATGTATTCGCCCTGATGCTCGTCGGCGAGCGGCACCAGGAAACCCTTGAGGCCTCGGATCGTGAGCTCGCCCCTCAGGGCGGACAATCGCGCCTTGCCTTGGCTGGGATCGTTGACGTTATCGAATGTCTGAAACACCTCTGTCACTCCGCCATACTCGAAAGAGAAGAGTTGTCGCGCCTGCCTCCCGCCGCCGTCAAGCCTTGCAGGGGCAATCGCTTTTTGTGTGGCCTCGGTTGGCGGCGGGGCACCGGCCCCTAGGCTTTCGTTCCGCTTTCGTCTCCGAGAGCGTCGTGTCTCGAAGATACGCTCCGCGCGGCGCCGCTTGGAGCCGGAAGCCGCGGGGCATTCAAACGTCACCCCTTATTCATGCTTTCGGCGGGAATCCGGCGGCAATGGCTAGTTGTGGCGAAAGGGTGACCTCAGCCATGAGTCACCCGCAGGGGTGGCCTGCGCCATCATTCATTCATACTAAAGTCGTAGTCTGCTATTACAAAGGGAGTTCGGAGGGCTGGTTTCGCGTCCCATGAGGATAACGGCGCTTTTGAGAACGGTTGGCGGAAGCTGACGCTATTCAAGAGGTGCTAAAATGAGCCGATTTGCCCCTACGACCGCTACGTCTTACCGAAGTGGTCTTTCTCGTCGAACCTACGAAGCCACACTCGGCACGCGTGAGCGGCAGGCACAGCGCTATGTTGCGCCCTATCTCGCCTCGCTTGACGATCAGGCCGGGCGCGAGCAAGGCGCTGGCCGCAGCTCGACCGGTGTTATGCGGTCGCGGGCCGTCGACGCCGCGCTTTAAGTGACGACTACTCACCAAACGATTCCTCTGGCAGGCACCGCTTTGCCGGAGATGAGTTCAGGACTGGGGCCGAGCGACCGCGAGACGGTCGACGATCACGGGTGCCGATCCCACCGGGTCGTGGGCTAGCGATATGGCCGCACGGATCGCCGCCGCTGCCGAGTTCCAGGCGTCATCGCTGCGCGCGTGCAGGACGCAGATCGGACGATCGCGGGATATGGCCTCGCCGCGCTGGGCCATCTCCGACAGGCCGACCGCATGGTCGATACTGTCCTCGGGGCGGGTGCGACCGGAGCCAAGCCGCAACAGCGCCATGCCTATGGCATAACAATCCATTGTCGAGAGATAGCCGCTGTCGTCGGCAAATACCGGGCGGACGACCGGCGCATCCTCGAGATACCGCTCGGGGTGATCGACGAAATCGGTCGGGCCACCGAAGGCGGCGATCATGCGCGCAAAGCGCTCGGCGGCGCTGCCGTCATCGAGTCGAGCCTCCGCCAGGCGCCGACCCGCCGCGATATCATCCGCAAGCCCCCCCATCACCAGCGTCTCGGCAGCCAGCGCCAACACCGTTTCGAGCACGCGCGGCTCGCGGGCTGTGCCGGTGAGGAAAGCGACGATCTCGCGCAACTGCGGATTGCTGCCGACGGCGGAGCCGAGAATAACCGTAAGGTCGGAAATGAGGGCCACCATGGGAATGCCGACACCGGCGGCGACGCCGACGAGGCTTTCGGCCAGCTCGCGGGCCCGGCCGATGTCGGCCATGAAGGCGCCGGACCCGAAGGGCACCGTCATCACCAGGCCGTTGATGCCGGCGGCGAGCTTCTTGGACATGATCGATCCGGTGATCAACGGCACGCTCTCAACCGTGGCGCTGACATCCCGGGTGAAGTAGATCGGCCTGTCGGCCGGTGCGAGATCGGCGGTGGGGCCAATGATTGCGCCGCCCACCTCGGCGACCGTGCGCATGAAAAGCTCTGTCGTGGGGGCGGTGTCATACCCGGCAATGGCGTCGAGCAGGTCGATCTCGCCGCCGGTGTGGCCGAGACCCCGGGCCGAGATCATCGGCATGTGGATGCCGCAGGCCGCCACCAGCGGCACCAGAATGAGGCTGATCTTCTCGTCGCCGACGCCGCCGCTTGAGTGCTTGTCGATGATGGTCGGCCCCGACAGACCTATTTCCGACCAGTCGATCACTCGGCCGCTGTCGCGCATCGCCAGCGTATAGGCGAGCCGTTCCTCCGCCGTCATGCCGTTGAGATAGACCGCCATGGTGAAGGCGCCGATCTGGCTGGGGCTGACGCTGCCATCCGTCGTACCTCGGACGAAGCGCGCGATGTCCTCGGGCGCAAGGGGTAGTCGGTCGCGCTTGCGGCGGATCACTTCCTGCGGGACGAAGTCGGGATTGGTCATCGGAAGGTCTCCGTCACGTCGGGGCAGACTCTCAGGGCAGGCGCGCGAGCCGCGCGGCGAGCAGATCATAGAAGCCGTCCACATCGACCTGCCTCAGGAAGGTGGCATTGGCGGGCCGTTCGGTGACGCGCCACCAGTCGACGACGGTCATGCCGGTGGTGTAGGTGCCGGTCAGCTCCACTTCGACGTTGACGAAGCGGCCGGCGAACAGGTCGGGCCGCAGCAGATAGGCGACGGCGCAGGGGTCGTGCAGAGGCGCGCCATCCCAACCATATTTCTTCAGATCGAAATGTTCGGAAAAGCGCAGCATGGCCGCCGCCGCCTTGGCCGACGCGGTGCCCGATGCCTCGATGGCAGCAAGGCGGGCCGGCGTCGACCGGCACTGATGCGTCACGTCCATCGGGACCATGGTGATCTTGAGGCCGCTCTTCAAAACCACGTCCACCGCTTCGGGGGCGACGTAGTCGTTGAAGCCGGCGGACGGCGTGATGTTGCCGCCCTCGCTGAAAGAGCCGGAGATCATCACCAGTTCGCCGATGCCGGCCTTGATGCTTGGTGCCTGGACGAGCGCCAGGGCGAGGTTGGTGAGCGGGCCGAGCGTTACCAGTGTGATTTCGCCGGGCGCTGCGGCATGCAGTGTGTCGATCAGGAAGGCGACGCCGTGTTTTGCCTGCACCGGCAGATGAGGGACCGGCAGGCTGGGGCCGTCGAGCCCCGTCGGGCCGTGCACATGTTCGGCTGTGACCAGCGGGCGCCGCATCGGTCGGTCGCAGCCGGCATGGAGGGGGACGTCGAGCCGGTCGGCGAGTTCCAGAACCTGACGGGCGTTATAGGTGGTGCGTTCAAGCGGCACGTTGCCGGCAACGGTGACGATGCCCAGCACCTCGAGCTCGTCGGGCGAAGCGAGCGCCATCAGCATGGCGACGGCGTCATCCTGTCCGGGATCGGTATCGATGATGATCTTGCGCGCCATGTCAGGGTTGCTTCCGCCAGGCCGGCAGGTCGCCGGCATATCGATTGAGGCCGAGATCGACCTGCGATGCCCGGCGATGCACCTCGGCGAACGAGGCTTCGAACACCCGGCCGCGCTGTTCGTTCATCGCCTGCTCGGCGAGATGGGCGGGCATCAGTTCGGCGATCTCGTCGAATATGGTCCGCTCGTCGACGCGGGTGAGGCGACCGTCCTCAACCACGACGTCGCCGGCCACCATCACCAGCCTGACCGAGTTGCCGTTCTCGGCGAATACCAGATGTTTGACCGGGTCGTTGAGCGGCATGAAGGAATAGGTGTCGAGGTCGAGAATGACGAGATCGGCGGCCTTGCCGACGGCGAGCGAACCGGTGACCTCGCCGAGGCGGCCGGCACGGGCGCCACCCTGCGTTGCCATCGCCAGCACTTCGGCCGCCGTCAGCCAGTCGGCGGGATCGGGACCCGGCACGCCCTGCATCAGGGCGGTGACGCGCATCAGGTCGAAAACGCGGGCGCTGTCGTTGGACGACAGGCCGTCGGTGCCGAGGGCGACATTGATGCCGGCTTCGAGCATGCGGCGGATCGGCGCGACGCCCGAACCAAGGCGCAGGTTGGAAATGGCATTATGGGCCACCGAGACGCCGGCCTCGCCCATCAGGGCCATATCGTCATCGCTCACCCAGACGGCGTGGGCGATGGTCGTCTGGGAACTCAGGATCCCGAGATCGGCCATGTAGGCGATGAGGCTCTTGCCATGGAACTCTGGCCCGGTCACCGCTTGCACCTTGGTTTCCAGCACGTGGGTGTGGAACTGCAGGTCGTGCCGGACGGCGAAGTCGTGACAGGCCACCAGGAGATCGGGCGGGCAGCGCTGCGGCGCCGATGGCGCCACCATGAAGCGCAGCCGCCCCTTGCGGCCGTGGAAGGCGGCATGGGCCGCCGCACAGAAATCGAGATAGGTCGAAGTGTTGGTCAGCGCGGCGGCATCGAGCGTCGTCCGCAGATCGGTCGGCATGACGGCGCGGGCATAGGGCAACGTGTCGAGCGTCGGAATATTGATCACCGCGTTCGAGATCGTCGCCCGGATGCCGGCATCGTCATAGGCTTGGACGGCGGCCAGCATGCGTTCGAGATCGTGGCCCGGCGGATCGAAGAAGTCGTCGGAGAGGGCGGTGACGCCGCTCTTCAGCGACTCCATCGCCAGCAGCAGGCTACGCAGGTAGAGAAGCCGTGGGGAGACCGGCGCGTCGACCAGGAACGGGTAGGCATAGAGCGACCACACTTCAAGCGGCATGCGCTCGAAACGGCCGCGCAGAAAAGTCTCGCTCGAGTGGGTGTGGGCATTGACGAGCCCCGGTATGATCAGGTGGCCGGCGGCTTCGACGACGCGGTCGCCGGGCCGGGGCAAGATGGTCCCGCCGATGGCGGCGATGCGCCCGTCCTCGACGAGGAGATCGCCAGTCTGGATGATAAAGCCGGCTGGACCGTCGAGCGTTAGCAGGCTACCGCCGCGCAGCAGGATCGGGGATGGCAGCGTGTCGGTCATCATCGCCTCAATACGGAGTGTCGCCGCCGTCGATGTTGATCGCCTGGCCGCGGATCAGCATGGCGTCGTCGGACAGCAGGAAGGAGACGCAGCGGCCGATTTCCTCGGGCGTCGTATGGCGCTTGAGCTGACCGGAGACCATCTGGTCGAAAACCGCCGCCGGTGGTTCGCCGGACAGCGAGGAGTAGACCTCCGCCACCTGTCGCAACATCGGCGTTGCCACCGAACCCGGACAGACGCAGTTGACGTTGATGTCGTTGGCGGCGAGAGTTGCCGAGAGCATGCGGGTCATGGAAATCAGCGCCGCCTTGGTCGCGCTGTAGGCGATCATCGTCTCGGCGTGCCCGACCTTGCCGGCCTCCGAGGAGATGTTGACGATGGCGCCACTGACATCGCGCTCGATCATCGATTTCGCCACCAGCCGGGCCGCCTCGTAGGCGCCGAACACGTTGATCTCGAACTGGCGGCGCCAGATGTCGAGGCCATGTTCGAGCGGCGGTGCGTGCAGGGCCACGGCGGCGCCGTTGACGAGGCCGTCGAGCCGGCCGTGCCAGGCGAGCGCCTGTTCGACCATGGCGGCTACCGAGTCAGCATCGGCGATGTCGACGGTGATCGGCAGCACGCGCGGGGCCGGTGAAATTCGCGATGGATCGAGATCGGCCGCTGCGACGAAGGCGCCGGCATCGAGCAGTGTCGAGACCAGCCCCGCGCCGACACCGCCGGCCGCGCCGGTGACCAGAAAGGTTTTGCCGGCGTGGGCTTCAGTCTTCACGGCCGGCCGAATGGGCAGCGGTGGATGGCTGCCGAACTTGGCGTATGCGGTCATCGGGCGCCCTCGCTTGTGTCGATCTTGCCGGGCGCGCCACCGGGCAGCCAGGCGTAAAGTTCCCAGACCTCGCGGTCCGGCCCGGTGAAATAGGCGCCGTAGGCGTTCCAGGCATAAGGTGCCGGTGGCGCCACGAAAGCGACGCCGGCCGCGCTCAGCTCGTCATAGGCGGAGTCGAGTTCGGCCATACTGTTGAGTTTCACGGCGATCAGCACGGCGCTGTCCGAGTCCGGGTCGACCGGCGTGCCCGTGTGGGCGGACAGGTGGCCGCGCTCCCAAAGGGCCAGTGTCAGACCGGCACCGGAGAAGTCGGCAAAGCCGGGGGCGCGATGCTTGAGACGAAAACCGAGACGATCGCGATAGAAGGCGATGGAGGCCTCAAGGTCGCGGACGAGGACGCAGACGTCGCTGATGGCGTGGCGCTGGGCAAAGGTCATGTCGGGCCTCAATAGTCGCGTAATTCGCCGAAGCTTGCCGGGGCCGCCGCCGCGCCGCCACGCAGGCGACCACTCAGCCAGACGCCGAAAATGGTGGCGAGATAGGGGAGGGCGAGCAGAAGATCGTGGGGCACCGCGTCGCCGAACACCAACTGGGCGCGGATGCCGAGCGCGCCGACCAGCGAGAAGAATATGGCCGCCAACGCCGCGCCGATCGGATGAGACGCGCCGAACACCACGGCGGCGAAGGCCATGAAGCCGCGACCGGCCGTCATGTTCTGGGCGAAGATCTGCAAGCTGCCGGTGGCAAGTTCCGCGCCGCCGGCCGCCGCCAGCACGCCGCCAAAGGCGAGGGCGAACAGGCGCATGCGCGAGGGATCCACGCCAGCGCTGCGGGCGGCGAACGGATGCTCGCCCGAGGCGGCGAGCTGCAGGCCGAAGCGGGTGCGCCGCAGCAGCACCCACATGCCGAACACCACGAAAGGCATCGCTGCGACCAGGATCGACAGCGAGGCGAAGGGGCCGAAGGCCTCTCCGAGGCGGGGCAGCCCGAAGGGGGCGGTCACCGAGGCCTGACTGCCGAAGATCGACTGCGAGGCGAGCGAGGTGCCGCCGATGCCGAGGCCGGTGAGACCAAGCCCGGCGATGATGGGATTAGCCTTGAGCTTCTCGATGGCGAACCAGAGGAGGACCGAGGCCAGCACCGAGAAAATGACGGCGGCGAGCAGCGCGAGACCGAGCGAACCGGTCAACACGATGCCAATGACGGTGGCGGCGGCGCCGATGATCATGACGCCCTCGAGGCCGAGATGCCAGATGCCGGCGCGCTGAGCGATGACGCCGGCCATGGTGACGTAGACGAGGGGCGTGGCCGACCGCAGGATGGCGACGATGAGATCGGTCATTGGGGCTTTGCGCTCCTTCCGGCGCCACCGGTAACCCGACCGATCAGGCGATCGAGGTGGGCCGACCGCGCGGTGATGAACAGGGCGATGGCGGCGTTGATGATGTCGATGGCCGCCGATGGCAGGCCCGCCATGACCGGCAGATAGAGCGCGGCCGAGGCGAGGCCGCCAAAGAACAGGGCGCCGATGGCGGTTCCGCCCACCGACAGGTTGGCGACGAGGGCAATCAGGATGGCGGTGAAGCCATGGGCGGGCAGGAAGCCACCGACCAGCCGGCCGTTGGGGCCGAACACTTCGATGGTGCCGGCCAGACCGGCCAGGCCGCCGGCAACGAGAAAGCTCGTCAGGCCGAGCCACCAGACCTTGGCGCCCTGCCAACGCACCATGACCGGATTTCGACCGGCGAGGCTGGCGACGACGCCGAAGGCGCTGCGGTTGACCAGCAGCCACATCAGCACCCCGACGATGATGGCGATTGCGATGATGGTCGGCGACAGGCCGAGCGAGTTGGAAATGCGGTAGGCGGCGGCCAGTGGCCGGCTCGACGATTGCTGGCCGCTGCCCGAGGGGTCCTTGAGCGGGCCGGTGGTGACGTAGATCAGTAGCAGCGTTGCCAGGAAGTTGCCCATCAGCGTGGTGATCGTCTCATCGGTCCCCGACCGCAGGCGGAGGAGCCCCGGCCACAGCGCCCACAGCGCACCACCCACCATGCCAGCCAGAAACGAGAGGGGTACCAACACGATGGCCGGCGCGCCGTTCAACCAGGTGGCGGCGCAGGTGGCGGCGATGGCGCCAACGTAGAACTGTCCCTGGGCCCCGATGTTGAAGAAGCCCGACCGGAACGACAGGCCAACGCCGACGGCGGTGATGAACAGTGGAACGGCCCAGCGCAGGCTCTGCGTCAGCCCGCCGCTCCTCAGGAAGGCACCTTCGACGATGGCTTCGAACATGGCGATGGCCGAATAGCCGGCGAATTCGAAGATGATGCCGCAGAGGGCGAGCGCCAGGGCGATGAAGACGGCGGCGCGCAGGACGACCACGAGGTTGCTGTTCATGAGGTGGCTCCCGTCATGGCGGCGCCGACGGCTCCGAGGGCGTAGGGCGGCCGGTAGTCGGCGACGATCCGGCCCGACAGCATCACCACCAGACGGTCGGAGATGTCGAACAGCTCATCGAGGTCGGAGGAGATGAGCAGCACGGCGGCGCCCTGGTCGCGCGCCGCCCGCAGTGCCTGCCAGACGAAGGCGGTGGCGCCGATGTCGAGCCCGCGCGTCGGCTGCGCGGCGATGATCAGGCGGGCGTCGTCATGCACTTCGCGCGAAAAGATCAGCTTCTGGGCGTTGCCGCCCGATAGCGATCCGGCTCGTTGCTCGCCCGAGCGGTAGCGCACATCCCAGCGCTTCAGCGCCGCGTCGGTCTCTTGTCGCAAAGCTGCCGGCCGGATGGACTTCAGCAGCGAGCCGGCCAGCAAGCGGCGGATGGCCCAGTTCTCCCACAGGGATGACGAGAGGCTGAGGCCTTCGCTGTTGCGCTCGAAGGGGATGATGCTGAGGCCGCGCCGGCGACGCTCGCCGAGATCGGCGGTGGTGACGATAGTGCCGGCCAGCTCGATGCTGCCCTCGGCCACTCCGGCAAGCCCGGCGATGGCGCGTACCAGCGTCTTCTGACCATTACCCTCGACGCCGGCGATGCCGACGATCTCGCCGGGCCAGAGATCGAGAGACACGGCTTCGAGCGCCGGCCCCTCGGCATCGGGCTGTGTCGATACATGGTTGAGCCGGAGAATGGGAGGCGCGTCGACAGCCGCCGGAACGGTGATGACGGCAGGGACGGTCGGCTCTGCCCCGACCAGCGCGGCGGCATCGGTTTCGGATGGCGATCCACCGCCGACGATGAGGTCCGCCACCACCGCTGGGCTAAGCGTATCGGTGGGCAGGGAGGCGGCGACGAGGCGGCCGCCACGCAGCACGCTGACGGTGTCGGCGACCGCCAGCACTTCGCGAATCTTGTGCAGGACCAGAATGACGGTGACGCCGTTCTTCTTGAGCCGGCGGACGCGTTCGAACAGGGCATCGGCCCCGGATGGCGACAGAACCGCCGTCGGCTCGTCGAGGATCAGGATGTTGGCGTCGGAGACCATGGCCCTGGCGATCTCGACGCTTTGCTGCGTCTCCACCGGCAGGTCGCGGATCCGCCGGCCGGGATCGACGTCGATATCGAGCGCTTGGAGATGGGGCTGCCAGCGGCGAACCAGGCTCCGGCCGCTGAACACCGGGCCGAAGCGCTCGGCGCCGAATTCCATGGCTTCGGCGACGGTAAAAGATGGCGGCAGGGCGAAGCTCTGGTGAACCAGCTCCACGCCCAGCCGCCGCGCCTCGCGGACCTTGCCCAGGGGGAGAGGCCGTCCGTCGATGGCGATCGCGCCCGCGTCGGGCCGGATAAGACCGGCGGCGACGCGGGCGAAGGTTGTCTTGCCGGCACCGTTCTGGCCGACGACGGCGTGGATGAGGCCCCGTTCGAAGGTAAGGCACACCTCGGATAAGGCGACGAAATCACCGAACCTGACGGTGATTTCGTTACATGCGAGAGCCGGAGGCAACGGGGCGGTCATCGAAGGGGCGCGTCCGGGGTCAGAGGTTGGTGTTGAACGGCACTTTGAGGGTGCCGGCGATGATCTCGGCCTTGGCAGCCTCGATCTTCGGCCAGACTTCCTTGGCTTTGGTGACCAGCGCCTCGGGCCCCTTCTCCAGGAACACCGGCGACAGCACGAAATCGATGACGCCAGTGCCGAGGCCGGTGCCGATGTGGCCGCCCTTCCAGTCGGCAGCGAGGGCCCGGGTCACCTCGTTGTAGAGCGACTGGCCGAAATCGAGCGACACCAGGCTTATCACCGTCGACGGGCCGAGCTTGTACTGGGCCGGCGAGATGGCGCTGACCATCAGGTTCTTGCCCTCGTTGGCGGCGGCGATGATGCCGGCATCGGTGGCTGCCGAGTCGGTCTGAATGTAGTCGACGCCGCTCTTGTACATCTGGGTGGCGATTTCCTGCCCCTTGGCCGGATCCTGGAACGAGCCGGCGAAGGCGGCGGCGAGTGTGGCGTCGGCTTTGACAGAGGTGGCGCCGGTCTTGATCGCGTTGGCGTCGGCGTTGAGCGGGGGCAGCGAGATGCCGCCGATATAGCCGAGCTTGCCGCTGGCCGAGACGAGCGCTCCGAACAGGCCCGACAGGTAGCAGCCGAGATAATAGTCATAGGAAACGGTGGTCACGTTGGGCAGCGCCGGCTCGATCGGGTCGCCGAACAGCTGGATCCACTTGGTGTTGGGGTATTCGGGGGCGAGCGCCTTGAAGGCCTCGGCCACCTCGTTGAAGGTGGAAACGATGATGGAGGCGCCGGCATCGCCAAGCGTGCGGAAGATCGTCTCGTAGGTGGCAGGATCGGCGGCATAGACGACGCGGGTCTCGAAGCCCTTTTCCTTGGCGAGCTTGCCGAGTTTCTCGATCATGCTGTCGACAGGGCCGTTGTCGCCGGCCGCCTGGGTATGAACCAGTGCCACGATGCCCTCAGCCGCCGAAGCGCCGAGGGGAAATAGGCTGGTGGCAAGGCCCGCCGCCGCCGTGCCGGCCGCGGCCTTGAGAAGACGACGGCGGGAGAGGGGGCGACCCAGACCGTCGAGGTCGGACAAGAAGCTGGTCATGAAACACTTCCTTGGCTCTTTGGCGCCGTCGGCGCGAGTGACCCGAACCTGAAAGAGCGACGGACACACGTCCGCTGCACGTCGCCGAGGCGAGCGTTCGCGAGTGTTGAGGCGCAACTGACAGAGCCGCATACGCTGCGACATTTCGCCGGTGTGCGCCGGTCGACTGGATAACGTGTGGCAGGCCCTGAATGTCGCGGTCCGTTCATCGCTCAGGATGTCGGCCGTCGCTTCTTCCATTGCGATGAGGATAAGCGGATCCTGACCGGAGTGTCAACTTTGTTGTTGTGAAAATCTGACCAATCGGTCAGATTCACGTTCGAGATTAATTCGTTTGCGATCAACAGCATAATCTTTGTGCGGTTTGCGCAAAAAGCAGAACCTATCTGCTTTTGGAATTGGCTTCCCGCATTGAATCTGCAAATGTGAGAACAGCCTTTCGCCCGTGGCGGCAGGCGTCGTTGACGAGGGAACGGGATCTTGGACGCTGAGGTAGACGGGGAAGATCACAAAGCGCGGCCGCGTCGGCGCGTGGCGGTCGAAGAGGGCGCGCGCGATGACCGCGTTCGTCAACGCAATGTCGCCCGTATCCTCAAGGCGGCCACGACACTGTTCTCGCGCAAGGGATTCGAGGGGACGCGCATTGTCGAGATCGCCGAGGCAGCCGGTCTGCCCAAGGCGAACGTCTACTATTACTTTTCCTCCAAGGAGGAAGTTTACGACGCGGTCATCAAGCATCTGATCGACGAGTGGGATGCCGCGCTCGCCCATATCTCCGCCGACGCTGAGCCACGCGAGGCGCTGGAAAGCTATGTGCGCGCCAAATTGGAGCATGCCCGTCGGCATGGCGAAGAGTCGCGCCTGTTCGCTGGCGAGATTATCGGTGGCGCGCGCTTCCTTAGCCGTCGTGACCGTAGCCACATGCGCGAGGTGACGCGTGACCATGCGCGGGTGATCGAAAGCTGGATCGCCGCCGGCAAGATCAAACCGGTCGATCCGCGCCACCTTTTGATCATGTTATGGGCGGTGACTCAGTTCTACGCCGATTTCGAGATATTGGCTTGCGACGCTCTGGAGCAGTCGCGCCTGCGCCGCGCCGATTTCGACAAGGCCGCCGAAACGATCGTTTCTACGCTGCTCGGCAGCCTGATGCCGGATTGAGATAGAGTGCCGCCTCTGACTGACAGGCGGTCCTCAGCCGGCGTAACGCAGAACGAGCGTGCTCCAGACATCCTTGACGATGTGCCGCTCGCGCACGAAGCCCTGGGCGCGGAAGGCGGCGAGCACGCTTTCGGCCTGCGTCCTCAGAATGCCCGACAGCACCACGGCGGCGCCCTGCATGGCGTGGACGCGGAATTGCGGCGACAGCATCTTCAGTGGATCGGCCAGGATATTGGCGACGATCAGGTCGAACTTGCGGCCGACGATGGCCGGATGGGCAAAGCCGGCGGCCGTCACCGCCGTGACGAGGTTGGCAGCGCCGTTGATCTCGGCGTTTTCCAGCGCGATCTCCACCGCCAGCGGGTCGATATCGGAGGCGAGCACCGGCCGCTTGGTTTCCAGCGCGATACCGATGGCCAGTACGCCCGAACCGGTGCCGAGGTCGAACACGCTGTCGAAGCGATAGACCGAAAGAAGGCGGCTGAGCGCCGTGAGGCAGCCCCAGGTGGTGGGATGATGGCCGGTGCCGAAGGCCTGGTTGGCCTCGATCTGCAGGCCGATCAGCCCCTTGGGAATGCGGTCGCGGTCGTGGGCGCCATGCACCACGAAGCGGCCGGCCACCACTGGGCTCAAGCCTTCCAGGCTCTGCGCCACCCAGTCGACATCCTCGGGTACCGGCTCGACCGTCACCAACGCGGCGTCAACAATACCGTCGAGGGCGGCGCGGGCCGTCGTGACGAGTTCCTCGGCGTCATCGGCGAAGAAGAAGCCATCCACCGCCCATCCACCGTCCGTTTCGTACCAGGATACCGGACCCGCTTCGACGAAGGCCGCCTCGATTGCATCGGCGATCGTTTCCGCGCCGGCCGCGTCGGCGGCGGGGATGTGGAGCTGATACTGGCGCATGGTTGTTCCTGAGCTGAATTCCGGGGCTGGCGGGGGTTTAGTCGGAGCCCTGAGGCTTGTCAAAGCTGGGGCATACAAAATCGGGCGGAGCCTGATGCCCCGCCCGTCATTTTCAAAGCGCCGCTGAACCGGTGTTACTTCTTCGGCGGCACGTAGTCGGCCGGCGTCGCGTCGGTGACGCGGCCGTCGGTATAGGGCTTGTAGGGATTGTGGGTGGTCAGGTACTGGGCCACCACGTCCTCAAGGTTGGGACCGTAATCATAGGCGTTGACCGCCTTGTCGGCGAAGGTCTTGAAGCCGTCGCCGCCGCCACGGACGTAGTTGTTGGTGACCACGCCATAGGTCTTGGCCGCTTCGAGCGGCACGAAGGCGTCGCCTTGCTTGACCTCGACGCTGGTGATGCGGCTGCCGACCGGCTTGGAGCGATCGAAGGTATATTTCAGGCCGGACACCTGCGGGAATCGGCCAGCTCCCTCGTCGACCTGGCTGACGCCGTTCTCCAACGCTTCCTTGATGCCGGCGCCATCGATCTGGAAGGTGGCGATCGTGTTCTGGAACGGCAGCACCGTCAGCACCTCGCCCATGGAGACGTCGCCGGCATCGATCGATGCCCGGAGACCGCCGCCATTGGCGATGGAGATGGTGATGCCCTGGCTGGCGACGCGGTCGAGCGCCGCGTCGGCGACAAGGTTACCCATCGAGCATTCGACGGCGCGGCAGGACTTGCGGTCGCCGTCGATGATGGAGGCGGACGAGCCGACGATCTTGGCCTTCAGCTCTTCCAGCGGCTTGCCGAGTTCCTTGACCCGCGCAACGTAGCCTTCATCCGGCTTCACCGAGGCGTCCAGCAGCAGTGGCGCGCCCTGGGCGGCGGTGACGACGCCCTTGTCGTCGAAGGTGACGGTGAGGTCGCCGAGATACTTGGAATAGGCGTAGGCGGTGACGACAGGCACCTCGACGCCCGACGGGCTCTTGACCAGCGTCGGATAGGGGCCGGACGACTTCTTGTCGGTCGACGACAGGTAGGTGTGGCTGTGGCCACCGACGATGACGTCGATACCGTCGACCTTCTCGGCGATTTCCTGATCCTTGAGATAGCCGACGTGGGTGAGGGCGATGATCTTGTCGACGCCCTCGGCCTGGATCTCCTTCACCGCCGTCTGGAGATAGGTGATCTCGTCCTCGAAGGTGATGTCCTTGCCGGGCGACGAAGTCTCGGAGGTGTCTTTCGCCAAGACCGATACGATGGCCACCTTCTGACCACCGATCTCCTTGATGACATAGCCCTTGTATTTGCCGTCGAGCAGCGAGCCCTTGGCCGAGATGGTGTTGCCGGAAATGATCGGGAACTTCACCGCGCCGATCAGTTTGTCGAGCTCGGCCGGACCGTCGTCGAACTCGTGGTTGCCGATGGCCATGGCGTCGAAGCCGATGCCGTTCATGAACTCGGCGACCGGTCCGCTCTTGAAGGTGCTGTAGTAGAGCGAGCCCTGGAATTCGTCGCCGGCGTCGAGCACCAGAAGGTTGCCGCCCTTGAGTTCCGCGCGCTTGGCATCGATGGCGCTCTTGACGCGGGCAATGCCGCCGAAGCACTCGCCGGCATCGCTTTCCTTGGCCGAGCAGGTGGAGTCGTATTTGTTGATCGGCTCGATGCGCGAGTGAAAGTCGTTGATATGCAGGATGGTGAGCTGGAAGTCGGCCAGTGCCGTGCCGGCCGACAGCGCCAGTGCGCCCGCCGTGAGAATGCCGACGGCAAGTCTATTCGTCATGCTTCTGTCTCCCCATTCACAAGGTGCCCATAGTCTGAGCCGCCTAAGCAATCTTGGCGTGTTCGGGCGGTCGGCTTCAAGCAATAATGCGCAGTTTTGCACGGCTAGTGGTTCGTCTCCGACATTTGCCGAGGTCCGATACATGCTTCGGGACGAGTGTCTGAGCCTGATGCCTGCCTCTATTCAAATGTGAAACTAGCCCTACTCGGATGGGCTTTTATGACGATCCGCTGGTCTTGATCAGCTCCAGGTACCTGGGAGGCCGAAGTTTGTCGGCCCTGAGCATTTCTCGTGAGGCCACCGAGACGCAGACCGCTTCATTCCTTGGCGGGCTTTGTGATCTCATAAGTGCATTTGAAAGCGGCAGCCGCGACACGATAGGTGTCCTTGGTGTCTGAGGGGGTCTGGACGATGGCATCGCCAACCTTGGCCACCATTTCCTCACCCCAAGGCGCAGTGAAATGAAAGTCGCCTTGTTGGTTGGATACGATGAAGTAGTTCATGTCCTGCCCGATCGGGCGGAAGGCCGAGAAGCCTTCGGCGTCCGGCTTGGATTGGGGTTCGCCGTAACGCTTCGGGAACTTTGTTGCCTTGACGAGGTATTGCTCGTTACCGGTTTCGGGGCAATGGTTGCGGACAACCCAGTCGCCTTGTTCCGCGGGCTTTGACTTGGTCTCCACGCCTTCGCCGAGAATCCTGGTGACAACGATCTCACCCACAACGGCGGGGCGTGCGTCGACGGGAAGAGTCTTCTTGGCGATGCCGGCAATGCCTTGGGATTTCGCCTGTTCCATCAAAGCGACCTGATCCGCCACCTGAGTGGTCTCCGCGGCGTGCACAAGGCCCGGCAAGCTGATGGCTGCCAGAACGGCCAGACGAAGCGGATTGATCCCGAGCATTCTGCTCTCCCTAATATAAGTTGATGTTATCGGCTGCGTTTTGCCCGTGAACTGAGCTCCGGGCGAAGACGCGTGAATTGTTGCGCACCCACCAAATGTATTGAAAGTCTGAAAGTTTTATGTCGGCCCAATGGGCTGCGTTGGGGTTCCATCGCACTTATTCGCCGGAACTCCAGACAGAAGCCGATCTCGCTAGCCCGCTATTTACTGCTACGTTCGAGGAAGCTGTCCACAACCCGCTTCTGGCCGGCTTTGTCGAAATCGACGGTGACCTTGTTGCCGTCGACGGCGGAGACCGTGCCGGGGCCGAACTTGACGTGGAACACCCTGTCACTGACCGAGAATTTCGGCGCCCCGTCCACCACCGACTTGGCGATCAGCTCGCCTTCGATCAGCTTGGGTTGGCCACGGCCGTAGGAGGGCTGGGCCGGCGAGGAGAAGCCGCCACGGCTACCACCGGAAGCCTGGCTGCTCGCCTTCTGGGCCTTCTGTGCGCGCTGCCAGCCGGGCGTTTCGTAGTTCGACTGGAAGCGCTCGACGCTGTCGAAGCGCGAGGCGCCGTAGGGATTCTGACGGCCGAATGACGAGCCGTAGCCACCGTAGGCGCTACCGGTTTCCTTGATCTCGACGTGAGCGGCCGGCAATTCGTCGAGGAAGCGCGAGGGGATGGACGACTGCCAGGAGCCGTGGATGCGGCGGTTGGAGGTGAACCAGATTAGGCAGTGTTTCTTGGCGCGCGTCAGGCCGACGTAGGCGAGGCGGCGTTCCTCCTCAAGGCCGGAGCGACCACCCTCGTCGAGGGCGCGCTGGTGTGGGAACAGGCCTTCCTCCCAGCCGGGCAGGAAGACGGTGTCGAACTCCAGACCCTTGGCCGAATGCAGTGTCATGATGGAGACGGCGTCGAGTTCCTCGCCCGAGTCACGGTCCATCACCAGGGAGATGTGTTCGAGGAAGCCTTCCATGCTCTCGAACTCGTCCATGGAGCGGATGAGTTCCTTGAGGTTTTCGAGGCGGCCCGGCGCCTCGGCCGAGCGGTCGTTCTGCCACATGGCGGTGTAGCCGCTCTCATCGAGGATCAATTCGGCGAGCTCGGTGTGCTTCATGGACGGGATGAGGTCGCGCCAGCGGCCGATGTTGTCCAGGAAGTCGCGCAGCGACGTCCGCGTCTTGCCCTTGAATTCCTCGGTGGCGACAAGCTGGTGCGTCGCCTCGGTGAGCGGCACGCCTTCGGCCCGGCCGTAATCGTGCAGCGTGCGGACCGAGGTGTCGCCGATGCCACGGCGCGGCGTGTTGACGATGCGCTCGAAGGCGAGGTCGTCGGCGGGCTGCATGACGATGCGGAAATAGGCCAGCGCGTCGCGGATTTCGGCGCGCTCATAGAAGCGCGGGCCGCCGATGACGCGGTAGGGGATGCCGGAGGTGACGAAGCGGTCTTCGAATTCGCGCATCTGGAAGGAAGCGCGCACCAGGATGGCGATGTCGTTGAGCGGCGTGCCGCCGCGCTGATAGCGTTCGATCTCGTCGCCGATCGAGCGCGCCTCTTCCTCCGAATCCCAAGCGGAGGCGACGAACACCTTGTCCTCGTCGTCGGATTGCGGCAGGTCGGTGAACAGCGTCTTGCCGAGCCGCGCCTCGTTGTGGGCGATGAGATGCGAGGCGGCACCGAGAATGTGGGCGGTGGAGCGATAGTTGCGCTCGAGCCGGATCACCTTGGCGCCGGGGAAGTCGCGCTCATAACGCAGGATGTTGTCCACCTCGGCGCCGCGCCAGCCGTAGATCGATTGGTCGTCGTCGCCGACGCAGCAGATGTTGTGCGAGCCCTGGGCCAGAAGGCGCAGCCAGAGATATTGGACGACGTTGGTATCCTGATACTCGTCGACCAGGATGAACTGGAAGCGCTTGTGGTAATCGGCCAGCACGTCGGGATTCTGGCGCAAGAGCGTCACCGCCTCAAGCAGCAGGTCGCCGAAGTCGACGGCGTTCAGAACCTTGAGGCGCGCCTGATAGGCGGCGTAGAGCTCGCGCCCGCGGCCGTTGACATAGGCGCGCGCCTCGCCCTCGGGGATTTCAGCGGGGCGCAGGCCCTTGTTCTTCCAACCGTCGAGGGCGGAGGCGAACTGGCGGGCTGGCCAGCGCTTTTCGTCGATGCCATCGGCCTGGATCAGTTGCTTGATGAGGCGAAGCTGGTCGTCGGTGTCGAGGATGGTGAAGTTGCTCTTGAGGCCGACCAGTTCGGCGTGCTTGCGCAGCATGCGAACGCCGATGGAGTGGAAGGTGCCAAGCCAGGGCATGCCCTCGACGACGCCGCCGACCAGTTTGCCGACGCGCTCCTTCATCTCGCGGGCCGCTTTGTTGGTGAAGGTTACCGAAAGAATCTGCGAGGGGAAGGCGCGGCGCGTCGCCAGAATATGGGCGATGCGCGTCGTCAGCACGCGCGTCTTGCCGGTGCCGGCACCGGCCAGCACCAGCACGGGGCCGTCCAGCGTTTCGACCGCCTCGCGTTGTTCGGGGTTCATGCCTTGCAGATAGCCGACGGCCCCGCCCGGACGGGCGGCGGCCATGGCGCGGGCGGCAATACCCAGCGAAGGGGAGGCGTCGAAATCGGTGTCGTCGTGATTCTGGGAAGCAGTCATGAGGAGAACAATAAAGCAACAGGGCGCCGGGGGCGAGAGCATCGTAGGCCTGAAGGAGGCCATTCTTCGGGGCGACAGTCTCGGTTAATATCTGGTAATTCGCTTGGTATTTTTCACTAACGTAGCGTATTTTTATGCAACGTATGAGGAAGGCTAGGTGTTTCTTTTCGTGTTTCAGGCTTCTTTGTTGATGTTTTGAGGGGGGTTCTGGTTTTCGTTTACTTGTCCTTCAAGGATTGAGGCTCAAATCGTCTCGTCGGCCGCCAATCAGGCCTTTTCTCAGTGGAGAGAGGACATGACCATGACATCCGATAGGATGCTTTCCGGGATCAAAAGCTATTTCGTAGGAACGCTTGCGGCCAATGCCGGCCGTGCGCTGGCGGCCTATGCGGAGGACGCGGACAACGCGGCCTGGCGGCTTGAGCCCGGCCATTATCTCGATACGGCGGGCGGCCTCGTCGCGGCGACGCCGGAATTGGCATCCCTTGCCATCTCCTGGTCGCGCGGTTGATGGTGTTCTCGGAAACTCGACTGGGGCGGGCGCCTGGGTTAGCACTCTGTGCTTCCGGCGTTTATGAACCTCAGGGTATTGGTCGAGACCGAAGTTCCCGGCCAATACCTTTTCACTTTTCGAGACGCGACTCCGGACGCAAAAACGCGGGGCACAGCCGGAGTTGCTTATGTTCGCTCCGCTCCGGATCTCGAATTCGTAGTCCTCTGTCTGATACCGGCGAGTTTCGGTGCCAGCCTCTTTGAGGCCGCTATAACCCCTTGATCCGCTCCAGCCAGGCGTCCTCGTCGATCACCTCGATGCCGAGTTCGGCGGCTTTGGTCAGCTTGGAACCGGCGCCGGGACCAGCGACCACCAGATCGGTCTTTTTCGATACCGAACCGGCCACCTTGGCGCCCAGCCGCTCGGCGGTGGCCTTGGCCTCGTCGCGCGTCATCTTCTCCAGTGAACCGGTGAAGACCACGGTCTTGCCGACCACCGGACTATTGGTGGCGACAGGCGCTTCAGCGTCGAGAGGCGTGATTTCCTTCAGCAGGGCGTCAATGGCGGCGCGGTTGTGATCCTCGCCGAAGAAATCGGTAAGTGCCTCGACCACCACGGCGCCGACGCCGTCGATGGCGTCGAGTTCGGCCAGCGTTTCCGGATCGCGGGCTGAGGCCTTCCGCATGGCGTCATAGAAATGATCCCACGATCCATAGGCGCGAGCCAAGAGCTTGGCGTTACCTTCGCCGATGTGGCGGATACCTAGGCCAAAGATCAGCCGATGAAGGTCGATCTGACGGCGCGCCTCGATGCTCTCGAACAGGTTCTTGACCGAAGTCGAGCCGAAACCGGGGAAGTTGCCGAGCCGATTGAGGCCGGTCGCCTCGCGCCTTGCCAGGGTGAAGATGTCGACCGGCATGCGGATGGAAAGGTGCTCGTCTTCCAACGCATGGAAGAATTCGATCTGCTTGTCGCCGAGGCCCTCGATGTCGAAGGCGTGGCGCGAGACGAAATGCTTGAGGCTTTCCACCTGTTGCGCCGGACAGATCAGGCCACCGGTGCAGCGGCGCACCGCGTCGACCTTGCCGGTCTTCTCGTTGATCTCCCGGGTGGCGTGGCTGCCGCAACGCGGGCAGACGGTCGGGAAGGCATAGGGCGCCGCCTCGGCCGGCCTCTGCTCGATCAGCACGTCGACCACCTGAGGGATGACGTCACCGGCCCGCTGGATCACCACCGTGTCGCCGACGCGGATGTCGCGGCCGTCGCGCAGCGGTGCGCCGTCCAGGCCGATGCCCTTGATGTAGTCCTCATTGTGCAGCGTGGCGTTGGAGACGACGACGCCGCCCACCGTCACCGGTTCGAGCTTGGCAACCGGCGTCAGCGCGCCGGTGCGGCCGACCTGAATCTCGATGGCCTTGACGGTGGTCGAGGCGCGCTCGGCCGGGAACTTGTGGGCGGTGGCCCAGCGCGGCGAGCGCGAGCGGAAGCCGAGCCGTTCTTGCAGCGCGAGACTGTCGACCTTGTAGACCACGCCGTCGATATCGTAGCCGAGGTCGGCACGCTGGCTCTCGATCAGCCGGTAATGGGCGAAAAGCTCCTCCTCGGAGTGGCAGCGCACCATCAGTGGGTTGACGGGAAAGCCCCAGTCGGCAAAGCGCTTCACCGTGTCGTATTGCGTCTGGGCCAGCGGTTCGGAGAGATCGCCCCAGGCATAGGCGAAGAAGGACAGCGGCCGGCCGGCGGTGACCTTGGCATCGAGCTGGCGCAACGAGCCGGCGGCAGCGTTGCGCGGGTTGGCGAACAGACGGCCGCTGTCGTTCATCATCCGCTCGTTGAGGGCGGCGAAGTCAGCCTTCTTCATGTAAACTTCGCCGCGCACCTCCACCACCTCGGGCGCTCCGGCTGGCAACTCTTCCGGGATTTCCTTGATCGTGCGGACGTTGGCCGTGACGTTCTCGCCCGTCGTGCCGTCGCCGCGCGTCGCCGCCGTGACCAGCCGTCCGCGCTCGTAGCGCAGCGACATTGAGAGGCCATCGATCTTCGGCTCGGCGGTGAACACCGGCGTCTCGCTGGCGCCGAGGAAGTTTCTTACCTGCTTGACGAAATCATGGAGGTCGGCCTCGCTGAACAGGTTGTCGAGCGACAGCATCGGTTTGACGTGGCGGACCTGAGAGAAGGTCTCGGAGACGGGCGCCCCCACCGCGAGAGAGGGCGAATCGGAGCGCACGAGTTCGGGAAAGCGTGCTTCGATCTCGCGGTTGCGGGCACGCAGGGCGTCATAGTCGGCGTCGGAAATCTCCGGTGCGTCGTTGCCGTGATAGAGGCGGTCGTGTCGGGCGATTTCGGCGGCAAGGCGCTGAAGTTCGGCGGCGGCCTCATCCTGCGTGAGGTCGCCTGTGGGGATGGAAGTGGTCTCGGCCGACATCGCGCGTCTCCCGCTGGGCTCGTTCTTGGCTCGGTTAAAGCCGAATATTCAGCCGGCGCGCAAGGTCTCACAAGGCGGCGACAGCCGTCGTCACCATCAGAGCGCCGGCGAAGGCGGCAAGCACCCCGGCGGTGGCCCGGTTGATGACACCGGCGCCGACATAACGCCGGCCGAGGCGACCGATGGCGAGGCCGACAAGCCCCCAGACGGCCGTCGCGAAGGCTATGGCGGCGATCGTGCCGGCCATCAGGGCCGGTGATGGCAAGCCCGGCGGCAGGATGGCGAAGGCGAGGACCAGCGCCTTCGGGTTGATCAGGGTGATGAGGAACACCCGGCGCGTCGGCATCGCCGTGCCGGAGGCCGGATCGGCGCGCCAGAGCTTGACGGCCGACAGGGCGAGCGCCGCCGATGCCAGGAGCTTCAAAAGGGGAGCGGCGGCCGGCGCGCTTTCTGCCAGCACGCCGGCCCCGAGGCCGAGCAGCGTCAGCGCCAATCCATAGGCGACAACAACCGCCCCCACCACAGCCGGCAGACGCCGAAGGCCGCCGGTTGCCGTGGCGGCGGCGACCAGCGCATTGGTCGGACCGGGCAGCAGCAGAAGCAGCAGGGCGGCGGACAGGGCGGCGGCGAGCGACATAATGGCAATCCCAATAAAGATCACTTCGGATGCCATATTTCCGGATCGGAAAAAAGCGGCATCGGAATGGTCAACAATGTCTGAATCCCCGTTTCCTTGTGGCGTTGCGATTTGCTAAGTCTTCCGGACGGCGGTGGCGCCATGGTGCGAACCTTGCACGGGCGGCGTCATTGTCGATCGGGGCAGCGGGGCGGACCTTGAGTGACGCCGGCGCCCCAAGGATGGGTAAACAGGAGCCAAGACGCTGAATTCGCTGTATTTCGGTATCGGATTCACAGTCATCCTGGCGCTTCTCGTGGCGCTGGTCGGGCCGTTTTTTGTCGATTGGACGGCCTATCGGGCCGCTTTCGAGACGGAGGCGGCGCACGTTCTGGGACACAAGGTGTCCGTTCGCGGCACAGCCGACGCCAGCCTGCTGCCTTATCCCTCGCTCTCCTTTTCCGATGTGGTGATCGGCGACGACCCCAACGCGCCGCTGATGACCGTCGGCCGCTTCAACATGGAAATCGAGCTGTTTCCGCTGCTGTCGGGCGAAATCCACGTCACCGAGATGCAAGTGGTTCAACCCGAACTCAACGTTCGCATCGACGATAACGGCGCCTTCGAGTGGATGGCCGCCGATGGCGGTGTCGGCATCAACCCGAGCCGGGTGATGCTATCGGGCGTCGATATCCAGGACGGGCGTCTCGTCATCGCCGACGCGCGGCACAGCCAGCCAGTGGTGGTGGACGGTATCCAAGCCCGCCTCGACGCCTCGGCGCTGGCCGGCCCCTACAAGGTGGAAGGCACGGCGCGGGCCGGCGGCGACACCTTTACCATCAAGGCGGCAACCGGCGCCGCCGATGGCAAGGGCGGCTTCACGCTCAAGGCCAACGTGCGCTCGGCGGCTCATCCGGTGGTCGCCAACTTCGATGGCCAGCTGAAGATCGCCAACCATCGCCCAACCTGGGCCGGCAAGGCGACGCTCGACCGCGTCATCGCCAAGGACGATCAGGCGACCTTGCCTTGGTCGCTGGCCACCGATCTCGACGTCTCCAACCGGGCGGTGCTCGCCAAGACGCTGGAGTTCCGCTACGGCGCGGAGGAGCGGCCGTTCACCATTTCCGGCGCCGCGACGCTGGATCTCGCTGCTGTCCCGAGCTTCGAGGCGGTGCTATCGGCCCGCCAGATCGATCTCGACCGTACCCTAGGCGATGGGCCGGACAAACCCGTGTCCTTCGACGGCGCGCTGACCGCCTTTGGCGCGGCGATCGCCGGCCTGCCGGTGCCGAGCGTGCCTGGCCGCGTTGGTTTCGACATTCCCGGCGTGGTGGTCGGCGGCAGCATCATTTCCGATCTGCGGGCCGATGTGGTCACTGCCTCATCCGGTTGGACCATCGACACGCTGGAGGCGACGTTGCCGGGCAAATCGTCGCTCAAGGCCAGCGGCCAGCTCGCCACGGCGCCGACCATCGGCTTCAATGGAGAAGTCACGCTGGCTTCCGACCAGCCGGCGACGCTGATTTCCTGGTGGGCGCCCAACCGGCCAAAAGTCGGCCTCGATCCCTTCCGCATTTCGGCCAAGGTCGCCGCCTCGGCGGATGGTTTGGCGCTGGAAGACGTCGATGCCCGGCTCGACGAAGGCAAGGTCAGCGGTTCGCTCGATTTTATTCCCGGCCTGGCCAACCGTAAGCCGCGCCTGACCATGGCGCTCGACGCCGATCAGCTGAGGCTGTCCGACGTTCAGACGATTGCCGGCCTCGCGACGGGGCAGGGTGGCGGCGCTGGTGCCGATATCGTGGTCAAGGCGGCCGTCGGCGCGCTGATCGCCGGTGATGCGCGCGCCGAGGGCTTCGACGTGTCGGCCTCGCTGGTCGATTCCACGCTCGACGTCGACCGTCTTTTCGTTCGCTCGCTGTCCGGTGCCCGCGTCACGGCGGCCGGTACCATCCGCGACGTGACCACGACGCCAGATGGCTCGATCCAGATGCGCGTTTCGGCCGAAAAGCTGGACGGCGTCGCCGATCTCGCCCGCGCGCTCATTCCCGATTCGCCAGCCACCGCCTTCCTGCACGACGCCGCTTCGCATCTCGGGCCGACCAGTCTGGAGGGCACGGTGCAGGCCAAGGCATCGGGCGAGGGCACCGACCTCCGGGTGGAGCTGAACGGCTCCGCCGCTGCCACCAACATCCGCGGCGAACTCGCCTTCAAGGGGCGGGTCGACGCCTGGGATGCCGCCGATATTTCCACCGACATCAGCCTCACCGGTCCTGATGGCGCCGAGCTGATGCGCCAATTCGGCCTCTCCGTGCCGGAGGTTGGCCAGCCGGGCGCCGGCAGCCTGACGCTGTCGGCCATGGGCAAGTCGAAGGACGGCCTCGCCGTGGTGTTGCGTGGCGCCATGGGGCCGACCGAGGTGACGCTCAATGGCGCGGCGACGCTGAAGCGCGGCGCGGCGCCGAGTGCCGAACTCGACCTCGACCTCAAGTCGCCGGACGTCGGCTCGCTGCTGGTGCTGTCGGGCAATATCGTGCAGGGCGTCATCGGTTCGACGCCGGCCGACGTCGCCGCCCATCTGTCGATCGGCAACCGGAAAGTCCTGGTCAATCGCATCGAAGGCAAGTTCGACGAGGTGCCGACCGTCGGCGATCTCGCCATCGATTTTGCGCCCAACGTGCCGAAGGTAACCGGCAACCTCTCGTTCGACGAGGGATCGCTCGCCGGCCTCGGCGCGGCCATTCTCGGGCCGGCGTCCTTCGATTTCCCGATTGTCGAAAGCCGCAACCCCTGGCCGGAATCGCCGTTCGGCGCCGCGCTGATCGACGGCTTCGATACCGATCTCGCCCTGAAGTTCGGCCGTCTCGATATCGAGGGCGGACCGGCGGCGAAGGGCGTGTCGCTGTCGCTGGCCAGCAACGCCTCCGGCACGGGGCTCGACGGCATCCAGGCGACGCTGGCCGGGGGCAAGCTCTCCGGCGACCTGATGATCAAGCGCGATCTCGATGGGACCGCCGGCGTGTCCGGCACCTTGCGCCTCGACGGCGCGGCGGCCGAGGAGTTCGCCTGGCGGCGCGATGATCGACCGATGGTGACCGGTGCCTTCAGCGTCGATGCCCAGGTCAACGCCACGGGCCGGACGCTGGCCGGCTGGATGTCGTCGCTGACCGGTGGTGGTAGCTTCTCGCTTCAAAACGGCCGGCTCGCCCACATGACGACACGCGCCTTCGACCAGGTCATCCGCCTGGCGGATGCCGGCAAGGAACTCAGCGAGGATCGCATCCGGCAGGCCTTTACCGACAATGTCGACATGGGCGATCTGGCTTTCGACCGGCTCGATGCCGCCTTCACGCTGGCCGGCGGCACGCTCAGGGCGCCGAACATCGTCGTTGCGAGCAAGGATGGCGCGACCTCTGGCTCGGCGACCGTGGACCTTGCCCGCCTGAGCGTCGACAGCGAATGGCGCCTGTCCCTTGACGGAGATGACGCGGCGGTCGGCGGTGGCGTGCCGCAGGTGTCGGTGCTGTTCAAGGGGCCGATCGACGATCCTTCCCGCAGCATCGATGTGACTGGCTTTGCGTCCTATCTCGGCATCCGCGCTCTTGAGAAAGAGACGCAACGCGTGCTGACCATGCAGGCCGATATTCTCGAGCGCGAGCTTTTGTCGCGGCAGGTGCAGCGCGATCGCGAGACGATCGATCGCCGCAATCAGCTGATGCTGGAAGCGCGCCAGCGGGCCGCCGCGGCGGCGCTTGCCGAGAAGGCCAAGGCGGCGGCATTGCTTGCCGCGCAAAAGGCGAAGGTGGAAAAGTCCACCGGTGTCGATCCGCTCGATGCCATTGGAAAAATCCTGGAGAATGGATCGACGGCCCCCACCCAGCCCGGCGCCAAGCTGAAGCAATTGCCCAGCGCCGACGTCGGCCTGCCGCCCGGCGGCGTGACGGGGACTGCGCCATGAGCCCATCCAGCGACCGCCCAGGACGCCATCGTCGCCCCAAGCCGACCACCCGACCCGCTACGGCTGATGATATCGAGATCATCGCCGGTTTCATTCGTTCGCTTGCCGCCTATGAGAACCTGTCGGAGAAGATGGTGGCGACGCCCGAGGATTACGCGGCGGCCTTCTTCTCCGACCACCCGCGCGTCTTCTGCGAACTTGGCTTCATCGGCGACAAACCGGCCGGCATCGCCGTCTGGTTCTATTCCTTTTCGACCTTCCTCGGCCGGCATGGACTCTATCTTGAGGACATCTTCGTCGATCCGACCGCGCGCGGGCAGGGCGTTGGCAAGGCGCTGCTCGCCCGGCTCGCTCGCCGCTGCGTCGATGAGGGGCTCGGCAGGTTCGAATGGACGGTGCTCGACTGGAACAAGTCGGCCATCGATTTCTACGCGGCGATGGGCGCGCCGCTCAATGACAGCTGGGTGCCGGTGCGCATGGGGCGCGAGGCGATCGAGAAGCTGGCGAAGGAATGCCCATGAGCCGGCCACTGCTCGATATCGTCGTCGCCATGGCTGAAAATGGCGTGATCGGCCGCGACGGCGACATGCCCTGGCATCTGTCGACGGACCTCAAGTATTTCAAGAAGCTGACGCTTGGCCGTCCCATGGTGATGGGCCGCAAGACATACGAGTCGATCGGTCGCCCGTTGCCGGGGCGGGAGACTTTCGTGGTGTCGCGCGATCCGGCGTTCAAATCGGACGGAATCGCGGTGCTCGGCGATCTCGACGCCGCGCTCGATGCGGCGGCGGCGAGCGCCGAGGCCAAGGGCGCTCCGTCCTTTGTGGTTGCCGGCGGTGGCGCGATCTACGCGGCGGCGATCGGGCGCGCCGATCGGTTGTTCGTCACCCGCATCGCCGTTTCGCCGGAGGGCGATACTCATTTTCCGTCGATCGATCCGGAGCTGTGGACTTTGACCGCCGCCGAGCCGATGGTGCGCGGCGAGCGCGACAGCGCGGACGCGATATTCGAGACCTGGGCTCGGCGTCGCTGATCCTTATCGAAAGAATCGCTCACAGACGGTTGATCGGCGACGCCACACACCCCAAATGGCGGTTCATCTGTATGCGCATTGATGACAGGGGGCTTGCCTCCTATGATCGCCGCGCCAGAAGAAGCCGGAGCGTTTCCCGATTGGGCAGCATTGCCTGATCGATTTGGAACGCTTCAAATTTTTATGTTCGGAGGAAGGGACCCATATGCCCTGGAGCAATCAGAGTGGTGGCGGCGGCTGGAAAGGCGGCGGCAATGGACCGTGGGGGCAGCCGCCCCGGGGACCGCAGGGTGGTGGTAACGAGCCCCCCGATCTCGAAGAATTGCTCCGGCGTGGACAGGACAAGATCCGTCGTCTCTTTCCCGGTGGTGGCCGGTCCGGACCGGGCGAGCCCACGGGTATCATGACGGCGCTGCCGCTGATCGCCATCGCCGCCGTCGGCTTCTGGCTCTATCAGAGCATCTACGTCGTCCAGCCGGACGAAGTGGGCGTGGAGCTGCTGTTCGGCAAGGTCAAGCCGGAGCTCAACGAGCCGGGCATCCACTTCGCCTTCTGGCCGATCGAGCAGGTCGAGACGCCGGCTATCCGCACGGAAAACCAGGAAGTGATGGGCGGCGCCGCGGCGGCCGGTAATGATTCCATCATGCTGTCGGGCGACCAGAACCTTGTCAGCGTCGAATTCTCGGTGCTCTGGCGTATTTCCGACCCCTTGAAGTACTTGTTCCGCGTTGCCAACCAGCCGGATCTCGTCCGCAAGGTCTCGGAATCGGTGATGCGAGAAGTGGTCGGCCGCACGCGAGCCGACGAGTTCCGTACCACCGGCCGCGAAGTGGCCCAGACGGCGGTTCGCGAACGCATTCAGCAGACGCTCGACGCCTATGACGCTGGTGTGTCCATCACGACGGTCAACGTCACCCGCGCCGATCCGCCGCTCGAAGTGCAGGACGCCTTTGGCGAAGTGCAGCGCGCCCAGCAGGACCAGGACAAGTTCAAGCAGGACGCTCAGGCCTATGCCAACAAGCGGCTCGGCGAGGCGCGCGGCGAGGCTTCGCAGATCCGCGAGGCGGCGCTCGGCTATCGTGACCAGGTGATCGCCGAGGCGACCGGTGGTGCGCAGCGTTTCACATCGGTCTACCAGCAGTACGTCAAGTCTCCCGATATCACGCGCGAGCGCATCTATCTTGAGACCATGGAGGACGTGTTCTCCAAGACCAACAAGGTGATCCTGGACAGCGGGACCACGCAGGGCGTGCTGCCTTATCTGCCGCTGCCCGAAGTCGGGCGTCCGACGACCCCCTCGAACACGGGAGCCGCCCAGTGATGCGCACGATCGCTTTGCCCTTCGTCCTGATTGTTTTCGTGGTTCTCGCGCTGGTCGTCTATTCGTCGACGTTCATCGTCACCGAGCGCGATCAGGCCATCCAGCTTCGCTTCGGCGAAATCCAGCGGGTGATCACCGATCCAGGGATCTACTTCAAACTGCCGACCAACATGGTCGACACGGTCCAGATCGTCGACAAGCGTCTCAACACGATCGAGATCGACAACAACGTCGTGCAGGTTCGCGACAGTCGCCAGTATGTCGTGGACGCCTTCGCCGCCTTCCGCATCACCGATGTGAAGGCCTTCCGCGAAAGCGTCACCGGCAACATGGCGTTGGCCGAGACGCGGCTGAGGACCCGGCTCGATTCGGCGTTGCGCCGTGTCTACGGCACGCGCTCGTTCGGCGATGCCCTGTCGGAGGAACGCGCGGCGATGATGAAGGAAGTGGCGGACTTCGTCCGTCCGGAAGCGGCCAACCTCGGCTTCGACATCGTCGAACTCAGGATCCGCCGCACCGAGCTGCCGAACAACGTCCTCGAGCAGACCTACGACCGCATGCGTTCGGAGCGTCTGGCCGAGGCGGCGGAACTCAGGGCCGAGGGTACGCAGGAAGCTGCCCGTATCCGCGCCGAAGCCGACCGTCAGGCGACGGTGCTGCTTGCCGAGGCGCGGCGCGACGCTGATATCCTGCACGGTGAGGGCGACGCCGAACGCAACCGCATCTTCGCGGAGGCCTATGGCGCCGACAAGAACTTCTTCGAGTTCTATCGCTCGATGCAGGCCTACACGGCATCGCTGACCAGCGGCACGACCATGCTGCTGAAGCCGGACTCGGACTTCTTCCGCTACTTCCGCGGACCGGCCGGGTCTCTGCCGCAGGTGTCTACACCGGCCGCTCAGGTCCAGCCGTGAGGCCGCTTTGAACGACTTCCTGGTCGCTGTCGGCCTGATGGCCGTCCTCGAGGGGCTGCTCTACGCGGCAGCCCCTTCCCTGATGCGCAAGGGCATCCGCCAGATGCTCGAGGCATCTGACTTCTGGCTCAGGATCGGCGGCGTCGCAGCCATGGCGGCCGGCGTCGCCGTGGTCTGGGCGGTGCGGGGCGGATAACACCGCCTCGCCACCCCCCTCGGCGTACTGGCGGGGTTTGTCTCCATCCGTGAAACGGATTATGACATTTGCCGAATGCGTTGGCGCGATCGGTTGATCGCGCTCTTCGCGGCAAGGCCCTTCGGCTTTTGTTATCGGCTTTTGTTTTAGTGTCCGCGGTCTCCGAGAAGCCTGCCGTTTCTCGGGTCGACGCGCCAGGGGAGGAAGACCTTATGGTCTCATGGAACAGGACAGTGCCGGGTGCCGGATGGCGACGCGGACCGGGCCTCGCGGCACTGACGCTCGCGGCGGCGCTCGCCCTTTCGGGTGCCGGGCCTGCCGCTGCCGAGCAGGGACCGGCTTCGGTTGCCGATCTCGCCGAGAAGCTGCTTGGGGCGGTGGTGAATATTTCGACCACGCAGACGGTGGCGGAGACACGGCAGGTGCCGCTGCCGCAGGTGCCGGAGGGCTCTCCCTTCCAGAATTTCTTCGACGAATTCTTCGACAAGAACGGCAACAACAAGGGCAACGGCAGCGGCGATAATAGCGGCGCCGACAATGGCACCGATAACGGCGATGGCGGTGACGAGGGCGGTGGCGGTGGCGGCGAAAGCGGCGATCCGCACAAGGTCCAGTCGCTCGGGTCGGGCTTCGTCATCGATCCCTCCGGCATCATCATCACAAACAATCATGTGATCGAGGATGCCGACGAAATAGTCGCCAACTTCTCCGACGGCACCAAGCTGAAGGCCGAACTGGTCGGTCATGATGCCAAGACCGATCTGGCTGTTCTGCGCGTCAAGCCGGACAAGCCGCTCACCGCCGTGAAATTCGGCGACAGCGAACACATGCGCGTCGGCGATTGGGTGATGGCGATCGGCAACCCGTTCGGCCTCGGTGGCACGGTGACCACCGGCATCATCTCGGCGCGCAATCGCGACATCAATTCCGGCCCCTACGACAACTACATCCAGACGGACGCGGCCATCAACCGGGGCAACTCCGGCGGCCCGCTGTTCAACGAGGTGGGTGAGGTGATCGGCATCAATACCGCCATCATCTCGCCGTCGGGCGGTTCGATCGGCATCGGTTTCGCCATCCCCTCGGAGATCGCCATCGGCGTCGTCGATCAGCTGCGTGAGTTCGGTGAGACCCATCGTGGCTGGCTCGGCGTCAACATTCAGGAAGTGACCGACGATCTGGCCGAAAGTCTCGGCATCGCCAGTCCGCAGGGGGCTCTGGTTGCCGGTGTGACGGAGGGTGGACCGGCGGCGGTGGCCAAGGTCGAGCCGGGCGACGTTATCGTCGCCTTCGACGGACACCCCATCAAGACCATGCGCGAGCTGCCACGCCTCGTCGCCAACACGGCGGTCGGCAAGGAAGTGCCGATCAAGCTGATCCGCAAGGGTAAGGAGCTGACGCTTCCCGTGACGCTCGGTCGCCTTGATGAAAGCGAGAAGGTTGCCGCCGCGAAGGCCGAGGAGCCCAAGGCGGAACCGCCGAAGAACCAAACGGAAATCCTTGGATTGACGCTTGGTGCCCTCGATGACGGTGCCCGTGAAAAGTACCACTTCAACGCCGAGGTCAGGGGTGTCCTGGTCGCCGGTGTCGATGCGGCGAGCGCGGCGGCCGAAAAGGGCATCGTCGCGGGCGACCTGATCGTCGAGGTGGCGCAGGAAGAGGTGCTCTCTCCGGAAGACGTCGCCAAGACCGTCGAAAAGCAGAAGGCGATGGGCCGCAAGTCGGTGCTGCTCCTGGTCTCCAACGCCGGCGGCGATCTGCGCTTCATCGCGGTGAAGATCGACTGATCGAAGCAGTCATTTCCAATAAAATGACGGCCGGTCCCAGGTGGGGCCGGCCGTTTTCTTTGGCGATATCCGTTTAAACCAATTCGCGAAGACGCTGACGCATCCGCTCATTGAGGCCATTGCCGATTTCTTATTTGCATCAAGGGCATGAGAAATCGGCAAGCAGAATACCAAGAGGCATTTCAATGCATCTCGGTATTAGGCCAATGCGGCGCCGTCCGTCTCAGTCGGTTGGGCGGCCGATCAGCGCGATGTCGATGTTGCGCTCGGGGTAGAAGTCATCGGCGGTCAGCTCGAAGGTGGTTGGGCCTGTCTTCTTGACGCCATCGCCGCAGAAGGAAACCAACGCGTCGGGATCTCCCTTGTCGACCGTCAGATGAAAGTGCCCGATCGTGCCACCCCAGTTGGCGCCGGTGGTGAGCACGTAAGAAATCCAGCTCTCCTGGAGATAGGAATCCTGGGTCTTGGCGGCGTCGAGGTGATTGGTAACCGCCTGAATGAAGCTCTCGTCGAAGCAGTAACGCTGCTTTTCCCTGTCGAAATCCTCGCCGGTGAACGGGGCATTCTCGTCGGAGCCGATGAAGTTGAGGCCGGCCGTGGCGCCAATGCTCGGTGTGTAGCGGTGGGCGACGCGCATGTCGCGGCCGGCCGGGAATGTGGTGCGCCACCAGTAAGTGGTCTTCAGCTTCCACACCGGTACGTAGTCGGTCTTCCAGCCGTTGCCGTCATCATAGTCGATCGGGATGATGATGCCGCGCTCGATCCAGTCGGCGACCAGATCCTTCGGCAGGCCGGCGAGAGCCTGGCTGGTGGAGTTGCCGAACGGTAGCAGTGGAATATTATGGTCGGTGAGCTCCTGGGTGACGTCGACATCGACGGCGAAGGCATGACGGTCGACGTTCGGCGTGACGGCTTTGCCATCGACGGCCACCGAGAAGTTCATGAAATTGTCGGAGTCTGGATTGGGCACCGACACGATGAAGTCACCGCTGCCCTCGATATCCGGCATTGGGAAGGCGACCACCGTCGTCCGGTCGCGGTCACCACCGTTGTGGAAGACATAGTCGACGCGCACCTGCTTCGGCGAGATGTAAAGATCCTCGCTCTGCATGGTGACGTCGTCCGCCGAAACGAAGGTCAGGCCGCCGGCCGCCAGCTCCGCCATGGTGTCATTGGCATGGGCCAAGGTGGGCAGGCCTGCCAGCAAAGCGGCGATCGCGACGGTGGACGGTTTCTTCATACGGCGACCTCGGCCTTGATATGCGGATGAGGATCATAGCCTTCGATCATCACGTGCTCGAATCGGAAATCGCGAACGTCGCTAATCCCTTCGGCGAGCTTCAGCGTCGGAAGAGCGCGCGGCGCGCGCGTCAGCTGCAGGCGGGCTTGATCGAGATGGTTGCGGTAGAGATGGGCGTCTCCGAGCGTGTGCACGAAGTCGCCCGGCTCCAGGCCGGTCGCCCGCGCCATCATGGCGGTGAGCAGCGCATAGGAGGCGATGTTGAACGGCACGCCGAGGAAGACGTCGGCCGAACGCTGATACATCTGGCAGGATAGGCGACCGTTCGCGACATAAAACTGGATCAGCAGGTGGCAGGGTGGCAGCGCCATCTTCGGCACATCGGCGGGGTTCCAGGCGGTGACGATCATGCGGCGCGAATCGGGATTGCGGCGAATGGTCTCCTGTACCTCGGCGATCTGGTCGATGGTGCCGCCGTCGGGCGTCGGCCATGAGCGCCACTGGTGACCATAGACGGGGCCGAGATCGCCGCGCTCGTCGGCCCACTCGTTCCAGATGGAGACGCCGTTGTCCTTCAGATATTTGATGTTGGTATCGCCCTGAAGGAACCAGATCAGCTCGTGGACGATCGATTTGATGTGCAGCTTCTTGGTCGTCAGCAGAGGGAAGCCGTCGGCAAGGTTGAAGCGCATCTGGTGGCCGAACACCGATAGTGTGCCGGTACCGGTGCGGTCCTCCTTGGAGGTGCCGGTGTCGAGGATGAGCTTCAGAAGGTCGAGATACTGCTGCATGACGATCCGCTATTGTAACTGAGGCAAAGAGACTAGCCGGAGTCGCGGGGCGAGTCAGCCGCCGATGGCGTCGTAACGGCGAAGTTGCGCGCCAGGGCGTGGTAGACGCCTTCCGGCGCAATGAGGCTGGACACCTTGCCTGCGATCAGCGCCACCAGCATCAGCGGCAGCAGCATGGAATGGTTGAGCGTCATTTCCTGGACAATCACCACCGATGTCAGGGGCGCTTGCACCACCCCGGCGAGATAGGCGCACATGCCGAGCAGCGCGATGGCCGAGGCGGCATTGATGTCGAGAAAGTGGGCGACGTCGAGCCCAAGGCCTGCGCCGATGGAGAGCGATGGTGAGAAGATGCCCCCGGGTATGCCGGACAGCGTCGAGACCAGCGTGGCGATCAGCTTGGCCGGGCCGTACCAGAGGCTAATGTCGGCCGGGCTCTGGTGGATGGCCGTGCGCGCCGCCTCGTAGCCGGTCCCGCTGACATCGCTGCCCGAGGCAAAGCCGAGGAGGGCGACCAACAGGCCGAGAAGGCCGGCTGTTACCACCGGGTGGTTGCGGATGAAGGCGCCGGCTGGCCCCGGGAGGCCACGCGACCAGGCGACGTTGAAACGGTTGAACAGGCCGCCAAGCGCGCCGCCGACGACGGCGACGACAGGTACGGCTACCCAGGCGACGCCCGGCGCCAGCGTCACGTAGGACGAGCCGAAATAGGTGTAGTCGCCGAGCAGCATCTGAGCGGTCAGGCCGGCTAGCATCACCGTCATGATGACGATGCCGCTCGCCTTGCTGTCGAAGGAGCGGCTCAATTCCTCGATGGCGAAGACGATGCCGGCCAGCGGCGTGTTGAAGGCGGCGGCGACGCCGGCCGCGCCACCGGCGAGCAGCAACGACGATCGGTTGATGGAAGCGAAGCGCCCCGCTGCCTGCATGATGGCCGCGCCCACCTGCACCGTGGGGCCTTCGCGGCCGAGAGAGCCGCCGGCCAGAAGGCCGAGCAGCATCAAAAGGATCTTGCCGCCGGCGATCCTGAGCGACACGAGGTGTTCCGATGGCTCGGCCGGTGGCAGCTTGCGAGCGGCGATCACCTGGGGAATGCCGCTGCCTTGCGAACCGGGGAACAGCCGACGGGCGAGGAAGCAGGAGAGCGCAAAGCCGGCCGGCGTTGCGACAAGCGGTAGCCAGGGGATCGATGCCGCGCTGGTCCGAAATGTCGTCTGGGCGAGGTCGGCGGCGCGGGCCATCAATACGGCGGCGATGCCGACACCGATGCCCCCGGCCAGAAACAGAATCTGGCGGCGGAGGCGTGACGCGCCGAGGCGGGAATAGCGAGCGTAAACCCGGGGGCGATGCTGGCGCGACATGAAGGCTCGCCGGTTCGATGTGTTGCGCGGCACTGAAAAGCCGGTTTCAAGCGCTTCTATCGGCCGCATCAGTGCCCGAGGTCAAGCCGAGCCCGCGCATGGCGGTGTCCCATACTGGGGGTGATCGTTTGCCGCCTCTTCACAGACGGGCCTGTTCACCCTATATGTCTTCCTGCCGGAGCAATCCGGCTACGGTGATAAACGGACTGCGCAATAAACCATTCGGACCCGGGGGCGGTACCCGGCGCCTCCACCCAAGTCCTTGTGAAGCCACTTTGTGGGCAAGGCCTTCGGCGGGGGCGAAATAGGATCGACGGGGGCGTAAAGGCGGCTCTTTCACTCGGCATTGTACCACCGTTATCGGGCTAAACCTATAGTTGCGAATGACAACTATGCTCCGGTGGCCGTCGCCGCGTAATGCGGTGCCCAAACTGGGAATCAAGTCCTGAGGGGTAGCACTTTCAGGCGGGGTTCGGAGGCACCTGGCAACAGAAGCCTCCACTTAATTCTCTTCAGATCTGCTCTATCTCACACGTGCTTCACGCGATGCGCCGCGAAGGCGTTTACACTCTTGCGCCCGATGCTTTAGACTGTAGGGCGATGACGCGGCCGATTGGGCGCCTCTCGATTTCCTCAAGGCGGAGCCTCAATGCCCAAGGACATGATCCGTTACGACGTTCTTGCTCAGGAGGCCTTCCGCGGCCTTGTGAAGAAGGTGCTCGCGGAAGTGGCGCACGCCGGCCTGCCGGGCGAGCATCATTTCTATATCATCTTCGATACCCGGGCGCCGGGCGTGCGGATTTCCGCCCGCCTCAAGGAACGCTACCCGGACGAGATGACCATCGTCATCCAGCACCAGTATTGGGAGCTGCTGGTCAACGAGACGAGTTTCGAAATCGGCCTTTCCTTCTCCGGCGTGCCGGAAAAGTTGGTGGTACCGTTCGCATCGGTTCGCGGCTTCTTCGATCCCTCGGTGGAATTCGCGGTGCAGTTCCCGCTGGTCGACGAGAGCGGCAACGCCGCCGACATGCCCGAGGAAGGTCCGCTCAAGGCGATCGGCCCGGCAAGCGACGAGCCGAAGATCGCGCCACGCCCCGCGGCAGCCAAGGCGCCGGCGGTCAAGCCGGCCAAGCCAGGCGAGGCGGCGAAAAAGCCCGAAGAGCCGAAGGTCGAGGACAAGCCGGAGGGTGAGTCCAAGGGGCCGACGGTGATTTCGCTCGACGCCTTCCGCAAGAAGCCCTGAGCTGGCGATGAGCGACGTCGTCAACCTCCGCCGGGCGCGCAAGGATCGCGATCGCCGTCGCCGCGAGGGCGAGGCGGCGGAGAACCGCGCCAAGTTCGGCCGCGGCAAGGTGGAAAAGCTGACGACTCAGGCGCAGGATGCGCTGGAGACGCGGCGGCTCGATGGTCATCGCCTGGAGTCTCCGGCCGATCCGGATTCGGATTCGTCGACATGAACGTCAAACGGTCGTTGTCGCTGGCCGGACACCGAACCAGCCTGGCGCTGGAGCCGGAGTTCTGGGCGGCGGCCGAGCGGCTTGCCGAGCGGCGCGGCCAAAGTCTTTCAGCCTTCGTTCTCGACATCGACCGAACGCGCGGTGCCCGCAATCTGGCGAGCGCCGTTCGCGTATCCGTGCTCGCCGACCTCACCGCGCCAGATGGCGCCGTTTCCTCCTGATCCTTCCGAGCGCATCTTGGTCGACCTTTCCCTGCATCTTCTGACGGCGCTGTTCTTTGCCGCCCTCGTCGCCGGCTTCATCGATTCGATCGCCGGAGGTGGCGGTCTCATCACCGTGCCGGCGCTGATGCTGGCCGGCTTCTCGCCGATCCAGTCGCTCGGAACCAACAAGCTGCAATCGCTGTTCGGCTCGGCATCGGCGACGCTGGCCTATACGCGGGCCGGGCAGGTCGATCTGCGTTCCCAGTTGCCGATGGCGCTGATGTCGGGCGCCGGCGCCATACTGGGGGCGCTGCTTGCCACGGTGCTGCCGGGCGACTGGCTCAGGATTGCCATGCCCATCATGCTGATCGCCATTGCCGTCTATTTCGCCTTCAAGCGCGGCCTCAACGATCAGGACCGCCATGCCCGCATGACGCCTTTCCTGTTCACGCTGACTTTCGTACCGGTGATCGGTTGCTACGACGGCCTGTTCGGGCCGGGCACCGGCTCATTCTTCATGCTGGGCTTCGTGTCGCTGGCCGGCTTCGGCCTGCTGAAGGCGACGGCGCATACCAAGCTGCTCAATTTTGCGAGCAACGTCGGTGGCTTCCTGGTGTTCCTGCTGTCAGGCGTGGTGTTCTGGAAGCCCGGCCTCGTCATGGGCGTCGGCCAGTTCCTCGGCGCGCAGATCGGCTCGCGGCTGGCCGTCCGGGGCGGCGCCAAAGTCATCCGGCCGCTCCTGGTGATCACCTGCATCGGTCTCGCCATCCGCCTCTTGGCCGATCCGGCCAACCCGGTGCGGATGTGGGTGATGGGCGGCTAAACCGCCGCAAACTCTTCCCTGGCGAAGCCCTGCAGGTAGAGCACAGCCGTAAGATCAGCGTAGCGGATGGAGACTTCGGCCGCCGCCGCCACCTTTGGCTTGGCGTGGAAGGCGACGCCGAGGCCGCTTTCGTTGATCATGTCGAGATCGTTGGCGCCGTCGCCGATCGCCACCGTCTCGTGATGGGCCAAGCCGCGCGCGTTCCTGAGTTCGATCAACGTGGCGAGCTTGGCCTCCTTGCCGAGGATCGGTTCAGCGACCAGGCCGGAGAGCCGGCCGCTCTCGGTCATCAGGCAGTTGGAGCGATCCTCGTTGAAACCGATCATGTCGCGAATGCGATCGGTGAACAGGGTGAAACCGCCGGAAACTAGAGCGGTATAGGCGCCGTGGGCCTTCATGGTGCCGATCAGCTCGCGGCCGCCCGGCGTCAGTGTGATGCGCTCGCGGAGCACTTCGTTGACAACGCCGATGTCGAGCCCCTTCAACAGGCCGACCCGTTCGCGCAGCGCCGGTTCGAAAGCGATCTCGCCGCGCATCGCCCGCTCGGTGATGGCCGAGACATGTTCCTTAAGACCGACGAAAGCAGCGAGTTCGTCGATGCATTCCTGGCCGATCATGGTGCTGTCCATGTCGGCAACCAGCAGCTTCTTGCGCCGCCCCTTGACGGGAAGGACGGCGAAATCGACGGCGGCTTCGCCCACCACCTCGGCAACGCGGTGCACCGCCTCGCTCCGGGAGAGATAGTCGCCGACGGCGATATCGGCGGCGATCCCTTCGGCCAGCACCTTGTGAGCGTCGCCGCCCAGCCGCCGTGACACGGCGGTGATCAGGCTATCGGTCACTTGCGGATCGGTCGGAGATGAGACAAGCGTTGCGACGAGCGACATGGGAGGCTCCAGGCGTGACGGCGGAGACGGGAGAAAGACGCGCGGTTCTGATAGCCGGCCCGACGGCGAGCGGCAAGTCGGCTCTGGCGTTGGCGATCGCCGAGCGCTGCGGCGGCGTGGTGATCAACGCCGATTCGATGCAGGTCTATCGCGAATTGCGCATCCTGACGGCGCGACCGACGCAAGAGGACGAGGCGAGGGCGCCGCACCGCCTTTATGGCCATATCGGCAGCGGCGATGGCTATACCGTTGCCAGCTATCTGGATGATCTCGAAAAGACTCTGATCGCGATCGTGAGGCAGCCGGCGGTGATCGTCGGTGGCACCGGCCTCTATTTCAATGCGATGACCCAGGGCCTCTCCGACGTGCCGCCGATCGACGAGCGGGTGCGCGCCTTCTGGCGCGAGCGGGCGCAAACGACGAGCGCGGCGGCGCTGCATAAGGAATTGGCCGTCGTCGATCCTGTGCTCTACGGCCGCCTGCATCCCAATGATACGCAGCGGGTTCTGAGGGCGCTGGAAGTGGCCGACAGCACGGGACGACCGCTGTCGGAATGGCAGGAGACGCGCTCGCGGCCGCTGATCTCGGGCGGACATATCGCTCATGTCGTCATGGCGCCGGAGCGCGACTGGCTGCATGCGCGCATCGACGAACGCTTCCGGGCCATGGCGGCGAGCGGTGGGCTCGACGAAGCGCGGGCCTTTGCCGCCCTCCGGCTCGATCCGGCTTTGCCGGCCATGAAGGCGATCGGCGTGCCGGAAATGATCGCGGCGGCTCGGGGTGAACTTCCCGTCGAAGAGGCGGTCGAGGCGGCCATAACAGCGACTCGGCAATATGCCAAACGCCAGGAAACCTGGTTCCGCAATCAGATGGCCGATTGGCCGCGCCTTGATCCGGCGTCGTCGCGACATTTTGTTGCTGTGGCGGATGATATCGCGCAACGAATGAAATAGGCTCTTGACCTGTCAGCCGGCGGCCGGTAATTTGCCGGCCATTCCGGGGGTGTTCCCGGCGATTGAACCAGAGGGCGGCATGCGTTTGCTTCTCGTAGTACTTAGATGGCGCACCGTGGCGGAGGTCTCTTCCTGAGGCCTGCCGATTACTCATGGTGCGCGGAAATCGGGTCCCTAGCGGGGCCTTTTTTATTACCCGAAAAACGCAAATATTGCCCGGACGACGGGACGAGAGCTTGAGGTAACAGGCGATGACACGGCAGATGACAGGCGCGGAAATGGTCATCCAGGCGCTGATCGATCAGGGCGTCGACACGATTTTCGGTTACCCCGGCGGCGCGGTGCTGCCGATCTTCGACGAGCTGTTCCAGCAGGAAGAGGTTCGCCACGTCCTCGTCCGTCACGAGCAGGGCGCCGGCCACGCCGCCGAGGGCTATGCCCGCTCGACCGGCAAAGTCGGCGTGGCGCTCGCCACCTCCGGCCCCGGCGCCACCAACATGGTGACGGCGCTGACCGACGCGCTGCTCGATTCGATCCCGATGGTCTGCATCACCGGCCAGGTGCCGACGACGCTGATCGGCACCGACGCCTTCCAGGAGGCCGACACGGTCGGCATTACGCGGCCCTGCACCAAGCATAACTGGCTGGTCCGCCGCATCGAGGATCTGCCGGCCATCCTGCACGAGGCCTTCCGCATCGCCACCACCGGCCGTCCCGGCCCGGTTCTGGTTGACATCCCCAAGAACATCCAGTTCCAGACCGGCACCTACGAGAACTGCAAGGGCAAGTCGCTGACGCAGTATCACCCGGCGGTGAAGGCCCCGGATGCGACCATTCGCGAGGCCGTCGAGTTGATGGCCGCCGCCAAGAAGCCGGTCCTCTATACTGGCGGTGGCGTCATCAACTCCGGTCCGAAGGCGGTGGCGCTGCTCCGCGACCTCGTCAAGCTGACCGGTTTCCCGGTGACATCGACGCTGATGGGCCTTGGCGCCTATCCGGCGTCGGGCAAGAACTGGCTCGGCATGCTGGGCATGCACGGCACCTACGAAGCCAATCTCGCGATGCACGACTGCGACGTGATGGTGTGCATCGGCGCGCGCTTTGACGACCGCATCACCGGCCGTATCGACGCCTTCTCGCCCAACTCCAAGAAGATCCACATCGACATCGACCCGTCGTCGATCAACAAGAACGTCGTGGTCGACCTGCCGATCGTCGGCGACGTCGGCTCGGTGCTCGAAGACATGATGGCCGCCTGGAATGCCCGCAAGCCGGTGCAGGACAAGGCGGCGCATGCCGCCTGGTGGAAGCTGATCGACGGCTGGCGGGCCAGGAAATGCCTCACCTATCGGCACTCGGCCGAGGCGATCATGCCGCAATATGCCATCGAGCGGTTGTTCGAGCTGACAAAGGGCCGTGACACCTACATCACCACCGAGGTGGGTCAGCACCAGATGTGGGCGGCGCAGTATTATCATTTCGACGAGCCGAACCGCTTCATGACGTCGGGTGGCCTCGGCACCATGGGTTACGGCCTGCCGGCGGCGATCGGCACCCAGCTCGCCCATCCCGGTTCGTTGGTGATCGACATCGCCGGCGACGCCTCGATCCAGATGAATATCCAGGAGCTGTCGACGGCGGTGCAGCACAATGCGCCGGTCAAGGCGTTCATCCTCAACAACCAGTACATGGGCATGGTGCGCCAGTGGCAGCAGCTGTTGCACGGCAACCGGCTCAGCCACTCCTACGTCGACTCGCAACCCGACTTCGTGCGTCTGGCCGAGGCCTATGGCGCGGTGGGTATCCGCTGCTCCAAGCCGGCCGACCTCGACGACGCTATCGAGGAGATGATCCGCATCGACAAGCCGGTGATTTTTGACTGCCGCGTGGTCAGCCTCGCCAACTGCTTCCCGATGATCCCCTCGGGCAAGGCGCACAACGAGATGCTGCTCGGCACCGACGTCACCGATGAAGATATTGGAACGGCAATCGACTCCAACGGCAAGGTCCTGGTGTGAGGCGCGGTTGCTTGCTTGAGCAGCCACTCACATTCTCCGCAACGCTTTATCGGAATTGACATCATGATGATCGTCGCAGGTCAGTCCCAGTCCGCCTACTTCCTAGAGGAAGAGTTCCCCGCCACCGAGCGCAGCCACACGCTGTCGGTGCTGGTCGACAACGAGCCGGGCGTTCTCGCCCGCGTCGTCGGCCTGTTCTCGGGGCGCGGCTACAACATCGAGAGCCTCACCGTCTCCGAGATCGAGCATTCGAACCACCAGTCGCGCATCACCATCGTGACGACAGGCCGGCCGCCGGTCATCTCGCAGATCATGCACCAGCTCGGCCGCCTGATCCCGGTGCACAAGGTGATCAACCTAACCTGGGCCGGCGACGCGCTGGAGCGCGAGCTGGCCTTGGTCAAGGTGGCCGGCAAGGGCGAAATGCGCGACGAGGCGCTGCGCCTGGCGCAGGCCTTCAACGCCCGCATCGTCGATGCAACGCTCGACTCTTACGTGTTCGAGATGACCGGCGCGCCGGCCGACATCGACCGCTTCGTCGGCCTGATGAAGGAATGCGGCCTGGTTGAACTCGCCCGCACCGGCCTCGCGGCGCTTGCTCGCGGCAAGGTCGGCATGTGAGGCTCAGGGCCGCCGCCGCGGCGAAACCGGGCGGCGGTCTGCTTCAGTGGCTCGTGGCGCTTAGCCTCGGGCCTTCTTTCCCGCCGGTCGTTTGCCGGCCATTCCGGGGTGGTCCCGGCGATTGAACCAGAGGACGGCATGCGTTTGCTTCTCGTAGTACTTAGATGGCGCACCGTGGCGGAGGTCTCTTCCTGAGGCCTGCCGGTTACTCATGGTGCGCGAAAGTCGGGTCCCTAACGGGGCCTTTTTTATTGCCCGCTTTTCCCCGGGATGAGAGCTTGAGGTAACAGACGATGACACGGCAGATGACAGGCGCGGAAATGGTCATCCAGGCGCTGATCGATCAGGGCGTCGACACGATTTTCGGTTACCCCGGCGCCGCGGTGCTGCCGATCTTAGACGAACTGTTCCAGCAGGAAGAAGTCCGCCACATTCTCGTCCGTCACGAGCAGGGCGCCGGCCACGCCGCCGAGGGCTATGCCCGCTCGACCGGCAAGGTCGGCGTGGCGCTCGCCACCTCCGGCCCCGGCGCCACCAACATGGTGACGGCGCTGACCGATGCGTTGCTCGACTCGATCCCGATGGTCTGCATCACCGGCCAGGTGCCGACGACGCTGATCGGCACCGACGCCTTCCAGGAAGCCGACACCGTCGGCATCACGCGGCCCTGCACCAAGCATAACTGGCTGGTCCGCCGCATCGAGGATCTGCCGGCCATTCTGCACGAGGCCTTCCGCATCGCCACCACCGGCCGCCCCGGTCCGGTTCTGGTCGATATCCCCAAGAACATCCAGTTCCAGACCGGCACCTACGAGAACTGCAAGGGCAAGTCGCTGACGCAGTATCACCCGGCGGTGAAGGCCCCGGATGCGACCATTCGCGAGGCCGTCGAGTTGATGGCCGCCGCCAAGAAGCCTGTCCTCTATACTGGCGGCGGCGTCATCAACTCCGGCCCGAAGGCGGTGGCGCTGCTCCGCGATCTCGTCAAGCTGACCGGTTTCCCGGTGACATCGACGCTGATGGGCCTCGGCGCCTATCCGGCGTCGGGCAAGAACTGGCTCGGCATGCTGGGCATGCACGGCACCTACGAAGCCAATCTCGCGATGCACGACTGCGACGTGATGGTCTGCATCGGCGCGCGCTTTGACGACCGCATCACCGGCCGTATCGACGCCTTCTCGCCCAACTCCAAGAAGATCCACATCGACATCGACCCGTCGTCGATCAACAAGAACGTCGTGGTCGACCTGCCGATCGTCGGCGACGTCGGCTCGGTGCTCGAAGACATGATGGCCGCCTGGAATGCCCGCAAGCCGGTGCAGGACAAGGCGGCGCATGCCGCCTGGTGGAAGCAGATCGACGGCTGGCGGGCCAGGAAGTGCCTGACCTACCGGCACTCGGCCGAGGCGATCATGCCGCAATATGCCATCGAGCGGCTGTTCGAGCTGACAAAGGGCCGCGACACCTACATCACCACCGAGGTCGGCCAGCACCAGATGTGGGCGGCGCAGTACTATCATTTCGACGAGCCGAACCGCTTCATGACGTCGGGCGGCCTCGGCACGATGGGCTACGGTCTGCCGGCGGCCATCGGCACCCAGCTCGCCCATCCCGGTTCGTTGGTGATCGACATCGCCGGCGACGCCTCGATCCAGATGAATATCCAGGAGCTGTCGACGGCGGTGCAGCACAATGCGCCGGTCAAGGCGTTCATCCTCAACAACCAGTACATGGGCATGGTGCGCCAGTGGCAGCAGCTGTTGCACGGCAACCGGCTCAGCCACTCCTACGTCGACTCGCAACCCGACTTCGTGCGTCTGGCCGAGGCCTATGGCGCGGTGGGTATCCGCTGCTCCAAGCCGGCCGACCTCGACGACGCTATCGAGGAGATGATCCGCATCGACAAGCCGGTGATTTTTGACTGCCGCGTGGTCAGCCTCGCCAACTGCTTCCCGATGATCCCCTCGGGCAAGGCGCACAACGAGATGCTGCTCGGTAACGAGGTGTCCGACGAGGATATCGGGACGGCGATCGGAGCCGCCGGCAAGATTCTGGTGTGAGACGCGGTGTTTATTGGAGCACACGGCAACACGGATATCTGAAGGATGACGCCGTCATGACAGAGTTTGAGCTCGACCACCTGTTCGTCTTCGTCGATCCGGCGGAGATCAAGCCGGGCGGTGGCGTATTCGAGCGGCTCGCCGCGCTCGGCCTCGAACCGTCGTTTACGCGTCGGCACGTCGGGCAGGGGACGGCCAACCTCTGCTATGCTTTCGACAATGCCTATCTCGAACTGCTCTATGTCATCGATGTGGACGAACTCGCCGCTTCGCCGCTCGGCCGCTCCGGTTTTGCCGAGCGGGCGGCGTGGCGGGAGACCGGCGCCTCGCCCTTCGGCATTGCCTGCCGAGGCGAGCTGCCGCGCGAAAGCTGGGCCTATCGCAATCCCGATTTTCCGCCCGGCGTGTCGATCGCCATTTCACAAGAGAGCGATGATCCCGCGATGCCCTTCATCTTCTCGTCGCCAGGCAAGGCGCGACCGTCCGATTGGACCGACGGGCGGGCAGGGCGGCGACAGACGACGGCCGGATTGACGCACCTCACCATCGAACGCCTGACGTTGCCCAGGCTGCCGATGGCGGGCGGAGCGCTCGACGGCTTCCACCATGCCGGCCTCGTCAAGGTGCTGGAGATTGCCGATGGCGAAACTGAATTGCTGATCGGTCTCGCGCCTAGCCGGCGGCTTCGGTTGCCGTTGTTTACGGCCGCCTGAGGTCGCTTGTGCGGCGAGGGGCGGCGGATTATCGTCGCGGCTCCCGAACTCACAGGTCGCCCGCGATGACCCGCACCAAGCTCTCCGTCAACGTCAATGCCATCGCCCATCTGCGCAATCGGCGTGATCTGCCGTGGCCGTCGGTTATCGGCCTGTCGCGCATCGCGCTCGAAGCGGGCGCCGTCGGCATCACTGTGCATCCCCGTCCGGACGAGCGGCATATCCGCCGTACCGATGTGTTCGCGCTGCAGGAGATGCTGAGGACCGACTGGCCAGGTCGCGAATACAATATCGAGGGTTATCCGACCGAGGACTTCCTGAAGCTCTGCGAGGCGGCCCATCCTGATCAGGTGACACTGGTACCTGATGTGCCCGGTCAGAACACCTCCGACCACGGCTGGGACTGCGTTACCAATCAGTCCTTCCTGTCGGATGTGGTGCGGCGCATTCAAGGGCAGGGCATGCGCGCCTCGATCTTCGTCGACGCCGATCCGACGCAGGCGGCCGCCGCCGCGCTGACTGGCGCGCGGCGCATCGAGATCTATACGGGCCCCTACGGCCACACCTTCGATCCCACCGAACAGCGGGCACGGCTGGAGGAAGTGGCGATCACCGCCGATGCCGCCGTCAAGCTCGGCATGGCGGTCAACGCCGGCCACGACCTGACGCTCGACAACCTGCCGCCGCTGGTGAAACGGACGCCGCACATTGCCGAGGCGTCGATCGGCCACGCGGTGATCGCTGACTGCATGATCTACGGCATGGCCGAGACGGTGCGCCGCTATCGCTGCGCGCTGGGCGACGCCGACGCCTGAGCGCGTAAGGGCGAGTGATATTGCCGTCGTGCCTTTTTCTGCCTGAGGTCCTCCGCCTTCGCGGAGGATTGTTCGTCTGCGTTGTCTTAAGATGAAGGCGGCCTCTCCGGCCGGTTGGTTTGACGACCCCGGAGAGGCCGGTGGCAGGCGACCGTGCGGAGGATCGGGTTTTCACCCGTTGTCATCAAGGCTCCCTGCCATCTTCCATCATTCGCTTGGAGAGTTGATGGGGTCTCTGGGGGCTGACCCTTGCCGATCAGACCCACGCCCGAGAACAATCCGAAGCTCATGGTGGCCTAACTTGGGAAGGATAGCACATCATGACCTTTTTGCAGAAGGCTCCCGAGATCGTTCTGGGCTTCGATGTCTCCCAGGACACGCTGACGGTCTTCCAAGCCCTTTCCTCGTCTGCCTGTCCGAAGCCTTGCGTCATCGACAATACCGCCGCCGCCATCCGCCGCTTTCTGAAGAGTCTTGAGCGGATAGACCTTGCGGTCTGCGAGCCGACCGGTGGCCATGAGCATGTCCTTGTGGCCGAACTGATGGCCGCAGGCATTGCCTGCCACCGGGTGGATGCCTTGAAGGTAAAGGCTTTTATCCGCTCCTTCGGCACCCTGGCCAAGACGGACGCTCTCGATGCCGAAGCGCTGGCCCGCTACGGGCAGGATCGCTGGGATCGGCTTTCCCTCTTCCTGCCGAAAGAGGCCGACCAGAAGATCTTGACCGATCTGGTTGCCCGGCGCGAGGACCTGGTTGCCCTCAAGGTGGCCGAGCAGAACCGGGCAAGAGCGCCGGCCAGCAAGGTGATCAAGGCGTCCTGTGACGCCATCCTGCGGGCCATCGTCCGCCAGATCAAAGCCATTGAGGCGGAGACGAAGGCGCTGATCGACAGAACCCCGCAGCTCAAGGCTGCCTTCCGGGAAATGCAGAGCTTGCCCGGTGTCGGGTCGCTGACCGCGATCGCTCTTCTCGCCCACATGCCAGAGCTGGGCAGCCTGCAGCGAAGGCAGGCGGCCTCGCTGGCCGGCGTGGCCCCACACGCCAATGACAGCGGTCTGTTCAAGGGACACAGGACGATGCGCGGTGGACGCTCTGAGGTGCGTCGTCTCCTCTTCATGGCAGCCCTGGCCGCAAGCCACGCAAAGGGACCATTACGTGAGGTCTATCAACGCCTTGTTCAAAACGGAAAGAAGCCAATCGTCGCCATCGGAGCCCTCATGCGCAAGATCATCGTCATCCTCAATGCAAGACTGAGAGACCTCAATGCCCAACAGAGTTGATGACAATTTATCTATATGTTTTTATTATATAATTCTGTCTTCCTACGCGAAGGCGTAGGACCTCAGGCAGGATAGGGTAAGGGGCCGATATAGGATGCCCGGTTACTCAGCAGCCGCCTTCATTCCACCCGCCAGCGCGAAGTCGACGGCGGCGGCGGCGTGGATCGCCGTGCTGTCATAGCCTGGCAGTGGCAGCGCGTCGGGTTCGAGCAGCAGGCAGATTTCCGTACAGCCGAGAATGACGGCGTCGCAACCTTCATCTTTTGCCTGGGCGATCAGGTCGAGGAAGGCGGCGCGCGACTCGTCGCGGACGGTGCCGGCGCAGAGCTCGTCGAAGATGACGTTATGGACGATGGCGCGGCCGGCTTCGCCGGGCGTCGTCATGGCAATTCCATGAGCGGCCATACGGCGGGCATAGAAGCCCTGTTCCATGGTGTAGCGGGTGGCCAGCAGCAGCGGCCGGCGTACGCCCGAGGCCGACAGCACTTTCGCCGTCTCGTCGATGATGTTGAGGAGCGGGATTTTGACGGTTGCGGCCACCTCGTCGGCGACGAGATGCATGGTGTTGGTGCAGATCAGAACGCAGTCGGCGCCGGCCCGTTCAAGCCCTTGCGCCGCCTTGCCGAGGCGTTCGGCGGCGGCGTCCCAGCGTCCAGCCTTCTGCAAGTCGACAATCGACTGGAAGTCGACCGAGTGCATGACGAGCTCGGCCGAGTGCAGGCCGCCAAGGCGCGTCCGTACCGCCTCATTGATCATCTTGTAGTAGACAGCGGTGCTCTCGAAACTCATGCCGCCGATGAGGCCAATGGTGCGCATCTCAGTTCCCTTTGTCGCGATGGCCGATCATAGCTTCGGTCATCCGCCAAGGGTTTGCATGCCTCAGCGCAAAATCTGGCTACCAGGCAATTTGCTGGCGCAGATTTGCATTATTGTGCAAAATAGGCGCGTGATCATTCTTCTACAAAGGAATCGGCGGCGCATGCTCGACGAACGTGACCGAAAGCTGCTGGATTTGTTGCAGCGCGATGCGGGCCTGTCGGTGGTCGATCTCGCCGACCGGGTAGCGCTATCGGTGTCGGCCTGCTCGCGGCGCATCCAGCGCCTGGAGACCGAGGGCTACATCGCCCGCCGCACGGTGGTGCTCGACCGTGGCCGGCTCGGCGTGCCGACCACCGTCTATGCCTTGATCCGCACCGCCCATCACTCGGCTGAGTGGATGGAGCGCTTCGCCGCCGTCATCGCCGACATTCCCGAGGTGGTGGAGGCGCATCGCCTCACCGGCAATATCGACTACATCCTGAAGCTCGCCCTGCCGCGCGTCGAGCATTACGACGTCATTTACAAACAGATCGTCCGCAAGGTGGAGCTGTTCGACGTCAGCGCGGCCATCTCCATGGAAACCCTGAAGGATGGCGAGCCGCTGCCGGTGGACTATGCGACCTGATATCCTGCCCCGAAGACAAGTGGGGCGGTTTCCTTAGCGCCGCCTATCATCGGACCGCTGTTATTCGACCATCGGTCGTTCGATGCCGAACCACAGGCAGGAGCGGGAGAGATCGACGAAGCGGCGTTCATCCGCCGAGATTTCGGCCACGGCGGCGAGCCCCCCGGGCGTCGAACGAACGGCGCGATAGTCTTCGAGATCGTTCCACCAGAGTTCTCCGAGACCATCGAAATCGATGGCCAACGTACCGCGCGCCTGCCGGAGCATTTCCTGAACGGGTTCGTCGGCGTCGACCGTCGTCTGGATATAGCGGCGAATGCGCAGGGGCTGGGCGAGGCTGGCCACCAGCGGGCCATGAACCTCGCGCCAGTAGCGGTCGAATTCGCCGTGGTCGAGAGAGGGCAAGCGGCGAACAAACATGGTCATCTTCAGCATGATGCTTCCTTTCACGCGGGATGACAGCCATGCTAGGGTCTGACACGCGTGTCAGGGTCAAGAGGCGATCATGCAGATCGGCGAATTGTCGCGGCGGACTGGGGTCAGCGTCCGCATGCTGCGCCGTTACGAGGCGTTGGGCTTGCTCTCCCCGGCGCGGACAGCCTCGGGCTATCGCTCATTTGCCGCCGATGACGCTGCCACTGTCAGGCGCATTGCCGTGCTGAGCGAGGCGGGGCTGACGCTGTCCGCCATTCGTGGTCTTCTGCCCTGCGCGCGTGGGGCTCTTGTCGGCGAAGCACCATGCCCGGCCTTCCGAGCCGGCGTTCGGGCGAAGCTCGCCGACATCGACGCCAAGATGCGGGCTCTCGCCGAAAGTCGGCGAATTCTAAGCGAGTGGGCGTAAAGCCTGCTGCCGGTCCCTGACAATGGTATCGGCCAGTCTGCGGTCCAAGGAGCGCAGAATGATCAGCCTTTACGCCATTTTCGTGCCGGTGTTCCGCCGCTATCTGGAGCGGCTCGATGAACTCGTCGCCAAGTCGGCGGCCCATATCGACGATCTCGGTTTGCCAGAAGTGGCGTTGCTTGGCGCGCGCCTTGCGCCCGACATGCTGCCCTTCGAAGCGCAGGTGCGGATTGCCGCCCGCTTTCCGTTGAGAGCGCTGAGGCCGCTGGCACCGCACCTACCAGATCTGGATTTTCCAGAGGCCGTCTCCTTCGCCGATCTCCGAGCCGATATCGCCGCCGTTGTGGGAGCGTTATCGACGCTAAGGCGCGACGATCTCGAAGGGCGCGAGGGAGAGATGGTTACTGATCGCGCCGGCCTTGCCGACATTGCACTGCCGGCGGCGCGCTTCGTCGCCGAGTACGCGCTGCCGAACATGTTCTTCCACCACACCACCGCCTATGCCATCGCCCGCTGGGAAGGCGTGAATCTCGGCAAGGCGGACTTCGATGGCTGGCACAGGTACTGAGGTCTCACTCCGGTCCGATCATACGCTCCGGCCGGACCAACTCGTCGAATTCAGCGTTGGTGACGTAGCCGCCGCCGACCGCTTCCTCGCGGAGCGTGGTGCCGTTCTTGTGCGCCGTCTTGGCGATCTTGGCGGCGATGTCATAGCCGACTTTGGGGGCCAGCGCGGTGACCAGCATCAGCGAGCGGCCGAGGGCAGCCTTGATGTTGTCTTCGCGCGGCTCGATGCCGACGACGCAGTTGTCGGTGAAGGAGACGGCGGCGTCGGCCAAGAGCGTCACCGACTGCAGGAAGTTGTAGGCCATCACCGGATTGTAGACGTTGAGCTCGAAATGGCCCTGGCTGCCGGCAAAGGTCAGCGCCGAATGGTTTCCGAACACCTGGACGCAGACCATGGTCAACGCCTCGCACTGCGTCGGGTTGACCTTGCCCGGCATGATCGACGAGCCCGGCTCGTTTTCCGGCAGCGACAATTCGCCGAGGCCGGAGCGTGGTCCGGACCCCAGGAGACGGATGTCGTTGGCGATCTTGAACAGGCTCGCAGCCACCGTGTTGAGGGCGCCATGGCTCATCACCATGGCGTCGTGGGCGGCCAGCGCCTCGAACTTGTTGGGGGCCGAGGTGAAGGGGTGGCCGGTCAGTTCCGCGACGCGGGCGGCGATCTTCTCGGCAAAGCCCTTGGGGGCGTTGAGGCCGGTGCCGACGGCGGTGCCACCTTGGGCGATTTCCATCAGCATCGGCAGCGTCAGTTCGATGCGCTTGATGCCGTTCTCGACCTGCTTGGCGTAGCCGGAGAACTCCTGACCGAGGGTCAGCGGCGTGGCATCCTGGGTGTGGGTGCGGCCGATCTTGATGATGTCCGCCCAGCTCTTCGCCTTGGCGTCGAGCGCCTTGTTGAGGTGGTGGAGCGCCGGCAACAGCTTCTCGATCACCTCGGAAGCGGCGGCGATATGCATTGATGACGGATAGGTGTCGTTGGACGACTGGCTCATGTTGACGTGGTCGTTGGGATGCACCGGCTTCTTGGAGCCGAGCGTGCCGCCCATGAGTTCGATCGCCCGGTTGGAGATCACCTCGTTGGCGTTCATGTTGGTCTGGGTGCCGGAGCCGGTCTGCCAGACGGCAAGCGGGAAGTGGGCGTCGAGCTTGCCGTCGATCACCTCTTGCGCCGCCGTGACAATGGTGTCGCAGAGCTTCGGATCGAGCTTGCCGAGATCGCGGTTGACCTCGGCGGCGGCGCGCTTCAGAACGCCGAGCGCCTTGACGATGGCCTTCGGTTGCTTTTCCCAGCCGATTTTGAAATTGCCCAGGGAGCGCTGCGTCTGAGCGCCCCAATAAACGGACGTGTCGACGTCGATGGGGCCGAAGGTGTCGGATTCGATGCGGGTGGACAAGCGCGAACTCCCTGCTGTCTTGTCGATCGTCCTGGACAGTGCCGGGGCGGCGCCGTTGCATACTCTGGTCGGATCGAGGCGATCCGAACATCAGGAATATGCACAAGCAGTTGACTTTGGGGCATTTCCCTATCGATCAGATGGAGCCATCTGTTCGGGAAATGCTCTAGGCGATTTTTATCAGGGATTCCACCCATGCCTAAGGAGAAAGGCCGAGGTTTCACCGAAATGTGGTCGCGGCGTGCCGGCGCTTGACAAGACCGGATGTCGGCACTAGAACGGCGGAACCGTACCGTACGGTACATAAGTTTGAGCCGCCGACAGAGAGCGTCCCGCCATGGAGCCCTTCACCCCCCGCCAGAATGCCGTGCTGGAATGCGCGCTGCAGCTGTTGGTGGCCGGTGGCGAGCGGGCTCTGACCACCGCTGGCCTTGCCAGGGCGGCCAACTGTTCCAAGGAAAGTCTCTACAAGTGGTTTGGCGACCGCGACGGTCTGCTGGCGGCGATGATCACCTATCAGGCCAGCAAGGTGAGGACGCCGGGGCCGCGCGAGACGATGCCAACCCTCGACGACTTCACGCGCAGCCTGGTCGTGTTCGCCGAGGATCTGCTTGGCGTGCTCTCAGGCGAGGTGTCGCTGGCGCTCAACCGCCTCGCCATCGGTCAGGCCGACCGCGATGGCGCCCAGCTCGGCGCCCTGTTGCGCGAACATGGTCGGCTGCCGATCGAGCAACGCGCCCGAGCGCTGCTGGAGCTTGGGCGGCGGCACGGTTACGTGCATTTCGCCGACACGCGCGAGGCCTATGAGACCCTTTATGGGCTGATCGTTCACGACGGCCACGTGCGCATGCTGCTCGGCGAGCCACCCGCCGGGATGGCCGATGACCGGCCGCGACGGGCGCGGTTGGCGATCTCGCAGTTTTTCCGTCTCTATGGGCACGGCGCCCAGGACATCGAATAACCCGATTTCATGAGTGAACCGACGACCGGCGGGGGCCGGCGTCCAAAGAACGCCACTGGCGAGGAAGGAAGACAACATGCGCGTTTATTATGATCGTGATGCCGATCTCAACCTGATCAAGGGCAAGAAGGTCGTCGTCGTCGGCTACGGCTCGCAGGGCCGTGCCCATGCGCTGAACCTCAAGGACTCCGGCGCCAAGGACATCGTCATCGCCCTGCGTCCGGGTTCGGCGACGGCCAAGAAGGTCGAGGCCGACGGCCTGAAGGTCATGTCGGTGGCCGACGCCGCCAAGTGGGCCGACTTCCTGATGATCGCCACGCCGGACGAGCTGCAGGCGGACATCTACCGCAATGAGATCGCCCCGAACATCCGCGACGGCGCTGCCATTGCCTTCGCACATGGCCTCAACGTCCACTTTGGCCTGATCGAGCCGAAGGCGACCCTCGACGTGGTGATGATCGCCCCGAAGGGCCCCGGCCACACCGTGCGCGGCGAGTACCAGAAGGGCGGCGGCGTGCCTTGCCTCGTTGCCGTGGAGCAGAACGCCTCCGGCAACGCGCTTGAGCTGGCGCTTTCCTATGCCTCGGGCATCGGCGGCGGCCGTTCGGGCGTCATCGAGACCACCTTCCGTGAAGAATGCGAAACCGACCTGTTCGGCGAGCAGGTCGTCCTCTGCGGCGGCCTTGTCGAGCTGATCCGCAATGGCTTCGAGACGCTGGTCGAAGCCGGCTATGCGCCGGAGATGGCCTATTTCGAGTGCCTGCACGAAGTGAAGCTGATCGTCGACCTCATCTACGAGGGCGGCATCGCCAACATGAACTACTCGATCTCCAACACCGCCGAGTGGGGCGAATACGTCTCCGGTCCGCGCATCATCACGTCCGAGACCAAGGCCGAGATGAAGCGCGTGCTGAAGGACATTCAGTCGGGCAAGTTCACCTCGGAGTGGATGCAGGAATACAAGGCCGGCGCCGCCCGCTTCAAGGGTATCCGCCGCAACAACGACAGCCACCAGATCGAGGCGGTCGGCGAGAAGCTGCGCGCCATGATGCCGTGGATTGCGAAGAATAAGCTGGTCGACAAGGCCCGCAACTGATCGCAGGTCGCCGCCCGTTTATGATCAGGGCGTAAGGCTCGCGACAGCTTGCCAGGCGATCTTATTGACGAAGCCGGAGAGCCTCAGGGCTTTCCGGCTTTTGTTTTTGAAATGTAGTCCAGTATCCCGGAAATATACCTAGGGCAGTAATGTTTCCTTTACCTCTGTCACTACCGCAGGTTACATGGCTGAAAATATAACTTTTATTCATCATTGATCTGCGATTTCGTGGCTACAACGTTACAGTTCAATGGAAACATTCTACGCGTTAATCACTCGGCAATGGAAATATTTCTATGCTGCTGCGGAGTCAGCCACTCCCTGTCTAGACTGACCTTGTTTGCGGAAGCTCGAAAATGAAAATTCAAGGAAAGCTCTATTCGATCGTTGCCGTGCTTGGCGTCATTGCTATCGGTGTGGCGCTGCTCGGCATCCGCCTCATGCAGGGATACAATGAACACGTCGATGCCTTTCAAATGGCCTCGCAACGCGCCTATGACGGCGAGCACCTCAACCGGCTGATCACCGCCGTGGTTATGGATTCGCGCGGCATTTACGCTGCCAAGGACAACGACACGGCGAAGCCTTTTGCCGACGGCATTGTGAAGAACCTGAAAGCGATCGACACTCTGCTCGGTGAATGGTCGACGCGCGTGCCTGACGATCGCAAGGACGAATTGGGCGCTATCGTTGCCAAGGCCAAGGACTTCCAGACTTTCCGCACCGAGACTGCCAGGCTGGGTACCGAGGTGTCGCCGGCCGCTGCCAATGAGCAGGGCAACAACGAAGCCAACAGGAGCAACCGCAAGCAGCTCCAAGCCGAGCTCGACAAGCTGATCGATCTTGATCTTCAGGATCTCAATGCGGTGCGCGCCTCGATCGAAGACTATTACGTCGCCGGACGCCGCACCCTGATCATCTTCGCTGTTATCGGCATCCTGGCGGGTATCGGTATCGCATCCTGGATTGGTACAGCCAAGATTGCCGGCCCATTGCGCCGCGTCAACGGTGCGCTGGCCGATCTGACCCACGGCAAGATGGATGTCTCCATTCCCGCCAAGATCGGCCGCGATGAGATCGGCATGCTCTGGAGCACCGTCGGCACCTTCCGCGACACGCTGGTCGAGACCGAGCATCTCAAGGCGTCGCAGGCCGACGCGGAAGCGCGGCAGCGCGCGGAGCAGAAAGAGCTGCTCGGCCGCCTTGCCCATGAATTCGAGACCGAAGTCGGCGAGATGCTCGCCACGGTTACGCAGACGGCGCAATCGACCCTCAGGGCGGCCGAGGTGATGGTGACCGATGCCGAGGAAACCTCCGGGCGGTCGATGGCGGTGGCCAGTGCCTCTGAACAGACGTCGGCCAACGTGCAGGCGGTAGCCGGCGCGTCCGAAGAGCTGTCGTCGTCGATTGCCGAAATCGGCCGCCAGATCGCCGAGGCATCGACATTGATCGGTTCCGCCGTGGAACAGGCCCGCCTGACCGACAATGACGTTCGATCGCTGGCCGACAGTGCGTCCAAGGTCGGAACCATCGTTGCCATGATCCAGGCGATCGCCGAGCAGACCAACCTGCTCGCCCTCAACGCCACCATCGAGGCGGCACGAGCGGGCGAGGCGGGGCGTGGTTTCGCCGTCGTCGCCTCCGAGGTGAAGGCGCTGGCCAGCCAAACGGCAAAGGCGACGCAGGACATCGAGGCGCAGATGAGCACCATCCAGGGTGCCACCCAGCAGTCGGTGGAGAAGATCGCCGACATCTCGCGCCGCATCGCCGAACTCGATCACATCACGTCGTCGATCGCCGGCGCTGCCTCGCAGCAGAGTTCGGCAACCGGCGAGATCGCCCGCAATATTTCCGAGGCGGCCGTTGGCGCCGCCGAGGTGGCTTCGACCATCGTCGGCGTGCGGACCACCGCCGAAAAGGGTGGCGCGGCGTCGCGCGATCTCCTCGACCGCATGTCGCATCTCGCCAAACAGTCGGCGTCGCTGGAGCAGAAGGTGTCCGCCTTCGTCGGAACCATCCGCGCTGCCTAAACGATCGCTCTTGCGAAACCTTCGATCCCCGCCGGCCCTCCGGCGGGGATTTTTATTGAGCAAGCATCTGCCGGAGGCTTCGTCTTCCCGTAGTCGCATCGTGGGGCTAGTGTTCATCCGTCAGATCGGCTGACCTTTTCCGGAACACGATATGCTTCACGATATTACCGACGTCCGCCTTCGCCTTCGTCCCGGTGCCTGGCCGGTTGCCGACGGCTCGCGGCCCAAGATAGACGCGCATTGGGCAGCCTGCGTCGCGGCTAACCCGCATCTGTGGAATGGCCGCGTGCTCGGGACCATCGCGCCGGGCTTGCCGGGTGGCATCGCGGTCGATGGTGGCGTGTTGACGGGCGAGGCGGTCGAGGGCGACTTTGCCAGTTTCATGGCCTGGCGCGACTGGGGCTTTCCGGAGATCGGCATCCGCAACCTGTTCGGGTCGGCGCTTGTGTTGTCTTCGGACGGCGCGCTGATTCTGGGCGTAATGGGGGCGACGACGGCCAATGCTGGGAAGATCTATCCGCCCGGCGGCAGCCTGGAGCCGGCCGATGTCGACGCCGACGGCAATGTCGACCTGATCGCCTCGATCGAGCGGGAACTGCGTGAGGAGACCGGGCTGATCGCCGCCGAGGCGGCTGTGGAGGGTATGCTGGTCGCCTTCGACGGGCCGCGCGTATCGATTGGCCGCGTGCTCCGCTTTTCGATGCCGGCCGACGATCTCGTCTCGGTCGTCATGGCCGAACTCGACCGGCAGCAGGAGCGCGAACTGGAGCGGGTGGTCGCCTTCCGCACCCCTGCCGAGCTGGACCGTCCGGAGGTCACGGCCTATAGCCGCGCCTTCGCGGCGCGACTGCTTGCCGGCTGACATAAAAAAGCCGCCCGCCAGGAGGTCACGGCGGGCGGTTCAAGGTACTGCGATCTGCCTGGGGTGGTGGCTTTCCGATCAGCCGCCGTAGTAAGGCGACTGACAGGGGCGCAGGTTTCCGCGGTTGTCGACCCACGTATTGTCGTAGGAGTTATAGGAGCGATAGCGACCGGCACACCACGCCTGATGCTCCTGCGGCATTGGGGCCGCATAGACCGGGGCGGGCTGCTGATAGACGACAACGGGCGCCGGACGGTAGACGACGGGCGGCGGCGGCGGAGCATAGTATACCGACGGCGGCGGCGGATCATAATAGACCGGCGGCGACGGCGGCGAGGCTAGCGCCGCGCCGAGTATCGCGCCACCGAGGAGGCCGATGGCGCCGGCGGCTGCGACGTCGCCACGATTGTTACGGTGATGATAATAGTAGTCGTCCGCCATGGCCGGCAGCGCCAGCGAGGACAGGACGGCGGCGATGGCGACAGGTGCGGCGATCTTTGACAGCCTGAACATTTCTCGTCTCCATGCCCGGTCATGAAATTCGCGGACCGGTGCATCCTTTCCGTTAGCTATAGATGGTAATTTTGGTCGCATTTGGGAAGCTCGGTGGTGAAATTCGGGTGATAACCGACGTGGACTAACGCCATCGCCGCCACTATGGTGGCCGGCACCCGTGCGCCTCAGGAGAGACCAAGTGGCTCGTCGATATGCGATTCTTGATGTTTTCACCGCGAAGGGACTGACGGGCAATCCGCTGGCGGTCGTACTGGACAGCGATGGCCTCGATACGGCCAGCATGCTGGCGATCACCAAAGAATTCAATCTGTCCGAAACTGTGTTCGTGGAGGCGCCATCGCGGCCCGGCACATCGGCCAGGATTCGCATCTTCACGCCTGGCCGCGAGTTGCCGTTCGCCGGCCACCCGACCGTTGGCACCGCGGTGCTGCTCGCCCACGAACGCCTGCAAGGCATCGAGCGCGAGACCGATGCCATGGTGGTGCTTGAAGAGCAGGTGGGTGTCGTCCGTTGCGGCGTTACCATTTCGCCGGAGCGCTCCGGCCGTGCGGTTTTCGATTTGCCGAAGCTGCCGGACGAGCGGCCGTTCCATGGCGATATCGGGCTGGCCGCTTCGGCGTTGGGGCTCAACCGTGGCGATATCGGTTTTGAGAATCACGCACCCTGCGTCTTCGACGGCGGCGGCCCGGTGTTCGTATTCCTGCCGCTCGCTGGTCTTGACGCCATGCGCCGCATTCGCGTCGACAAGTCGCACTGGGCAGGCGCTTTTGGGTCGGCGGAACTCGACCTCTTCGTCTATAGCCGCGAGGTGGTGACAAAGGGGCATGATTTCCATGCCCGCATGTTCGCGCCGAATCTCGGGATCGGCGAAGACCCGGCGACCGGTTCGGCCGTGGCTGCCTTCTCGGCCGTGGTCCGCCGCTTCGATCGGCCGGCCGACGGCGAGCAGAAGTTCGTCATCGAACAGGGTTTCGAGATGGGGCGGCCGAGCCTCATCGAACTTGAGATCATCATCGAAAAGGGCAAGCTCACCGGTGGTCGCATCGGTGGCGAGGCGGTGATCGTCGGTCGCGGCGAACTCTACGTCTGACGTTTTGCCTATCCCCGATGCCATGACAAAGGCGGCAGCCCCATGAGGAGCTGCCGCCGTTTTTTTATGTGCTGGCGCAGAAAAGGCGCCTCATGGCCATCGATCGCAAAACCCCGTTAGCGGATTGAAATCAAAGCGCATTCATTTTTTTCTTCCGGCGGCTCGAAAAGGACTTGCGCCCGATCTCAGCCATGGTTATAAGCCGCCATCGCTTGCGGACGACACCAACGTCCGGCGAGAAAAGTGGGCGCGTAGCTCAGTTGGTAGAGCAGCTGACTCTTAATCAGCGGGTCACAGGTTCGAAACCTGTCGCGCCCACCACTTTTCCTCAGACGATCAATAACCGGCGGCAACCCGACGGCTGCGGGTCGCCCGGACTGGTCCCTGTCTAGACGATAGCGACCTTCAAGCCCCTTCAACTGCATTCCATAACAAGTCGGATGGTTCCCGCTCCAGCGTTTCGGACGGCCAGATGATCATCCGCTGTAGTGGAATCAGCGGAGAGGCCAAGATCGAGCTGAAGAGGCCTTAAACTCTCTCAGGCTCGATGCCGCAGACGTGCCGAAGCGCTATAGCTGGCTCTTCAGGTGCGCGTGCTGATCGGCGATCGAGGCGGTCTGCCGGAGGGGGCGGCGATCCATGCGGTGAGTTCCGCGGACAGGGCGCCTCGCGGTGACTGATCATAGGACTCTCCAGCCTGAAACAGCCCGAAGCAGCGTTTAATGGCTGTGAACCTATGACGTGGGAAGGGTTCGATATGCTTCAGGCGGCGTTTTCTCGAGCTTCCCGCTTATTTTCGGCTGGTAACATCCAGGATGCCGATGCGATCTGCAAAAAGATCCTAAGCAAGAACCCCGGCCATATCGATAGTCTGAACCTGCGGGCAGTCATATGTTGCCGGAATGGCCGGTTTTCGGAAGGCGCAGCGCTGCTTGAGGCCGTGTTGCGGATCGACAGACAAAATGTCCAGGCACTCGACGTGCTCGGGGACGCCTTCAGCGCGATGGGGCGCTTTGCCGAGGCGGCGGATTGTTATCTCAATCTCAGCTTGCGCAAGCAGGGGGCGGTGAGGCCTCTGGTGAAACGAGGCGCCGCGCTCTACCGCGCCGGCAACTGTGCGCAAGCGGCTGAAGTTTATCTAGCCGCCATCAATATCAGCGGAACTGAATCCAAGGCCTACGTGGCGAAGCTGTGGTTGGATTATGCCACGCTGGAAGTGGAATTAGATAACCTTCCCGAGGCTGAAAGCGCCCTGAGGCGAGCGATATCGCTCGAGCCAAACAACAAGTCCGCGATACTGAGCCTCTCGGATGTATTGTGCAGAATGGGTGAGGTGAGCGGCGCGGCAAAGCTCTGCTCTCAGGCCATATCGGCGGGACTACGCGACTCTGAAGTTCACTATAGTTATGGAAGGTTGCTATTCCACCTTAAGTCGTTCAGCGAATGCATCGCCGAATGCGATGCTGCGCTAGCGATAAATCCGGGCATGTATGCCGCGCACTGCCTTCGGGGTAGTTCATTGAGGTCCATGGGGCGACTCGAAGAGGCTGAAATCTCAGCCCGCGAGGCGCTGCGGATTCAGCCTGACTATGTCCTCGCATTGATAGAGCTCGGTACGGTGGTCGACGGCCTTGGCCGCCATGCTGAAGCGCTGGAGATGCGCAAAAAAACCGCCGAACTGGAGCCGAGTGAAACGACATTGGCCAATTTGGCTTTGTCGTTTGAGAATTTAGGCGAAACAGCTACGGCGATAGAAATTCTGGAGGGTGTATCGGCGAGGTATCCGGATAACCATAACTTAATGACCAGCCTAGCTTGTATCTACCTGAGAAATCAGATGTTCGACAAGGGTTGGAGCAAATATGCCTGGCGTATCCGGAGTGAAATAGACGCAAACAGAGTCCGTCACCACTCGCAATATGAGCGATGGCAGGGGCAATCTCTTGCGAGCGGTCGGCTACTCGTCTGGGGAGAGCAAGGTGTTGGCGACGAAGTCATGTTTTCGGGCCTGATACCCCAGTTATTGGCCGCTGGCATTGCCGTGACACTCGAATGCGATCCGCGTTTGGTGAAACCGTTGGCGCGCTCCTTTCCTCAAGTGGAGTGTTTTGCTAGGACCAGGGATCCCTTGCCGGCTTCAAACATATCCGCGGCTATTTCGGCAGGAGACCTGTTCGAGCTTCTCCGACCTGATCGGCATGCGGACCGTTGGTTGAGCGAAGGGTTCTTGCGTGCCGACGAACAGGCGCGGTCGCACTTTCGGGAGCGTTATGCCGCCAACCGTCCTCTGGTCGGGATTTCATGGCGTACTTCGAACCCAGTTACGGGGCACCTCAGATCTCTGCGAAGAGAGAATTTACATCACCTGGTGGCGTCTCAGGATGCAGATTTTGTGTCTCTTCAATATGGAAATCATGATGCGCTTCGGACAGAAGTGAATGGGGCCGTTTTAATCGATGGGGAAGTCGACCAATTTGTAGATCTAGACTTGTTCATTGCGCAGGTCTCGGCAATGGACGCTGTTGTGACAGTCGATAATACAACGGCCCATGTCGCTGGAGCGCTCAATATCCCGACACTTTTGCTTCTGCCATTTGCCGCGGATTGGCGGTGGTTCCGCAACGGCGGCAAATCGTCGTGGTATCCAAGCGTGATGCTGTTGCGACAGACAGTGTCATGTGAGTGGGAAGATGTCGTTGAAGAAGCCAAGAAGAAGCTGAGCGAAAGATTTTGGCTCTAGACGGGCGTCGCTTGATCCAGAGACGATGTGCAAGGCGCTGGTGATCCGGGCGATCAGCAAGCGGCTCCCTCTGCCACGATGAAGTACATTGCAAATACAAACCCCCACGCTTTGCGGCGTGGGGGGCTGGTATGTCCAGGTCCGGAGCACTTGGCGACGCGGTCGCTTATCAGGCAGCCTTGAGGCCCTGGACGAAGGCATCCACCTCGTGACGCAGCGTTGCCGAATTGGAGCTCATTGCTTCCGACAGACCCATCAATTGCGTGGCGGCTGCGCCGGTCATCTCGGCGGCGGTGCCGACGCCCGAGATGTTGTGGCTGACGGCAGCCGTTCCCTGCGCGGCGCGCTGGGTGTTCTGGGCGATCTCACCGGTCGCAGCGCCTTGCTGTTCCACGGCGCCGGCAATCGCTTCGGAGGCATGCTGGATGGTGTCGATGGTTTTGACGATCCGGGAGATGGACTCGACCGCGATGCCGGTCGCCGACTGGATCTCGGTGATCTTGGTACCGATCTCACTCGTCGCCTTGGCGGTTTGGTCGGCCAGCTGCTTGACCTCGGCGGCCACCACCGCGAAGCCCTTGCCGGCTTCACCGGCCCGTGCCGCCTCGATGGTGGCATTGAGCGCCAGGAGGTTGGTCTGTGCGGCGATATTGCTGATCAGTTCGACGACCGTGCCGATCTGCTGGGCGGACACCGACAGCGACTGAACATTCTTGCTTGAGGCCGCCGCTTCCGCCGCTGCTTCCTTGGCGATCCGCGAGGAATTGGTCACCTGCTGCGAGATTTCGCCGACCGATGCGGTCAGTTCTTCCGTGCCGGCGGCGACCGTCTGGACATTGGTCGAGGCTTCCTCAGAGGCGCCGGCTACCGACTGCGCCTGCCGGGCGGTTTCCTCGGCGGTGGCCGAAAGGTTTCTGGCGGCGTCGGCGACCTCCGCCGAGGAGCCGGTAAAGGCTGACGATAGTTGTTCTATGCGCGCGGCGAATTGGTCGGTCAGCTCGGAACGGCGCTTGAGTTCGGCTGCCTCGGCTGCCTTGATCGCCTCGGCGGCGTGGCGGGCGTCCTCAGCGAGCTTGAGGCTGGAGCGAAATTCCTCGAGGCTATTGGCGATGCGGCCGATTTCTTCCTTGCGGTCCCGGTTCTCGATCGAAACGCTGTAGTCGCCGTCCTGCATGGCGCGCATCTGTAAAAGCAAATGAGCGAGCGGCCTCGTGACAGAATTCCGCATGACGATGATGGAAAGGGCGCCGATCGCCAGTGTGGCCAACAGTATGCCAGCAATGGTAACCCAGATTGTCTGGGTAACCGCATCGCCATTTTCCTGGACCTGAGCGCCCACGTCCTTGACGACTTGATCGTTGAAGCTGGTCATGCCTTGCTGAATACTGCTGACGGCTGGCTGGCAGTCACTGATCAGCAATTGCAGGGCCTTGGCGTTTTGCGCTGGGTCGGTGCTCTGCGACAGCTTCGCTGCCTCCCCGCAGACACCAGCTATGGCGGCGTCGGTCTGGTCGGCAAAGGCTTTGATCTGCGACGCTCGGTCGGGAAGGCGGGCCGCAGCCTCTTTGAAGTAACCTTGAGCCGAGTTCAGCGCCTTGTCACGGGCGGCAGCGGCGTCTGCATTGTCCTTTTCCGTTGTCGAGGCGGCATTCTTGAACAGCGACGCTACCACTTCTGAAAGATTGCGATTGGCGCGCGCCAGCATAAATGGTGCCTGCGCGTCGTTCTGGATCAAGTCCTGGTAGCTGCTACTCACCGTTTTCGTTTGCCAGCCAAAGTAGACGGCGCCTGAGATGGCGACCAAGCCGATCGAACCGGCGGCCAAAACAACCTTCGTTAGCAGCGACAAATTCTTCAGCGACATAGAGACCTCCGGTCAAACACGTAGGGGCATGTCGCACTTCGGGAATTAATAAGTGATAAAACTAATGCTCGCGAAATTAGATGTATAAGATGAGGCGAGTGCTATCCGATGGCGAAATAAACGGAGCCTTTCATCCCCTGATGAAAGTGCCAATATTCAAAAGTCGTACTTATATTTTATTTTGTCTGTTGGGGCTTCTGCGACGAACCGTTTCGCAACTTTGGGAAGTCGGTGTTTTCCTTTCTCGAAGTGTCCGCGATAGCCACTTGCCACCCGCCTCTTGCGCGCTGGACTATACAATAGGTGTGGTGAGCCAGATGGCCAGCGCGGCGGCGCCTGAAGGTTGCCGCGCTGGACCATATGCATGAAGTGATGATGCCGATGGCCGAGGCCGCCGACCGGCGAGCTTTCAATCGGGGCATGCCTGCCTATCACCGGGGCGGCTGGCATGGCTCGGAGCGAGCTTGCGTCCCTCAGCCACGATCAGGCTGCACGGTAGCGAAGACGCGCGTCGTGCCGTCCTTGCCGATCAGAAGCACGTCATAGGGTTCGGCATCGGCGTCGGCGCCCATGCCGGGCGAGCCGAGCGGCATGCCGGGGGCGGCGAGGCCGACGGCATCCGGCTTTTCAGCAAGCAGCCGGTCGACCAGCGCCGCCGGCACGTGGCCTTCGATGGCATAGCCGCCGACCATGGCGGTGTGGCACGAGGCGACTTCCTCGGGAATGCCGAGTTCCTTCTTCCTGGCCGTGATGGCGTCATAGTCGAGTTCGGTGGCGTTCACCGTGTAGCCGGCTGCCTGCATGTGGCTGATCCAGCCATGGCAGCACATGCAGCCTTCGTTGAGCACGACGTCGACTTTCTGGCCGGCTGCGCCGGCCAGCGAGGTGGAGGCGGCGAGGATGAGGATCGCGAGGAGATGGGATTTCATGATTTTGCCTGTGATGGTGCCCGTCCGGCCGCGACACATGGCAAGCATCGGCGGTGGCGGAGCAGATTGAGAAAAGCTGGGGTTTGGTTGCCGCTCAGGCGCGCGGCGGTTCAATCGGTGGCGGTGGCGAGCGACCTTCGAGACCGGCGACGACGATTGGTGCGTCAGCGCAGCGTTCGTTGGCGAAGGCGAGGACCGGAGCGGCCGGCAGCAGGGCAGGGGCGACTATCGAGCAGCTGAGACCGAGGCAATTACCGGCAAGACCGGCCTTGTGCGTAGCGGCGCCGGAGGCTTTGCCGCAGCAATCGTGCCCGGTGTTCGCAATCGTCATGGTCATGGCGGTGTGCGCGGCGACCACGGGGGTGACGGCGCTTCTGCCGCCCAGAAGACCGATCAGGGCGGCGGCAATGAGAATGAGGCGAAGGCCGGCGAGAAAGTGCATTTTGGCAGTCTGGCATTGTTCCGGTCGGCCGGCCAGCCTGGGTTGATGCTGATGGGCGCGGTCATGCTTTCGCCGCAGAGGCGAGGTCGGCCGCACTTCCCCCTCTTTTCTTGTGGCCGGCGCCTGATAGGGTCTCGCTCAGACCACCGACCCGGAGAGCCCGATGCGCGTTGCCGTTTTCAGCACCAAGCCCTACGACCGCACCTTCCTGAGCCGCGCTGCCGCAATGCATGGCCACGAACTGACCTTTTTCGAACCACGACTCGACCTGACGACGGCGCGGCTCGCCGAGGGCTTCCCCGCCATTTGCGCTTTCGTCAACGATACGCTCGACGCTGAGGTGATCGCGGCGCTGGCAGCCGGTGGTACACGGATCGTGGCGCTTCGGGCGGCCGGCTTCAACAATGTGGCCCTCGACGCGGCCGAGGAGAAGGGCGTCACCGTGCTCCGCGTGCCGGCCTATTCGCCGCATGCGGTCGCCGAATTCTCGGTCGGTCTGCTGCTTGCTCTTGACCGGCGCATTCACCGGGCGTGGGCGCGGGTGCGTGAAAACAACTTTGCACTGGAAGGCCTGCTTGGCCACGATCTCTACGGCCGCACGGTGGGCATCGTGGGCACTGGCCGGATCGGCGCGCTGGTGGCGCGCGCCTATCGTCTCGGTTTTGGCTGCGAGGTGGTCGCCCATGACCGCTACGAAGTCGATGATCTCAAGGCGATCGGCGTCACCTATGTCGGGCGTGACGAGTTGATCGAGCGTTCGGACATCATCAGCTTGCATTGCCCGCTGACGCCGGAGACGCACTATCTGATCGACGAGGCGGCGATCGCGCGCGCCAAGCTCGGTTTCGTCCTGATCAACACCTCGCGCGGCGCGCTGATCAATGCGGAGGCGGTGATCGGTGGCCTCAAGAGCGGCCGGATCGGCGGTGTCGCACTCGACGTCTATGAGCAGGAAGCCGACCTGTTCTTTGAAGATCTCTCCAGCGAGATCATCCAGGACGACGTGTTCCAGCGCCTGCTGACTTTCCCCAACGTGCTGATCACCGGCCACCAGGCCTTCTTCACCGAAGAGGCGCTTCTGGCCATTGCCGAGACCACCATGGGCAACATCGCCGTCGAGGAGGCGGGCAAAGTGTCGCCCAACCGCGTGCTCAGCGAGAAGGTGGCCGGCAAGGGCTGAGGACTCTCAGCCCTTTGCCACAAGGATGTCGCGGGGAAGACCGGACAGGATTTCCGGGCCGTCTTTCCTGAGAATGACGATCTCCTCAAGACGGCATCCGAAGCGGCCGGGCAGGTAGATGCCCGGCTCGATGGAAAACACCATGCCTTCCTCCAGCACGGTTTCCGAGGTGGCGGTGATATAGGGCGGCTCGTGGCCATCGATGCCCATGCCGTGGCCGGTGCGGTGGGTGAAGAACTTGCCGTAGCCGGCATCACTGATCACCGTGCGAGCGGCGGCATCGACATCCCGGGCCAGCACGCCGGGCTTTGCGACCGCGATGGCCGCTTGGACGGCTCGCTCGACGACGGCGTGGAGTTCCGCAAAGCCTTCCGGCGGCTTTCCTACGACGGCAACGCGGGTGATGTCGCTCGGGAAGGCCGACTTGATGCCGCCGATGTCGATCACCACCGCGTCGCCCTCGACGATGTGACGGTCGGAGGCGGTGTGATGTGGGAAAGCCCCGTTCGAACCACTGCCGACGATCCAGAAGCTGGGCGCCGCGCCTTCCTTCAGGAAGTGATTGCGAATGATGGCGGCGAGTTCGTTTTCCGTCATGCCCGGTACGAGAGCGGCGACGGCCGCCTCGATCGCCCGGTCGGCAATCCCGGCGTTCATTTTGAGCAAGGCGTACTCGCGTTCGTCCTTCTTCATGCGCAGGCCGCCCAGCGTGTCGGCGGTGAAGGCGCGCAGTACGTCGGACGGCAGAGTGTCGAGGACGAGCAGGGCAAAGTCGGCGCGCATGGTCTCATCGACGGCGACGCGGTCGGGGGCGCTGGCGCCGATGGCCGAAAGCGCATGGCAGAGCGCCACGTGTGGCCCCATTTCGTCGGTCCAGCGGAAAAGGTCGATGTCGGTGTGTTGGCTCACCTCGTCGGCGTTAAGGGCCGGTATCAGCAAGGCAGTGCCACCCGGCGACACCAGCAACAGGCAGGGGCGCTCGTCGGAGACTGGCGTGAAGCCGAGCAGCCATTGCATATGCGAGCCCGGCGCGACGGCGACGAGACCGGTTTCGGTGGCGACCATCCGCTCGCGCAAGGCGGCGAGGCGGGCTTGGGTCTCAGGGGTCATTGTGCGGTCCTTAGAAGCATCCGCTTTTCCTAGGAAGCCGCTGACTTCTAGGGAAAAGCGGAGGCTGACAAACAAAAGGCTGGGGCGAGGCCGGGTAGCTCCCTAGCGTGCCGGCTCTTTGGGCCGGCTATCGGTTTTCAATTATAGACTTTCGGCGAAGATCTACCAACTGCATTGCCGCGTGGCTCCCTTGCGCGGCGGGCATTGGGTGCCAATAATCGGCAATGACAGCGGAGAGCCGATTGGCCAACGATTTTATCCTATCCGACGCAGGGATTGGCGCCTTGCTTCTCGACGTCGCCTCCGGCGGTGCCTTCGACGAGGAGCGGCAGGCGCGGCTCCTGGCGCTTGCCGAAAGTCTCACCGGCAGCGATGGCGTGGACGATGTCGTGCCCGGCATGAACAACCTGATGGTGGCCTTCGATCCGCTGACGATCGACGCAGGCGCGATGGAGCGACGCCTTGTCGACGGCTGGCGGAGCGCCGTTGCGCGCGTGGGAGATGGCCGGACGCATGACATCGCCGTGGTTTATGGCGGGCCGGATATCGAGGGTTTCGCGGCCGACCTCGGCCTGTCCGTCGACGAGGTGGCTGAGCGGCACGCCGGCGCCGTCTATCGGGTGGCGGCGATCGGCGCCATGCCCGGCTTTCCTTATCTTTCGGGCCTCGATCCGGCGCTGGCGATGCCGCGCCGGGCTGTGCCTCGCCAAGGCGTGCCAAAAGGGGCGGTGATCGTCGGCGGCGGACAGGCCGGCATCATGCCGATCACGGCTCCTTCGGGCTGGCACATTGTCGGCCACACTGATTTTGAACTGTTCGATCCGCATCGGGCGGCCCCGGCGACGCTGAAGCCGGGCGATACGGTGCGCTTCACCATTGCGGGAGTGAGGCGGTGATCGAGATCCTCTCTTCGGGCGCGCTCAACTCGGTGCAGGATCGCGGCCGCCTCGGGCTGTTGTCGAGCGGAGTGTCGCGTTCCGGCGCCATGGATCTTCAAGCGCTGGACGCCGCCAATGCGCTGCTTTGCAACGACCGGAACGCGGCGGCGATCGAGGTTGCCGCCTTCCCCTTTCGTTTGCGCTTTGAGATGGCAACGAAGGTGGCCATCGCTGGCGCGGTCGCCGAGGCGAGGCTGGCCGGCCGCCGCTTGCCGCCCTGGTGGGCGTTGGAAGCGCGGGCCGGCGATGAACTGACGATCGATCCACCGGTAACGGGGGCTCGGGTCTATGTCGCCCTGGGCGGCGGCGTCGATGTACCGCTGCTCCTGGGCGCCAGGGCAACGGACCTCAAAAGCGGCTACGGCGGCCATGAGGGTCGGGGGCTGATGCGCGGCGATCGTTTGCCGCTGGGGCGGCAACCGTCAGGACGGTTGCCCGAGGCAGGCATCGGCGCGCTGCCTCCGCCCGGGCGGGGCGATCCCAGCCGGCCGCTGTGCGTGTTGCCGACCGCCGAGTGGGCGGACTTTTCTGAGGATGCCCACCGGCTATTCGAGAGCGTGGGCTGGCGGACCACCGCCGAGGCCGACCGGCAGGGCTGCCGGCTCGACGGGCCGGAACTCGTGCGTCAGCGGCGGCGCGAGCTTCTGTCGCATGGCATCGTGCCGGGTACGGTGCAGGTGCCGCCCTCGGGCCGGCCGATCGTACAGCTCGCCGAGGCCAATACCTGTGGCGGCTACCCGAAAATTGCGACGGTGATCGAGGCCGATCTCTGGCGGCTCGGGCAGGCGATGCCGGGCGATGAGCTGAGCTTTGCCGTCGTCGGGCGCAATGAAGCGCTGGCGGCGCTCCGCGAGACCGCCGATTGGCTGGCCCGGCTGCGAAGGGCGGCGGCGCTTTATCGCGTTTCGTAGAGCGGTGTGCCCCAGCCGACGGTGTCGCCATCTTTGGCGAGCGCTCTGCCGAGCGTCAGGTCGGCGGCGGCGATAACCGGCAGCAACAGGCCATTGGCTTCAACGAAGGCTATCGTCTCGCCCTTTGCGATCTGGTCGCCCTCGGAAAAACGCGGGGCGCCTTCGAGGGGATGCGCCGACCGGAAGCGGCCGGGCGAGCTCGCGGTGGCAAAGGTTGGCGGCGGTTCGGCCAGGACCGGCACGGACGCCTCTTCCGTCGCAAAGCGCAGCCTGAGATGCGCTGTGCCGGAGCGTATGTTGACGGTGGCGAGGCCTTGTCCATCGAGCCGGCGGACGACAGCTTCGATCTCTTCGAAGGTCATGACGGATCGTCCGGGGCAAGGCGGAACAGCGTCGAGCCACGCGTTACCAGGGCACCGTTCTCCGCCCCGACTGACACAACGCGGCCGGCCCGGTCGGCCTCGATGGGGTTCAGCATCTTCATGGCTTCAAGCAGGCCGATGGTCTGCCCCTCCTCGACACGGTCGCCGATCTCGACGAAGGGCGGGCTTTCTGGCGATGACGATCGATAGAAAGTACCGGTCAGACCGGAGACGATTGTGTGGGCTTCCGGCGAGGCCTGCTTTCGTGCGGAAGCGATCACCGGTGTGGCTGGTACGCGTGGCCGCGCGGCGGCGGCGCCATCCTTCACCAGATGAATGCGGACATCGCCCTCTTCGAACTCGATTTCCAGAAGGCCGGAGTCGTTGAGCAGCGCGCCGAGGCGATCGAGAAGCGTGTCGTCCATCAGGGCTTGCTCGCGAAGGAGGCGAGCACGATGCCCTCGATGGCGAGACGTTCGCGCAAGAGCCGCGCCGTCACCACCGCCGTCGGGTTGTCGCCGTGGACGCAGATGGAGTCGACCGATGTCGGCAGCACCTTGCCGGTGACCGAGACGATCTCTCCGGTCTTGACCATGCGGCAAGCCCGTTCGACCGCCTCGGCGGGGTCGTGGACGAAGGCGCCGGGCCGGGCGCGCGGCATCAGGCTGCCGTCGTCCTGATAGCCGCGATCGGCGTAGACCTCCGAGTAAGTGCGAAGGCCGGCGTCGCGGGCGAGCCGCTCCTGCTGGCCGTGGGCGATGGCGAGGCAGGCAAGCGAGGCGTCAACGCCCTTGATCGCCCTGATACTGGCCGCGGCGATATCGGGATCGGCAACCGCGAGGTTGGCGAGCGCGCCGTGCAGCTTCACATAGGCAATCGGATGGTTGGCCAGCGTCGACAGGGCCGACGCCGCGCCGATCTGGTAGGCGATCAGCCGCTCGATTTCGCCGGCCGAGTAGGGCAGGGCGCGCCGGCCGAAGCCCCAGAGATCGGGAAAGCCGGGGTGGGCACCGACGGTGACGCCGCCGGCCTTGGCGAGACGGAAGGTCTCGACCATGATTTCCGGGTCGCCGGCATGAAAGCCGCAGGCGACGTTGGCCGACGTGACCACATCAAGCAGCGCAGCATCGTCGCCGATGCGGTAGGCGCCGAAGCCCTCGCCGAGATCGGCGTTGAGATCGACGGCACGAGAGAGGACGGCTGTCATCGCGGCGGTCTCCGGTTCATTCTGTCCAATATAGAGGCTCGGGCGGCGAACGGAAGCCGGCAAGCCGGCATTCACGAAGCTCTGAAATGCGCCGGAGCACCGCCGCTGGCTTTCGCGCCTGACAATGGATAGGGTGCGCCGCGCAACCCGCCGGACCAGACCATGACCCATATTTCGCCGCCCGAACAGCCGGTTCTGAACGAAGACGACAAGACCAAGATCGTTATCACTTCCCTGCTGTGCATGTTCCTGGCGGCGCTCGACCAGACCATCGTTACGCCAGCTCTGCCGGTGATGGGCGCCTCGCTCGGCGGCGGCCAGTGGGTATCGTGGATCGTCTCGGCCTATTTCCTGACGGCGACTGCGGTGACGCCGCTTTACGGCAAGCTTGCCGACCTCAAGGGACGCCGGCCGGTGCTCTATGCCGGCGTCGGCATCTTCGTGGCGGGCTCGCTGATGTCGGCCTTGGCACCGTCGATGGCGGTACTAATTGCCGGACGCGCCTTGCAGGGCCTCGGCGGCGGCGGGCTGATGGCCCTTGTCCAGACCATCATCGGCGACGTGGCGCCGCCGCGCGAGCGCGGCAAATACATGGTCTATATCGCCGGTATCTGGGCGACCGCGAGCATCGCCGGACCGGTGCTGGGCGGCGTCCTCGCCGAGTATGTCCACTGGTCGGCCATCTTCTGGCTGAACCTGCCGCTTGGCGCGATTGCCGTCGGCCTGTCGCTGAAGCCGCTCTCCAAGCTGCCGAACATTCGTCGCGACCATAAGCTCGATATCCTCGGCGCGGTGATAATCATCGCGGCGACGCTGCTGTTTCTTCTGGCGCTGACGCTGGGCGGACATTCCTATCCCTGGAGCTCGCCGCCCATTCTGGGAATGCTGGTGGTCTCGGCCGCGGCCTTCATCCTGTTCGCCTGGTACCAGTTCCAGCCGGTCGAGCCGCTGCTGCCGCCGCGCATTTTCGGCAACAAGGTGATTGCACTCACCTCCGCCACGGCCTTCCTGGCGACGGCCGGCATGTTCGGACTGTCGGTCTACTACCCGGTTTATCTGCAGCTCATCGAAGGCTTCGGCGCCTCAGCGGCCGGTCTCGCCTTGCTCGGGCCGATGATCGGCGCGGTGGCCGGGTCGAGCATCTCGGCGCGCATTCTGCGCAAGGGCCGACATTACAAGCGGCTGCCGATGATCGGCAGCCTCATATCGCTGGTGTCGCTGACGGTGGTCGGCTTCCTGGTCGGCAATGTCTCCTTCTGGGTGATCGAGGTCCTGGCCCTTCTCACGTCCTTTGGCCAAGGCACGTTGTTTCCGGTCGGTATGGTCATGGTGCAAAACGCCGCCGACCCGCGCGACCTCGGTACGGCGACCGGTGCCTATACCTTCGTTCGCTCGCTGGGCTCGGTCGTCGCCATCGCCGTACTGGGGGCCATCGTCGGCAGCGCCGGCATTGGCGACCATATCAGTGTCGGCGGGCTTGATCCTGCGGCTCGGGAGAGTGTCGTTGCCGCCTTCCGGGCGCTGTTCCTTGCCGCCGCCGGGGCGCAGCTCTTGTCGCTGGTCCTGCTTGCCCGGATCGAGGAACGGCCGCTTCGTGGCCGTACGCCGCCGCCGGTCGAAGAGTAAAGTTCTGGCCGACCACCTGGGTCGGTGGGGGGAGAAGTTTGAATGATCCTGCATTGCGTGTTCATGAAGATGCCGGCCGCCACGTCGTCGGCCGACATCCTGAAGCTCTATGGCGCGGTCGCGGCGCTGAAGTCGTTCATTCCGGGCATGATCGACTTCAAGGCCGGTCCGAATGAGTCACCTGAAGGTCTCGGTCATGGCTTCGAACACGGCTTTGTCGTCACCTTTACCGACGCAGCGGCGCGCGATGCCTATCTGATCCATCCCGAGCATGTGAAGGTCGGCGACAAGATCGTGGCGGCGACCGAAGGCGGGCTGGATGGCGTCCTCGTGTATGATTTCGAGGTTTGAAGAGGCACTTTTTTAGCGTCTCTAAAGGCTTCCATATCGATTCAACCGCCAAGGCATTGTCGGCGGGCGGTGTTGGCTGTACATATGAGGAGTGTTGCGGACGATACTTTCGTCTGAGTGACCGCTCCTTTTCCGCCATCCATGTAGGCCCATGTCTTTCACCGATCCGCACGACCTCGCCGCCCATTTGCCCGCGCCCGACCGCCTCGCTCTGTTCCTTGATGTCGATGGCACGCTGATCGGCCCCACCTACGCCGACCGTGAGCGCGGCATTGCCGCCGATCGCATTGCCCTGATCGACCGGCTGTTCGATCTCCTGGGCGGTGCGCTGGCCATCGTCAGCGGCCGTTCGGTGGAGACCGTCGACCCGATGTTCAAGCCGCTGAAGCTGCCAGTGGCGGCGCTGCAAGGGGCCGACCGCCGCTTTGCCGACGGCCGCCGCTTCACCCCGGTACAGACGCCGGAAGAACGCAAGGCGCTCGATGAAATCGCCTTGGCGGTCAAGGCTGCCTATCCGACCATGGACATTCAATGGAAGATCGGCGCGCTGGCCATCGTCTACAACGAGGGCGAACCGCTCGTCGCCGAGGTCACGGCGCTGGCCGCGCGCCATTCCGGCGGCCACGTCGAGGTGATCCCTGGGCGGGTCTCGATCGATGTGGTGCCGCGGGGTGCCAACAAGGGCTCGGGTATCGCCTTCCTGATGGAACACCAGCCTTTCCAAGGCCGGATTCCGGTGCATGTCGGCGACGACATTCCCGACGAGCCCGGTTTTGACAAGTCTCTCGATCTCGGCGGTTACGGCATCGCCATCGGCCGCAACGTGGCCGGTGTCGATCGTCGCCTGCCCGACCACGAGGCGACCTGGGCCATGCTCGCCGCTTATGAAGCGCGCTGGCTGGACGACGAACGCGCCGCCGCCCAATAACATCCACAACTTTTCGGGCGGATGTTTTAACCAACAGCGATCCGCAGATACGTGGTGTCGTCGAAATAGTCGCGCCCTGGCATGAATGGGCGCGATCCCGTGACCAGCTCCACCATCAGCGGGTCGTTCTCCCGGATACGGGCGATCTCGGCGAGGCCTTCGGTGAGCGTTGCCGAAGGCTCGAGGAAGCCATCGGAGGCGAGCACGATCTCGCGGGCATCGGCCGCCGGAAACACCTCGATGAAGCGATCGGGCACGAAAGTGCCGGCTAGCGCGCCATAGGCGAGGGGATCCTCGCTGTCGAGGTTGAGGAAAGCGTGCTGCGCGAGCACGAGGGGCCGGAAGGGTTGCTCCATCGTCGGCACCCGCCGTTCGGCCTCAAGGTCGGTCAGGCCGAGTCGAAGGCGCGCCCGGATGACGGCGCAACGGAATTCGTAACCGATGTGGTCGATCTCCTTGCCGCCGACATAGTCCCGGCCGTCGATGCGGACGTGGCAATCGCCGACCCGCCAGACCTCGTTGCGCGCCCGTGACCAGACGGCGGCCACCGCGGAGGGGCGCATGATCGATTCATCCGGCCAGTTGCCGATCGCCTGGGCGATATTCGCCGTGGCAAGATCGACGAAGTCACGAACGGTGGCGTCCGGAGGAAGGTCCTTGACCGTCTGTTCCACCGCTTCGGCCGCGACGATGCCACCGGGCCGGCCACCGATCGGGCCGGAGGAGGTGGCGCCGTCGATGATGGCGGCGAAGTCCTCGGTGACGATCAGCCGGTCTTCCTTTTTCGCCTCCGAGTCCTTGCCTGTGGCGCACAGGCTTTCGACCACCCGAAAGGGGCGATGGGCGGCAGTCATGAATGTCTCCATCAAATTATTTTTGGCTCGGGTTGAAGCTGCCCGAGCCAAACGATTGTGCTCAATATGATTTCACGCATTCGCTTACCCAAAAATTCTACAACTTTTTGGGTGGATGCCTAGTCCGCGTGGCCAGTGATCTTGGGCAGGTAGTCGCCGCCATGCTCGACCCAGAAGCGGTACATCGCCTCGGCCGACGGCAACAGCCGCTTGTCGGTGCGGCGGACGACGTGCCAGGTCTTGATGAGCGGCAGGCCGATCACGTCCATGATGACGAGGCGGCCGGCTTCGACCTCGGCGGCGATGGTGTGCGACGAGATGAAGGAGATGCCGAGACCGGCCATCACCGCTTGCTTGATGGTCTCGTTGGAGCCCATTTCGAACTCACGGACGTCGCGGCCGCCGTCATGCTGGGTCATCAGATGGGCGAAGGAATGGCGGGTGCCGGAGTTGGCCTCGCGGACCAGAAAGGTCTCGCCCATCAATGCTTCGATGGGAATGTTGCGCTCGCGGGCCAGCGGATGGTCGGGCGCGCAGATCATCACTTGCGGGTGCTTGCCGATCGCCTTGGCCTCGACGTCGAACTCAACCGGCGGCCGGCCCATGACGGCAAGATCGACCTCGTAGTTCCTGAGGCGCAGGATGGTCTCGTCGCGATTGCCGACGATGAAGTCGATATCGACCTTCGGCCGCTCCTTGCGGAAGGCGGCGAGCACCGTCGGTGCGAAATAGCGGGCAGTGGAGACGACGCCGACGGCGACGCGGCCCGATCCGGCCTCGCGCATCTCGGCCAGTGCCCCGCCGCATTCGTTGAGCAGGGCCTCGATGCGATCGAGGGTGTTGGCGATCTCCCTGCCGGCCGAGGTGGCGATGAAACGGTCGCCGACGCGCTCCACCAGCGGCAGGCCGACAAGGTCTTCCAGCGCCTTTACCTGGGCGGTGATGGCCGGCGGCGTGACGTTCATGACGGAGGATGCGGCGGTAACAGTGCCGGTCTTGATGACCGCCGACAGGAATCGCAGCTGCTTCAAAGTCGTGTGGCGCATGCTCGGTTCCCGTCTCTCCATGTTTCGATGCCGGCGGTGCCTGGCGGTGGTGCCTGCTGCCGGAATCACAATGGTCTTCCGAAGCTTACCGCAAGCTGTGGTCTGACACCATTTGCCGGGTGTCGTTTCGACCATTGTCGCGGGGAAAACTGGACGACCAATCCTGCCCCGGCGGTCACCCTCTCGGTGATCGTCAAAAGCGACAGTATCGTGACCGGCGAGCCACAATCGTCAGGCGACCGGCAAAGCACCAGTTCTTCACCGTTGACGGCCCGTCGTGTGCCCGGCAGGATTGGGCCGTCAACAGGAGCGTGGATGTCACGTCAGTCTGAATCCCGGTGAGGGCCCGCCCCGGCATGGTGCCGGTCACGGGCCGATCCAAATGTCGCCCCGGAGGCCTTGAGGCTTCCGGAACGCTTTGGTGCGCCCAAGTGGCGCTTCTTCCGGACTTCAGACGATGGATATTTCACGTGCCGAGCAGCGCGTTCTGCACCTGCTCGCCCAGGGCGGACGCATTGAGATCGTCCGCGACGAACGCGGCGATATCGAAGAGCTCGCCTGCTACAGCCGCGACGGTTGGCTTTACACCGACTTTGGCCTCGTGCTGTTTCGTAAATTGAAGCATAGGCGAGCGATCGCCTCACGGGATAGCAAGCCCTACCGCATCACGCCGCGTGGGTTGGAGCTCGTGCGCTCGCAACCCGACAACCGCTGAGAGACCATTGGCAAATTCTACTCCGGCGGCCGTCTGACGCGACTTTCTGCGCTTCCGGTGCTCACGGACCTCAACGTCCGCTGCGCTTCGGTTCTCGAAAGCCGTGCCAGCCGGCTCACCGGAGCGAATTTCCAAAGGTCTCTGCCGTAAATGCTGACCGGATTCCGGCGGCGGCGCGTAACGCCGCCGCCGGTTTTTGTGTTGGTCAGGGAATCCGTATTAGCGCTCGTCGGCGTCTTGCTTTATGAACTTCTGACCTCAGATCCCTTTCAACGGACACGTCTTTCCATGACCGTCAAGATTGCCCCTTCCGTGTTGTCGTCGGATTTCTCGCGCCTCGGCGAAGAGCTTGCCGCCGTTGAAAGAGCCGGCGGCGACTGGGTCCATATCGACATCATGGACGGCCATTTCGTGCCCAACATCACCTTCGGTCCGGCGGTGGTGAAGGCGATGCGCCCGCACACCAAGTTGCCGTTCGACGTGCATCTGATGATCGAGCCGGCCGATCCGTTCATTGCCGCCTTCGCCGATGCCGGTGCCGACGTCATCAGCGTGCACATTGAGGGCGGGCCGCATATCCATCGCTCGCTGCAGGTGATCCGCTCGCTCGGCAAGAAGGCCGGCGTGGTGTTGAATCCCGGCACCGACGTCGGCGGCCTCGAATACATGCTCGATGAGATCGACCTGGTCCTGGTGATGACCGTCAACCCTGGCTTCGGTGGTCAGGCCTTCATTCCGGCCGTCGTCGACAAGGTGCGCAAGGTCAAGGCGCTCACCGGCGTTCGGCCCATCCATATCGAGATCGACGGCGGTGTTTCCACCGCCAACGCCGGTTTCCTGGCCCGCGCCGGCGCCGACGTGCTGGTGGCTGGCACTTCGGTGTTCAAAGGCGGTACCGAGACCGATTACCGCCGCAATATCCAAGCCCTGAGAGACAGCCTATGAGCATTCGCGCCCTGATTTTCGACCTTGATGGAACGCTGGTCGACAGCCTGCCCGACCTTGCCGAGGCTGTGAACGATTTGATGGCCGCGAATGGTCTTGCCCCGCATGCAACGCGCGCTGTTTCGTCGATGGTCGGCAAAGGCGTGCCGGTGCTGGTGCAGAAGGCCTTTGCCGCCCATGGCATAACCATGGAGGGCGAGGCGCTGGCCGCGCAGGTGAAGACCTATCTCGGCTTCTACGAGCCGCGCGCTACTCGTCTGACGCGCCTGTTCCCGCATGCCGCCGAGATGGTCAAGGAACTGGCCAAGACCTATCGGCTCGCCGTCTGCACCAACAAGCCGACGGCGGTGTCGCGCGAGATCGTCGACAGCCTTGGCATCGGCGCGGAGATCTCGGTGGTGGTCGGCGGCGACAGCGGCGTCACGCCGAAGCCGGCGCCTGATATGATGTGGCTGGTGGCTCAGCGGCTCGGTCTTGCCAAGGACGAGGTGCTGATGGTTGGCGACAGTGCCAACGACGTCGCCTCGGCCAAGGCGGCGGGGGTCACGGTGGCGGTGGTGCGCTACGGCTACACCGACATACCCGCCGATGAGCTCAACGCCGATTTCGTGATGGACGACTTCCAGGGACTTCCGGCGGTTCTGGAGCAAATACTCGCGAGGGCGTGATGGCACCCCCGATCAAGGCGCTGATCTTCGACGTTGATGGCACGCTGGCGGAAACCGAGGAGGTTCACCGCCTGGCCTTCAATCGTGCCTTTGCCGAGGCCGGCTTGCCCTGGGTTTGGGAGTCCGACTTCTATGGTGAACTGCTCGCCGTGCATGGCGGCCGGGCGCGCCTCGTTCACTTCATCGAGCATTATGCGCCGCCGATGGCTGAAGAAGGCCGAAAGCAGATCGACGAGTTGCATGCCGCCAAGACGCGTCTGTTCGCCAAGCTGGTCGACCGGCGGCTCGCCCGGCCACGACCCGGCATCGAGCGACTGATCGACGACGCCCGTTCGCAAGGGCTCGCCGTGGTGCTGGCCACAACGTCGAGCGTCGAGAATGCCGAGGCGCTGATCCTCGCCAATTTCGGGCTGGATGGGCTGGAAAAGATCACTGCCATCGTCGGCGGTGCCGATGCCGTGCGGCCGAAGCCGGCGCCCGATGTCTACGAGCTGGCGCTGGCCCGGCTCGGCATTACGCCCCGCGCCGCGATTGTTTTCGAGGACAACGGCCCTGGCCTTGCCGCCGCAACGGCGGCCGGCATCCGCACCATCGTCACCCCCAGCCGCTATGCCGGGGACGACGACTTCAGCAGCGCCTTCGCCGTGCTGTCGCATCTGGGCGACACCTTCGAGCCCTACCATCATATCGCCGGCGTTGGCGACGAAGGGGGCACCGACATGGTGACGGTGGCCGCGTTGCAGCGCTGGGTGTCCGACGACGACGACATGCTGGGTCTGCTGACCATCGGCGGCCGGCCGGTGTACTGACCTCCGGGTCAGCCGAGCCCCACCGGGAATCCCTTGAACGGCTTGATCTCCTTCAGCACGAAGGTCGTCTGCATCTCCTTGATGCGCGGCAGGCGGCGGATCACCGTCATGGCAAAATCGGCATAGGTGTCGAGGTCGGGCGAGACGACCTGCAACAGGAAGTCGGCGTCGCCAGCGATCGAATAGCAGGCGATCACCTCGCGGAGGCGGGCGACGCTCCTGGAGAACTCCTCCGCTTCGGCCTCGCTGTGACTGTCGATCTTGACGCGAACGAAGGCCAGCACGCCGAGGCCGATCTTCTGGCGATCGAGCGCGGCGCTGTAGCCGCCGATGACGCGGCTATCCTCCAGTTGCTTCACGCGTCGCCAGCAGGGTGATGTCGATAAGCCGACCTCGGCCGCCAGCGCCTGGTTGGTCAGGCGACCATCACCCTGCAGCGCATCGAGAATTCTGACGTCGACCGGTTCGAGTGATGGAATTGGCACGATCTACCTCATGAAAGCTAAAGCTGGGTAGACTCTACCTCAATTTCCTCTCCGGTCGCAAATTCGGGAAAAAATTGCCCTGATGACACGGATATTCTGCCGGCATCGTTCATTTGTTCCGGAGTTATCATGCCGCCTGACAGCCGCCTCGCCATCGTCGTCAATCCCGACCTGCCGCTGGGTCTTCTCGCCAACACGGTCGGTGCCATCGGCATCGGCCTTGGTGCCCGCCTGCCATGGCTCGGCAACCGGCCGCTGACCGACGCCGATGGCCAAACCATCGACGACAGTTCCATCCTTCCCGTTCCCATTTTGGCTGCCACGCCCGAGGCCATCCGCGCACTCATGATCAAGGCGATGCCGCGCGATGACGATCGGGCGCTGGTGGTGTTTCCGGCCTTCTCGCGGTCGCTGCACGACTATCGCGAGTACGAGGCACTGCTGCCGGACAAACGCCTTGCCGACGAGGTGATCGACGGCCTTGGCTTATGCGGCCCGGCCAAGTGGGTGAAGTCGCTGACCGGCTCGCTACGATTATTGCGCTAACCTCAGCGGAACGGCCGGCTCAGGAACTGCGAGCCACGAAGACCGAAGCGCCAGGGGCGCTCGGCCGCCTTGGTGATGCCGATGCGGGGACCGACGACGATGTCGGGCGTGTCATCGCGTGGCATCAACTGAAAGGGCGGCGCTTCGAGCGACAGGCCGTCGTGGGCGATGGTGATGCCGAGCGCCTCGGTCAGCCGGCCAGGACCGGAAGCGAGGAGGCGCGGCTCGGTCGTTCGCCGCCGCTCCGCCATCGTCGCGAGACCGGCGGTTGGTTCGATCGCCCGCAGCAGTACGGCGGCGCCGTGACCGATCGGGCCGGTGACGATGTTGAAGCACCAGTGAACGCCGTAGGAACGGTAGACATAGGCGGTGAGCGGCGGGCCGAACATCGCCTTGTTGCGCGGTCGCTCGCCGGCGAAGGCATGCGAGGCGGGATCATCGGGCTCGTAGGCTTCGGTCTCGGCGATGATGCCGCCGACGCCGTCGACCAGAAGCGTTGCGCCAATCAACATCGGCGCCAGCTCGAGCGCGGGCAGGGCAGAGAGGGCGGCGATCATGATGGCTTCCGGGCGGCGTGGCGGCTGGGTGCGACACTCTTGAGATAGGCGAGCCAGAGCAGCCGTGTAAAGCCAATCTGTCGCGCGGCGAAGTGCTGCCAGTCCCTAGGGTTCGCGAACGCTGCTTATCCGAGCCTCACCGGCGAAATCAGATCGCCGATGAGGCCTTGTCTCCCTCTATTCCTTATTCCATCTCGACGACGATTTTGCCAAACGGACCCCGGTTGAGGTGGTCGAGCGCGGCCGGGAGGTTTTCGAGCGGATAGCGCTTGTCGATCACGGGCTTGAGGCCGGTGCGATCCACCGCCGCGACGAGATCTTTCAACGCCCGCCGGTGGCCGACGCCAATCCCTTGCACCGTAACGTTCTTCAGCATCAGCGGGCCGGCGGGGGCCGCGATGTCGAATCCCTCCAGCACGCCGATCTGGTAGATGCGGCCACCGATCGCCGCCGCCCGCACGGCCTTGCCGAGGTGTGCTCCCCCGACAAGTTCAAGGACGTGGTCGGCACCATGATCGGCGGTCAGGCGATAGACGGCTTCCACCCAGTCCTCCGACGAGCGATCGATGCCCTGGTCCGCACCGAGCGTTGCCGCGCGCTCCAGTTTCTCGGCACTGCCGGAGACGACGATCACGCGTGCGCCATATGCCTTGGCGATCTGCAAGCCGAACAGGGCAACGCCGCCTGTCCCTTCGACCAGCACGATCTCTCCAGCCAGGAGATGGCCCTTTTCGACCAGTGCGAACCAGGCCGTCAGTCCGGCGCAGGGCAGGGTGCTGGCCTGTCCATCGTCGAGAGAGACTGGCGCGCGCACGAACCAGTCCGCCGGGAAGGCGACATAGTCTGAGAGCACACCGGGATAGACGCCCCCGAGCGTCTGGTAGGGTGGAACACGGCCATTGCCGAGCGGTGCGCCGTCGATCCAGCCCGGCGCGAAAGTCGAGATGACCCGGTCGCCCACGGCAAAGCGCGTCACCCCGTCCCCGATCGCCTGCACGGTTCCGGCGAGATCGGAACCTGGGGTGAAGGGGAAGGCGAGCGGCAGGCCCATGCCGCTTTCGATAACCAACTTGTCGCGGTAGTTGAGGGACACGGCCGCCACCTTCACCAGGACCTCGCCCGGCTTTGGCGCCGGGATAGGCGCATTCTTCAGCGCCAGCCTGTCGCGTCCGACCCCATCCATCTCCCAACGCTGCATTGTTCCTGTCATCGCATGTTCCTTGTCACGGATTTACAAGGAGCAGCATATCGTTGAAGATGAGGAGCCAGTGGTGACGTATGTTCCGCCTATTGGTTCCTATGGAATGACAATTATGGGCGAAATGCTGAACGGCGTGGATGTGTTCGTGGCGGCGGTGGAGACGGGAAGCTTCGCCTCGGCGGCCGAGCGCCTGCATCTGACCCGCTCGGCGGTGGCCAAGACGATCGCGCGCATGGAGGCGCGGCTCGATGTCCGCCTGCTTCATCGCACCACGCGCAGCCTGGCGCTCACCGAGGACGGACAGGGATATTACGAGCACTGCATGCGCGCCCTGGAGGAGCTGCGCGCCGGCGAGACGGCTCTGGACTCGGGCCGAAGCGAGGCGGCGGGGCGGCTCAGGGTGTCCGTGCCGGTGCTGTTCGGCAGGCGCTGTGTGGCGCCGGTGCTGGCGCGGCTGGCGGCGGAGCATCCCCGGCTCGAACTCGACCTATCCTTCTGCGATCGTCCGGTGGACCTGATCGAAGACGGCTTCGATCTGGCGATCCGCAATGGCGAGATCGGTGACGGCAGCGGCCTGATGACCAGGACCGTGGGCCTGCAACGCATGACGGTTTGTGCCTCGCCGGCTTATCTCGACAGTCATGGACGCCCAGAGAGCGTCGACGATCTGCTGACCCATCATGCGATCACCTATGGCCGCGCCGGTCGCATCAAGGCGTGGCAATTTCCGATCGGAGACCGTGCGCTGCGCGACCTGACGCCGCCGAGCCGAATGCGGTTCGACGATCTTGAGGCGATTGCCGACGCGGCGGAAGCTGGCCATGGCCTCGCCTGGCTGCCCTGTTGGCTGATCCGCGACAAGGCGCGTGCCGGCGCTCTCGTTCCACTGCTCGAAAGCGTCCCTCGCCTCGTGTTCAGGACCCACGCTCTGTGGCCTGAAACGCCACATCTGCCGCTGCGCGTCAGGTTTGCCATCGACGCGCTCGCGACGGCGCTTCCAGGCAGCGCCGAGCTATGACCCTACAAAAAGGACGCGGCCCGGATCAACCGTCCCGCGTCCCATCCGTGTCTTGCGCGCCGGGCCGGCCCGCCTAAAGCAGTTCGCCCTGCACGGCGAAGCAGGCGACGTCGGCGTTGCCGCCGGGCGCCTTCAGAAGCTTCGGCTGGTCGACGTCGCATGGATCGTAGGCGAAGGGGCAGCGCGGATGGAAGGCGCAGCCCTTCGGCGGATGCAGCGGCGAGGGCAGTTCGCCGGTGAGGCGAATGCGTTCGCGCCGCTTCTCCGGCTCGGTGGTCGGCGTCGCCGACAACAGGGCGCGCGTATAGGGATGGCGCGGCGTGTTGAAGATCTCGTCGGCCGTGCCGAACTCGACCGGACGGCCGAGATACATCACCATTACCTCGTCGGCGATGTGACGCACCACGGAGAGATCGTGGCTGATGAACAGATAGGCCAGGCCGAATTCCTGCTGCAGGTCCATCAAGAGGTTCAGCACCTGGGCCTGGATGGAGACGTCGAGCGCCGACACTGGCTCGTCGAGCACCAGGATCTTGGGATTGAGCATCAGCGACCGGGCGATGGCGATGCGCTGGCGCTGGCCGCCGGAGAACATGTGCGGATAGCGGTCGTAATGCTCAGGCCGGAGACCGACCCTTTCCATCATCGCCCGCGCCTTGGCTTGCCGCGCGGACGCGGACAGCGACGTGTTGAGGCGCAGCGGCTCCTCGAGGATGGTGCCGACCTTCTGGCGCGGGTTGAGCGAGCCGTAGGGGTCCTGGAAGACGATCTGTACGGTGCGGCGCAGTTCGTGGCTCGGCGTCACCCCTTGATGCACCTGCTTGCCGTCGATGATCAGCTCGCCGGCGGTCGGCGGTTCGATCATGGTGACGAGGCGGGCGAGCGTCGACTTGCCACAGCCGGATTCGCCGACGACGGCCAGCGTCTTGCCGGTGGCGAGCTTGAAGGAGGCCTCCGACAGCGCCCGCACGGTGGCCGGCTCGCCGAACATGCCGCGCTTCAGGCTGTAGTGGCGGGCGAGATGCTGTGCCTCAAGGACGATGTTTGGCTGGACGGGAGCATTCATGCCGAAAGCCTCCGGTCGAGAATGGCGGCCGGGCCGGGGTGGCCGACCGGCTTGCCCTGGTTGAGCGGATAATGGCAGAGCGCGTAGCCGGCGGCCTGGCCCTGGGTGACCGGCGCCTTCTCGACGCAACGCTCGGTGACGAACGAGCAGCGTGGGCTGAACAGGCAGCCCGTCGGGCGGTCATATTGGCCGGGCACCACGCCGGGGATCGACGGCAGGCGGCGTGTGGTCGCCCGTTCCGGCAGCGCCGACAGCAAAGCCGCCGTATAGGGGTGATGTGGGTCGGCGAACAGCTGGCTGACCGGCTGTTCCTCCACCTTCTGACCGGCATACTGCACCGAAACGCGGTTGGCGGTTTCGGCAACGACGCCCATGTCGTGGGTGATCAGCACCAGGGCCATGCCGGTCTCGCGCTGCAGCTTGGCGAGGAGATCGAGGATCTGCGCCTGGATGGTCACGTCGAGGGCGGTGGTCGGCTCGTCGGCGATCAGGAGCTTGGGGTTGCAGGCGATCGCCATGGCGATCATCACGCGCTGGTTCATGCCGCCCGACATCTGGTGCGGGTAGGTGTCGAGGCGCTCGGAGGCCGAGGGGATGCCGACCAGTTCAAGCAGTTCGACCGTGCGGTCGCGCCGGGCGCGCTTGTTGAGGCCGAGATGGGCTTCCAGCACTTCGCTGATCTGCCAGCCAACGGTGTAGCACGGATTGAGCGAGCTCATCGGCTCCTGGAAGATCATCGCCAGGTCCTTGCCGATGATGCGGCGGCGCTCGCGCGGCGAAATGGTCAGGAGATCCTTGCCGTCGAACATCAAGCGGTCGGCGGTAATGGTCGCCGTCCAGGGCAGGAGGCCCATCAGCGCCAGCATGGACACCGACTTGCCCGAGCCGCTCTCGCCGACGATCGAGACGATCTCGCCGGGGTCGACGGTCATGGAGACGCTGTCGACGGCGCGGAACTGGCCGCCCACCGTGCGGAAGTCGACCGAGAGGTTGCTGATTTCGAGAATGGGCATCACGACCTCTTCAGCTTCGGATCGAGGGCATCGCGCAGGCCGTCGCCCATCAGGTTGATGGCCAGAACGGTGATCAGGATGGCAAGACCGGGGAAGGTCACCACCCACCAGGCGCGCGTGATGAACTCACGCGCCTCGGCCAGCATGGTACCCCATTCCGGTGTCGGCGGCTGGGCGCCCATGCCGAGGAAGCCAAGAGCGGCGGCGTCGAGAATGGCACCCGAGAAGGAGAGGGCGGCCTGGACGATCAGCGGCGCCATGCAGTTAGGTAGGATAGTGACGAACATCAGCCACAGCGGTCCGGCGCCGGAGACGCGAGCGGCCGTTACGTAGTCGCGGTTGCGCTCGCTGAACACGGCGGCGCGCGTCAAGCGAACGTAGTGCGGCTGCGCCACGATGGCGATGGCAATCATCGCGTTGGTGAGGCCGGGGCCGAGGATGGCGACCAGAGTCAGCGCCAACAGCAGAGACGGGAAGGCGAGGATGACGTCCATGACGCGCATGATCACCGTGTCGACCCAGCCGCGGAAGAAGCCGGCGAACATGCCGATGATGACGCCGCCGATCAGCGACACCGAGACGACGACGACGCCGATGAACAGCGAGAAACGAGAGCCGAAGATCAGGCGCGACAGCATGTCACGACCGAGCGCGTCGGTGCCCAGCAGGAAGATGCCTTCGCTGCCATGGGTGAGCGGCGGCATCAGCAAGGAGTCGCGGAATTGCTGGTCGGGGTCGAATGGGGCGAAGAGCGGCGCGGCAATCGCGACGACCACCAGCACCACGAACAGCACGAGGCCAGCGACGGCACCGTGGTTTTCCGAGAAGTAGCGCCAGAATTCCTTGAGGCGCCCTGGACGGACGGAAGCGGAGACGGCGGTCATCGGATTACCTCTGGTGCCGGATCTTGGGATTGACGAGGCCGTAGAGCATGTCGACGATCAGGTTGACGGCCATGACGATAAGGGCGATCAGCACGAGGCCACCCTGCACGGCCGGATAGTCGCGGCGGAAGATCGAATCGACCATCCACTTGCCGATACCGGGCCAGGAGAAGATCGTCTCGGTCAGGATGGCACCGGCCATCAGCACGCCGATTTGCAGGCCGATGGTGGTAATCACCGGGATCAGCGCGTTGCGCAGCGCATGCACGGCGACCACACGGTAGGGGCTGAGGCCCTTGGCGCGGGCGGTGCGGATATAGTCCTCGCCGAGCACTTCCAGCATGGCCGAGCGCGTCTGGCGGGCGATGACGGCGAGCGGAATGGTGCCAAGCACGATGGTCGGCAGGATCAGGTGGCTGGCCGCTGACTGGAAGGCGCCCGCCTTGCCGGACAGGAAGCTGTCGATCAGCATGAAGCCGGTCACCTTGGGGAAGAAGAACATCAGCGAGATGCGGCCTGACACCGGCGTCCAGCCGAGCATGCCGGAGAAGACGATGATCAGCAGCAGCGCCCACCAAAAGATCGGCATGGAATAGCCGACCAGGGCAGTGGCCATCGCCGTATGATCGAACCAGGAATTGCGCTTGACGGCGGCGATGACACCGGCCGGCACGCCGAGCGCCACGGCGAAGATCACCGCGCAGATCGACAGCTCCAGCGTCGCCGGGAACAGCGTGAAGAATTCGGTGAAGATTGGCTTCTTGGTCGAAATCGAGGTGCCGAAGTCGCCGTGCATCAGGCCGGTGAAATAGGAGATGAACTGCTGCCAGAGCGGCAGGTCGAAGCCGTAGCGGTGCATAAGCTCGGCGTAGCGCTCGGGCGATATGCCTCGCTCACCGGCGAGCAGCAGCACCGGGTCGCCCGGCAATGCGCGGATGAAGAAGAAAGCGACCAGACTGACGCCGATGAAGGTCGGGATCAACAGGCTGAGGCGTCGGAGGATGAAACCGAACATGATGCAGGGTCAGTCCAGGCTCGAGAGTTGCTTGACGAAGATGTGGGTCGGATGTGTTTCATGGCGTCCGTCGGGAGTCCAGATCGCGGCCTGCCGGGCGCCACTGTCGCGCCAGCCGGATCGTGCGTAGAAGCGATGGGCACGCTCGTTGCCTTGCGAACATTGGATCACCGCGTCGCGCACGCCGCGCCGGGCGAGTTCCGCCTCGGTGGCGGCCAGAAGTGCGCTAGCAAGGCCGGTGCCACGCGCCTCTGCGGCGACATAGAGCTGATCGATCTCGCTGCCTTCGATAGCGGCAAACCCGAGGATGCGGCCACCAACCTCGGCGACGATGCAGCCGGCCTCGAGCGGCCCGAGGCGAAGATCGAAGCTTTCCACCGTCCGCTCGGCAACCGCGTGCGCCGGCAGGATCGATCCATGGCCGTCATGCCAGGCATCGTGCCACAGCCGAACGACCGCGGCGCGGTCGTCGGAACGGAAGGAACGGAAGGCGGTTGCGATGGACATGGGGCTTCCAGTAGCCGCCGGAAACCCGGCCTGCAAGCGACAAGGTCGCGATTTGACCATTATGGCGGCACGAAAATGCCGAGATTTCCGCCACTCTACATGATTATCCGCATGCTCGCGGCAAGCTTGGCGTGTCCAGCCTTGCTTGTGCAAGCAAAACGGTTCCGGAGATCGCTCCCCGGAACCGCGTCTGTCGTAATGGCTTGGCTTACTCGGTGATGTCGACCTGTTCGAACCAGTGCAGCCCAAGCGGATCAACCTTATAGCCGGTGACGCCCTTAGCCAGCGGCATATAGGTGGTCGAGTGGGCGATGGTCGCCCACGGGGCTTCCTTCTTGAAGACGACCTGGGCATCTTCATAGAGCTTGGTGCGCTCGGCCACATCGGACACCGTCGCAGCCTTGGTCACGAGATCGGTGAAGTCCTTGTTGCACCAGAACGCGCGGTTTGAGCCGCTGTCGACCGCGGCGCAGCTCAGAAGGGCGAACAGGAAGTTGTCCGGGTCGCCGTTGTCGCCGGTCCAGCCCTGCAGAAGCGCGCCGTCACGGGTTTTTTCCTTGCCGCGCTTCAGGTATTCGGCCCATTCGAAGGAAACGATCTCGACCTTGACGCCAACGTTGGCGAAGTCGGCCTGGATCAGCTCGGCCATGCGGCGGGCATTCGGGTTGTAGGGACGCGACACCGGCATCGCCCACACCTTCATGGAAAGATCCTTGACGCCAGCCTCGGCGAGCAGCTTCTTGGCCGCTTCCGGATCATAGGGGTCGTCCTGAACGCTGTCGTTATAGGACCACATGGTCGGCGGGATCGGGTTCTTGGCGATCTGGCCAGTGCCTTGATAGACGGCGTCGATGATCGCCTTCTTATTGATCGCCATGTTGAGAGCCTTGCGGACGCGGACGTCGTCGAAAGGCTTCTGCAAGGTGTTGTAGGCGAGGTAGCCGATGTTGAGGCCGGCCTGATCCAGCAACTGAATATTGCTGTCGGCCTTGAGGGCGTCGATGTCGGCAGGATTCGGGTAAGGAGCTGCCTGACATTCGCCGGCCTTCAGCTTCTGAACGCGAACCGATGCATCAGGGGTAATGGCGAAGACGAGGTCGTCGATCTTCGGCTTGGCACCCCAGTAGCCGGCGAAGGCCTGATAGCGGATGACCGCGTCCTTTTCATAGGCGACGAACTGGAACGGACCGGTGCCGATCGGCAACTGGTTGAGGTCGGCCTGCTTGCCTTCAGCGGCCAGCTTGTCGGCATATTCTTTCGACATGATCGAGGCGAACGCCATCGCGAGGTTGGCGAGCATCGGGGCGTTTGGCGAGGTCAGGGTGAGTTTGACGGTATAGTCGTCAACCTTGTCGAGTGACTTGACGAGCTTGGGCATGTCCATGCCCTCCCAATACTCCCAAGAGCCGCCGGCATAGGAGTACCAAGGACTGTTCTTGTCGTTCTGACGCGTGAGCGAGAAGATCACGTCATCGGCGTTGAAGTCGCGGGTCGGCGTGAAATACTCGGTGGTGTGGAACTTGACGCCATGGCGGAGGTGGAAGGTGTAGACGGTGCCGTCTTCGGAAATGTCCCAGCTCTCGGCGAGGCCGGGGATGATGGAGGTCGTGCCATGCTCGAACTCGGTCAAGCGGCTGTAGACCGTAACCGAGGAAGCGTCATGCGTTGTGCCAGAGGCATAAGGCGCCGGATCAAAGCCTTCCGGGCTGCCTTCGGAGCAGTAGACGAACGTCTTGGCGTGGGCGGCACTGGCAAGGCCAGCGACGAGCATGGTGGCCGCCAGAAGGCGGGACATCGTTTTCATACGGTATACTCCCCTGTTGCCGAGCGACGTCGGCTAACCCCGAGCCTGGTCAGACGGTGTTTTTTTGACTTATGCCCGTCAGCCGGCGAGCCCTTATCCGAACCGACAATTGATCGGTTGGCAAGCATTTTTTCCCAGACGGTCAGAAAACGGGCATCCTGCCTCCCGTCTGTGGACCCCTTGCTCGTTTCGGCAACGGCAGATTGTCATGAGGAATCCGAATCGTTCCGGAGGGTGGCTCGTCAAACCCGTGCCGTGGCGATAGGATTGAACGCAAACGGAGGACGCGAGCATGGCTGACGGGGTCGAGGCGGAATTGAAGGTGGCCGTGGACGCGGCCGGCGCCTCGCGTGTTGCGCGTCTCGTCGCCTTGCCGGGGCTGGAGGTCACTGCCAAGGGTGACAAGCGTCTCGTCAGCACCTATTTCGACACGCCCGATCTCGCCTTGCGCGCGAAAGGTATCAGCCTGCGCCTGCGCCGGTCTGGGCGGAGCGGCGAGCAAACGGTGAAATTCTCCGGCACCTTCTCGCTCGGTCTGGCCGAACGGCCGGAATTCAACGTGCCCTACACCGGCCGGGTGCCGGATCTTTCGCGCCTGCCGGAGGAGGCGGCGGCCGAGTTGACCAAGCTGGTCGATGGTCGGCCGCTGGTGCCATTGTTTTCCATGCGCGTAACGCGGCGGCGTTGGGACATTGCCACGCCCGGCGGCGATCGCATCGAGATGGCGCTCGACCGGGGCACGGCAACGGCCGGCAGCCGGCGCGCCGACATCCGGGAGGTTGAATTCGAGCTTCAGTCCGGCGACCGACGGGCGCTGTTCGAGGTGGCGCGACCAGCATTGGCCGGCATCGCCTTCCACTTCTCCACAGAAGCCAAATCCGACCTCGGTTATGCGCTGCTCGAAGGCGAGATCGGCGCGGCCGAACCGACGACGGCGGTGGATGCCGATCTCGACGACGATATGTCCGTCGAGATGGCGCTGCAATTGGTGCTCAGATCCTGCGCTGGTCAGATTTCCGCCAACGTCGCCGCTCTCAGGGTCGGGGACGATCCCGAAGGCGCACATCAATTGAGGGTTGGACTGCGTCGGCTCAGGACGGCGCTCAAGATTTTCGCTTCCGTCATGGCGCCGGGAGCCGCGGATTCGCTTGCCGCAGAGGCGCAGCGCTTTTCGTCCGAGGTGGCAGCCACTCGGGATATGGATGTGCTAATCGACGAACTCGTCATGCCGCTTGGTGATGGTGGCGACATGACAGCCCTGATCGAGCTTCTTGAGAAGCGTCGCCGGTTGGCGCGGGTGCGGCTTGCGGCGGTCCTTGCCGACGCAAGCATGGGCGATTTCCTGATCGACCTTCTGGCCTTTACCGAGGCGCGCGGCTGGCTATCGACGGACGACATCGGTCAGAGTCTGGGATTGGCCGCGCCAGTCGAGCCATTTGCCGAGCACATCATTGGCCGTCTCAGGCGCAAGGTTGAAAAGCTTGGACGCGATCCTGAAGCACTTTCTCCCGACGAGCGGCACGAACTCAGGAAAAGATTCAAACGGCTACGCTATGCCTATGATTTCTTTGAGCCTTTGACGCCGAAGTCGGTGCGGCGCAAGTTGCTACCTAGAGTCAAGGCGGCCCAGGATGTGCTTGGCGTGCTCAACGACATTCACATGGCACACCTGATGCTGGATGACGTGCGCGCCGTTGGCCCAAAGGCGAACGCGGTGGAGCGCGCCATCGGTTATTGCCTCGGCTGGCATAGCGCGCGAGCCAAGGTCATCTGGGAGCGGCGCTCCGATGACCTGTCGCTGGACTAATATCCGCGATGACGGAAATATGCGGTTTACATATCAGTAGAAATACGTGACTGTCTGCTGGGGCGCCTCGTTGCCGGCGGAGCTGAATTCAGCTTTCGAGACTCATCTTAAGGAAGAGATTCATCGGATCCTGAACCTAAAAGCACCGTTAGAGCACCAAATCATAAGTGGTTCGTTTTGCTCTGATATTTGCTTCGGAAGTCATGCCGGACGAGTGCCTGTGCTGGAACGGATCCCAGGAGCATCGACATGAGCGAACGCATCGTCATCACGCAGGACATGATCCGTCTTTATGACGAGTACACCCACCTGACGCTGGACCGCCGTGGCTTCATGGAGAAGCTCGCCAAACTGGCCGGTTCGAGTGCCGCGGCTGTGGCGATCGTGCCGTTGATCGAGGCGGGGAAGGCCCAGGCCGCCGTCGTTGCCGCCACCGATGACCGAGTCGATGCCTCGACGATCGAGTTTCCCGGCGATGGCGGGACGCTGAAGGGGTATCTCGTCCGTCCCAAGGCGGTGTCCGGCCCGCTGCCGGCGGTGATGGTCATCCACGAGAACCGGGGGCTCAACGGCCATATCGAGGATGTGGCCCGGCGCCTCGCGCTGGAAGGCTTTCTCACGCTGGCGCCGGACTTCCTGTCGCCGGCCGGAGGTACGCCCGCCGACGAGGACAAGGCGCGCGACCTGATTGCCGCGCTCGACAGGGTGAAGGCCGTCAACAACGCCGTGGCCGCCGCCAGTTTCCTGCGTGGCCACGAGGGCGGCAATGGCAAGTCCGGCAGTGTCGGCTTCTGCTGGGGCGGTGGGCTGTCGCTCCAGACGGCGGTGGCCGATGCGGGGCTCGGAGCAGCGGTGTCCTATTATGGCGCCCAGCCGACGGCCGAACAGGTGGCCGCCATCAAGGCGCCGCTGCTGTTGCACTATGCCGGTCTCGACGATCGCATCAACGCCGGTATCCCGGTGTTCGAGGCAGCGCTGAAGGCAGCCGGCAAGACCTATGAACTTCACATGTATCCCGGCGTCAACCACGCCTTCAACAACGACACCTCGGCGGCGCGCTACGACAAGGCGGCGGCCGACCTCGCTTGGACGAGAACGGTCGGCTTCCTGAAATCCAATCTGGCCTGAGGCTGGACCGGTGCGCGGGCAGGCTCAAAAATATGATAAATTGGATCTTGGTCCCGCGCCAAATCGCTATATAAGCGGCTGAGCAAGGAGCTGCTTTTTCCATGTCGCCGACCGCCGCGGGCGTTCTTTTCAAGCTCGCCTCGACCATCGCCTTCGCCTTCATGCTGACGCTGATCAAGCTGGTGTCGGGCCGCGTGCCCCCAGGGGAAGTGCTGTTCGCCCGCTCTTTCTTCGGCATCGTCCCGGTGATCGTCTATCTCGCGGCGCTCGGCGTCTTTCCTGCCTCGCTCAGGACTGCAAGGCCGCTCGGCCACGTGCGCCGGTCGCTGGTTGGTACCGCCTCGATGTTCTGTTGGTTCACGGCGGTCAGCTATCTGCCGCTGCCCGACGCTACCGCCATCAGCTACTCGGGGCCGCTGTTCGGCGTGTGTCTCGCGGCGCTGGTATTGCACGAGCGCGTCAGGGCGTTTCGCTGGGGGGCGGTGGGTATCGGCTTTCTCGGCGTGCTGATCGTTCTCTCGGGGCAGCTCAACGGCTTCGAAATGGGATTCCAAGGTAGCCGGGCGACGGGCGCGATCTGCGCGCTCGCCTCGGCGGTATTGGGCGCATTCGCCGCCGTCACCGTGCGCGAGCTGACGGCGACCGAGACCACCGGCGCCATCGTCTTCTATTTCCTGGCCTGTGGCTCGGCTTTCTCCTTCGTGACGATACCCTTCGGCTGGGTGGTGCCCAGCTTCTCCGACGCTGCCATGCTGATCGTTGCCGGCCTGTTCGGCGGTATCGGCCAGGTGTTGATGACGCAGTCCTATCGTCTCGCCGAGGCGTCGGTGATCGCCCCGCTCGACTACATCAACATGATCTGGATCGTCATTCTGTCTTACCTGATCTTCGGCGACGTGCCGACGGCGGTCGTGCTTGCCGGCTCGTTGGTGGTCATCGCCTCCGGCGTGTTCGTGGTCTGGCGGGAACGCCGCCTCGGCATCCTCGAAGCCAAGGCCAAGGCACGCAGCGCCGACACGCCAACTTAGTTTTCTGCCTCAGGCGCCGGCGGGCCTCTGATCTATGGCTTCCGTTCCGTTGCGGAAGCCGCCAAGGCGGCTTCGGTTTTAATCCTGCCTCAGGCGCCGGCGGCGACATCCGTCGCCTTGGCTTCCGCTCCGCTTCCGTCTTCGCGACGCTTCGTGTCTCGAAGACTCGCTTCACGCGGCGCCTCTTGGCGCCGGAAACCGCTGGGCGGTTTCGGTTTTATTTTTCGACCTCAGACGCCGACGGGCAGTTCAGGTGATTGCTCTCGGACAGGGTTGGTTGGCGTTGACACTCTCTCGGGAGCGGGCCAAAAGGTCATGCAGAGCGTGTGAGACCACGTGGGCGCGAGAGATATCCGATGAGCGAAATTGCGAGCGGCAAGCGCGAGATGGTCGATGTGGCGATCGTCGGTGCCGGTCCCATGGGACTCGTCACAGCCCTGATGTGCGCCCGCGCCGGCCTCAGGGTGGCGATCTACGAGCGGCAAAGCGATTTTTCCGGCTCGCCGGCCTGGAATGGCACCGGCGTCCTCGCTCCCGACTGCGAGGCTGATGGCGCCGACGCCACCATCGTGGATCTTGGACGTCGCTCGGTCGAACTGTGGCCGACGCTGATCCCCGGTCTCACGATCAACGGCGCGCTGGTGCTCGGCAATCGGCGCCAGCCGTCGGCGCTTGACGATTATTCCAGTTTCGTCCTCAACTATGAATGGGTCGACGAGGAGCGCATTGCCTCTCTCGAGCCGTCGCTCGCCGGCGTCTACAGCCGGGGCATGTATTTCTCGCAAGCCGCGCATGCCGATCCGCGTGTCTTGTTCACTGGGCTCAAAGATGTGCTCGAGGCTGGAGGCGTCCGGATTCGCTTCGATTGGATCGGCACGTTGGATAGCCTGCAAGCCGAGCGCATCATCGATACGCGTGGCCTCGGTGCGCGGGACCGCTTTCCCGAACTCAGAGCCGTCACGGCGGAGATGATCCAGGTGCGCAGCCATAAGGTCGAGCTCAACCGGCCGATCCGGCTTCTGCACAACCGTCATTCGCTCTATGTCACGCCGCGCGGCCAGGGGATGTACGTGATCGGCGCCACCACAGTCGACGACGATCGAAGCGGCGTTTCGGTTCGCTCGGCCGGCGAACTGATGATGCACGCCATATCGCTTTTGCCCGCCTTCGCCGATGCCGAAGTTCTGGAACTGCGCTCCGGCCTGATGCCGGTTCTGATGAACGGCGTGCCGAAGGTGCAGGTCGGGGAGCGCATCATCGCCATCAACGGTCTTTTCCGCTATGGCTGGATGGTGGCGCCGGCCATCGCCGAGGATCTCCTGCGCGTCATCTACACGCAGGCGACCAAGGTCATCCATGCCAGCAGGCCGATGCGCGGCTGATCTTCTCCTCCTTCTGCCTTCAAACGGAAAGCCGATGCTCGACCGCTTCTATCTCATCATCGACCGTGCTGCCTGGCTGCCGCGCCTGTTGCCGCTCGGATTGAAGTTGGTACAGATCCGCACCAAAGCGCCGGATATCGAGACGCGGCGGCGGGAAATCGCCGACTCGCTTGCTCTCTGCAAGGCGGCTGGTGCCGTGTGCGTGGTCAACGATCACTGGCGGGAAGCGATCGAGTTCGGCGCCGAGTGGCTACATCTCGGCCAGGAAGATCTCGATACGGCCGACCTCAAGGCTATCAGGGCGGCCGGCATCCGTTTCGGCGTCTCCACCGCCAACAGAGAGGAACTCGACCGGGCGCTCGCCGTCGATCCGCATCACATTGCGTTGGGACCGATCTGGTCGACCATCTCCAAGGACGACGCGGCGCCGGCCAGCGGCCCGGAGCTGCTCACCGAATGGAAGCGTATCGCGAAAAGGCCGCTGGTGGCGATCGGCGGCATCTCGCTCGACCGGGCGCCGATCTGCTGGGGCGCCGGCGCCGACAGCGTGGCCGTGATCTCCGATGTGTTGTCGGCAGCCAGTCCCGAGGCGCGCCTCACCGAGTGGCTCGATACGGCGAAAGCCTGGGAGGCGCGGGCATGACGGCGATCGCGGTGACCATCGCAGGCTCGGATTCCGGCGGTGGCGCCGGAATCCAGGCCGACCTCAAGACATTCTCGGCGCTTGGCGTTTATGGCGCGTCGGTCATCACGGCGCTGACGGCGCAGAACACCCGTGGCGTGACGGCGATCCACGAGGCGCCGGCCGACTTCGTCCGCGCTGAGATCGATGCCGTCTTCTCCGATCTCGCGGTCGATGCGGTGAAGATCGGTATGCTGGCGAGCCCGGAGCTGATCCGCATCGTTGCGGCCGGGCTCCGCGACTATGGCCAAAGCCGCGTCGTCCTCGATCCGGTGATGGTGGCGACCTCGGGCGACAGCCTCTTGAAGGCCGAGGCGGTGGCGACGCTACGCGAGGAGCTGTTCCCGCTGGCGAGCCTCATCACACCCAACCTGCCGGAAGCCGGCAAGCTTCTGGGACGAGACGTGGGCGAGACAGCCGACGATATGCTGGCGGCGGCGCGCGAGCTCAAGTCGCTTGGCCCGAAGGCGGTGCTCGTCAAGGGCGGCCATGGGACAGGCGCCGAAAGCACTGATCTCTTTCTCGACGAGCAGGGCGCCCGCTGGCTGACGGCGCCGCGCCATGCGACGCGCAACACCCACGGTACCGGTTGCACGCTGTCGTCGGCCATTGCCGCCGGTCTCGCCAAGGGGCTTGATCTTGTTGCCGCCGTCAGCGAGGGCAAGGCCTATGTCACCGCGGCCATCGTCGCCGCCGATCGGTTGGAGATCGGCCACGGCCACGGCCCGGTGCACCATTTCCACGCCTGGTGGTGAGGCCACCTTATCTTTCAAGCCGGCGGCTCACCTCCGCGTCGATCCAGCGGGCGACGGCGCGCACCGCCGGTGCCTTGCCGCGTTCCGGGTGAGCAAGACGATAGACGTCGCGGAAAGCGGTGCCGCGTGTGCCTTCAACTTCGGAAAAGCGTTCGTCAGCGTCGCCCATCAGCGTTGGTAGCATGACCTCCGCGCCGACGGACGCCGCCGCCTCGACCAGAATGTCGAGGTGGTTGGAGCGGGCGGCGACACGGGCGCCCGGCCGAAGTGCGGACAGCGCGATCGCCTCAGGCATCTCGGCATATTCGCGACCGTAGGCGACGATGGCGTCGGAGTTGGCGCCTGCCTTTGGCCGATAGAGCGCGAAGGCGAGGCGGCCCAACCGCCGGATGGTCGCGTTGTCTTCCGGACCCCGCCCCAACCGCACGGCAAGGTCGGCTTCTCGTCCTTCAAAACTGACACTGCGGTCCTCGTTCATCAGGTCGATTTCGATATCGGGATTGGCGGCGGCAAGGCTGCCGAGCGCTGGACCCAAGATCACCTGGTGAACGAGCCCGACGCTGGAAACCCGCACGCTGCCGGCAGCCTCTTCCCGTAACCGGCGCAGATGGTTGTCGGTCTCCTCGGCGACAGCGGCCATGGCCGTCAGCCGCGGTAGGATCGTTCTGAGAAGCGGGGTCGGCCGCAGCCGGCGGTCGATCCGATCGAATAGGGCTGCTTCGAGCCGGGCCTCGATGCGGCCGAGACGGCGAGCGGCCGTGGTCTGATCGACGCCCAGGCGGCGGGCCGCCTCGCTCAGGGTGCCACCAGCGACAATCTCACTGATCAGCTCCAGGTCGTCCCAACGGATAACGGCGTTCATGCAGGTTCATTCCCGTAAATCGCGGATTTCCTGCTTTAACGCAGAGCCTATTCTCGTGCGCAGGTCAAGCAGAAGGGAAACACAATGCCAGTCACACTCAATGAACTCTTCGGTCGCGTTGCCAAGCCCGCTCGTCTCGGCGCGACGCCGCTGGTGCTGATTGATTGCCAGAATGACTATCTCGCCGGTCCCCTTGGTCTCTCAGATATTGAGGCCGCAGTGGAAGCAACCGGCCGGCTACTTGATGCTGCGAGGATGCGTGGTTCCAAGGTGATCCACGTTGTCCAGCGCGGGGTAGCCGGCGGGCTGTTCGATCTTGAGGGGTGGGGAGGCGCCATCATCGATCGGCTGGCGCCGCGGGCTGGTGAAAGCATCGTGGTCAAGACGCGTCCGAATGGCTTTTCCGACACCACGCTGCTTGCCGAACTGGGAGACACGGGCGGCGAATTGATCATCGCCGGCTTCATGACGCACAACTGCGTTTCATCGACGGCGCGCGCGGCTCTCGATCTCGGTATCCTGCCGACCGTGGCGTCAGACGCCACCGCGACGCGCGACCTGCCATTGTCCGGGGGAATCGTGGCGGCCGCCGATCTGCAGCGAGCGGAACTCGCGGCTCTCGCCGACCGGCATGCCGTGATTGTTACCGTCGCGGAACTCCTGGAGGGCTAGGGCGGTTCGCCGCGCGATTTCAGCGGCTTGTTACATCAAGTTGTCTGGGCCTTCGCGCCGAATTCGCAATCAAACCTAGACGAAGGTACTAGCCTTGCTCCCATCCTCTCCGTAATATCCCGGGCCAATTGGCGCAATATAAGCGGGCAACAGCCCTGCATGGGAGTGCGTGAACATGGTCGCTGAGCTGGATCCTATCTTCAAGCGTCTGGAAGCCAAGAAGGCCGAGCTGGCCGATCGCCCGATGCGCAAGCTGTTTGCCGAGGACGCCGGTCGGTTCGACCGCTTCAGCGTGCACCTCGACGACCTTCTGCTCGACTTCTCGAAGAACCGTCTCGACGCGGACGCCTTCGCCCTGCTGCTCGAGCTCGCCAAGACGGCCGGTGTGGCGGAGCGCCGCGACGCCATGTTCGCCGGTGCCGTCATCAACACCACCGAGAAGCGTTCGGTGCTGCATACGGCGCTGCGCAATCGTTCCAACACGCCGGTCATCGTTGACGGCAAGGACGTCATGCCCGACGTCAACGAGGTGCTCGGCCGCATCCGCGATTTCGCTGAGGGCGTGCGCTCGGGCAAGATCGCCTCGTCGACCGGCGCCAAGTTCACTGACGTCGTCAACATCGGCATCGGCGGCTCCGACCTTGGTCCTGCCATGGCGACGCTGGCGCTGACGCCCTATCGCGGCAATGGTCCGCGTCTCCATTACGTCTCCAACGTCGACGGCGCTCACATCTCCGACACGCTGGCCGAGCTCGATCCCAAGACGACGCTGTTCGTCATCGCGTCGAAGACCTTCACCACCTCCGAGACCATGACCAACGCCGGCACCGCCCGCGACTGGATCAAGAAGCATCTCGGCGAGGCGGCTGTTGGCGCCCACTTCTGTGCCGTATCCACGGCGCTCGACAAGGTGGCCGCCTTCGGCATGGACGTGAAGCGCGCCTTCGGCTTCTGGGACTGGGTCGGCGGTCGCTATTCGGTGTGGTCGGCCATCGGTCTGCCGGTGGCCATCGCCGTCGGTTACGATAACTTCGTGGCCTTCCTGGCCGGCGCCCATGAGGTGGACAACCACTTCCGCAGCGCGCCGCTCGAGAAGAATATTCCGGTGATCCTCGGCCTGCTCGGCGTCTGGTACCGTAACGTCTGGGGCTTCTCGACGCATGCCGTGCTGCCCTACGATCAGCGTCTCAGCCGTTTTGCCGCCTATCTCCAGCAGCTCGATATGGAATCGAACGGCAAGGGCGTGCGCACCGATGGCACGCCGGTGCCGCGTGCCTCGGGTCCCATCGTCTGGGGCGAGCCGGGCACCAATGGCCAGCACGCTTTCTACCAGCTGATCCATCAGGGCACCGACGTCATTCCGGCCGACTTCCTGGCCGCCGCCGTGCCGCACGAGCACGTAAGCGACCACCACGCCAAGCTGCTCTCCAACGTGCTGGCCCAGACCGAGGCGCTCATGCTCGGCAAGACCGCCGAGGAAGCCGCCGCCGAGCTGAAGAAGGCCGGCAAGTCGGATGCCGACATCGCCGCGTTGGCGCCGCACAAGGCCTTCCCGGGTAACCGGCCGACCAACACCATCCTCTACCGGACGCTTGATCCGAGGACGCTTGGCCGCCTGATCGCCATCTACGAGCACAAGGTGTTCGTGCAGGGCACCATCTGGGGCGTCAATTCCTACGACCAGTGGGGCGTCGAGCTTGGCAAGGAACTCGCCAACCGTCTTCTGCCAGTCCTCAAGGGCGAGGCCGAGCCGGCGGCGAGCCAGGACGTCTCGACCAAGGGACTGGTTGCGGCCCTCAAGGCGCTGCAGAAGGATTGATCTTCCGTTATGGTCGGCGGCGGTCCGCTGCCGACCTTTTTCCCGTGCTGGTTTACCGCTCAGGTGGTTGACACGGTTTGATAGGGATTGCGGAAAGTCGGCCGGTGCCAACGCCGGCCGATTGTGTATATTTGACTAAGGGGAAACTGGCCGCGACGGTCTTGTCCGAGGTGCCGGCCGACCCGCCGCCAAGCCGACAAAAGCTGGCGGCGCCAAGGGATCGCCGATCTGGAGGAACGGATGTACGAGTTTCAGGAGTTCGAAAATGGGGCAGCGCTCGCCGATGCGTTGACCGTCGAGGTTGCAGGCGCGCTCGCCCACGCCATCCGCCTGCATGGCAAGGCAGCGCTGGCGTTGTCGGGGGGCAAGACGCCGGTGCGCTTCCTCGAGGCGATGTCGCGCTATCGCATGCCTTGGAACGACGTTGTCGTGACGCTGGTCGACGAGCGCTGGGTGCCGGAGACGAACGAACGCTCCAATGCCGGCCTTGCTCGCCGCCACCTTTTGAAGGGGCCGCTCAGCAACATCGAATTCGTCCCGCTCTATCGGCCGGTGCCGACGCCGGAAGAGGCTGTTGCCGAAGTGGGCAAGGCGATCGACGACCTGCCGCTGCCGTTTGCCGCCGTCGTGCTCGGCATGGGTGATGATGGCCATACGGCCTCGTTCTATCCGGGGGCCGACAATCTTGCCGCTGCCAACTCGCCGGACTGTAAGGCGAAGGTGATGGCGATCAACGCCGCGGGGGCGGGCGAGCCGCGTATTACGCTGACGCTGCCGCTGCTGCTCGCCGCCGATGAGATCCTTCTGCACATCGAGGGCGCCGAAAAGCGCGCCGCCTTCGAGAAGGCAGTGGCTGGCGACGACGTGCTGGAGATGCCGGTGCGCAGTCTCCTGAAGTCGGAAAAGCTGGTGAAGGTTCTTTGGTGCCCGTAAGCGCACCGGTTGTTTTTTCGATCGCGCGGCCCGGTCTTGACCGGGCCGTTTTGCTTTTAAAAGCCGCGGAGTGGTGCCACTGGCCGCCGTTTGGAGGCCAATAGGCGTTTCTGTCATAAAACTGAGAAGCTGCCGGGACAAAAGGAGGTATCGGGATTGGCGCGTTGCCATCGATTCCCGCCTCGGAGAAGATGCTGCATGCATCTTTGTTTGCCATGACGGACGCAAATACTACCCGAAGCCTCAGAACGTTGTTCCTGTCCGACATTCATCTCGGTACGCGCGATTGCCAAGCCGATCTTCTGCTGGATTTTATGCGCGTCCACGAGGCGGAGACGATCTATCTCGTTGGTGATGTCATCGACGGATGGCGGATGCGTCGGTCCTGGTTCTGGACGCAGAGCCACAATGACGTCGTCCAGAAGCTGCTGCGCAAGGCCCGAAAAGGCGCGCGCGTCGTCTACATTCCCGGCAACCACGACGAATTCCTGCGAGACTACCTCGGCACGCATTTCGGCGGCGTCGAGGTGATGGATCGCTGCTTGCACGAGGCGGCCGACGGCCGGCGATATCTGGTCATCCACGGCGACCAGTTCGACGTGGTGGTGCGGCATGCCCGCTGGCTCGCCTATCTTGGCGACTGGGCCTATGAAATGGCGCTGTGGACCAACACCTGGGTCAACAAATTCAGGCGCTTCGTCGGGCTGCCCTATTGGTCGTTGTCGGCCTGGGCCAAGCTCAAGGTGAAGAACGCCGTCAACTTCATCGGCGCCTTCGAGGATGCGTTGGCCCATGAGGCGCGGCGCGTCGGCGCCGACGGCGTCATCTGTGGGCACATCCATCATGCGACCATGCGCGACATGAACGGCATCGCTTACATCAATACCGGCGACTGGGTGGAAAGCTGCACCGCCATCGCCGAGAACCACGACGGCAGCCTCGAGATCATTCGCTGGACGCGTCTTGAACATGAGCGCCAGTCGCCGCTGATGCTGTCGCACGCCGAGGCGGCGGAATGACCCGCATCACCGTCGTCACCGACGCCTGGCATCCGCAAGTCAATGGCGTGGTCCGGTCGATCGAGCGCACCAATGCCGAGCTGATCGCCATGGGCGCCGAGGTCACCATGGTGACGCCCGACCTGTTCCGGACGCTGCCGCTGCCGAGTTATCCCGAAATTCGCGTCGCCATTTCGACCTACCGGCGGGTGGCTCGCGAGATCGAGCGCGGCCAGCCGGCCTATGTTCATATCGCGACGGAAGGGCCGCTTGGTCTCAAGGCCCGGAAGTGGTGCCGCCGCCACGGCATGCCCTATACGACCAGCTACCACACCCGCTTTCCCGAATATGTGGCGGCCCGGCTGCCGGTGCCCCAATCCTGGCTCTACGCCTTCGTTCGTCGCTTTCACAACGGTGGCGCTGGCTGCATGGTGGCCACCGATACGCTGGCAGCGGAACTGACGGCCCGCGGCTTCCGCAACCTGATGCGCTGGGGACGCGGCATCGACGCCGACCTGTTCCGGCCGCGACCGGACGAAGAGGGCCTGTTCGACCTGCCGCGTCCGATCTTCATCAACGTGGGACGCCTTGCCGTCGAAAAGAACCTCGAGGCCTTTCTGGCACTCGACCTGCCCGGATCCAAGGTGGTTGTCGGCGACGGTCCGCAGCGGGCAAGTCTCGAAAGACGCTATCCCGACGTCCACTTCGCCGGCGTGATGATCGGCGAGGAGCTCGCTCGCGCCTATGCCTCGGCCGACGTGTTCGTGTTTCCCTCGCGCACCGACACCTTCGGCAACGTGGTTCTGGAGGCGCTGGCTTCCGGCTTGCCAGTCGCCGCCTATCCGGTGATGGGACCGCTCGACATCCTCGGCGACAGCGACGCCGGCATTCTGGACGAAGATCTCCGGGCTGCCTGTCTTGGAGCTCTGGTCATCGACCCGGCAGCTGCGCGCGAGCTGGCGCTTTCGTTCACTTGGCGGCGGTCGGCGATGCAGTTCCTCGACAACATCCGTCTCGCCAACGGTGAGACGCTGGATGAGCCTCCTGTGCTCGTGCCAGTGACGGTCTGAGTTCGGCGGATATCGCAAAAAAAAGCAAAGCCGCCGATGACAGGTTTCTCGGCGGCTTTCGCGTCTCTGAAGTGGTGCACATTCAGGCGTGATTAAACATCTAGGCAAAGAGCTACGGTCAGACGGTCAAGTCCACATAGCTCCCCATGCCCGCCGGTGGAGGGGCAGAGGCTGCCTGCTCGACGGCTTTGCTCATAAGGTCGGCTGCCGATTGGTCCGACTTGAGCGCCATCTTCAACACCGCCGTGCCGATGTCGTTGCCGGTGTTGCCCTGCTGCATGGTAGCGACGGTCGCTGCAACGTCCATTTTCGGTACTCGCGTCTGGTAGGTGGCCCAGCCAGTTGATTGAGCGCCTGAAAGATTGACAAGCTATTATTGAAGCGGCGCGGTTAGGCCGCAAGGCCACAGCGGCGTTGCCGGTCACAGCGGTAGGACCAGGTGCACCCGGAGCGAGTAACACCTAGACGAACGTGTCAAACCGATACCGGGCCACTCTGCGGAAAACTCACGCGATCACATTCAGGAGAATAGCGCCTGCCGCTCGGCCTTGGTCATCCGGGCGAAGGGATCATCGACGTCCTGACCCTTTCGAACGGTGTCCGAAACTTCCTTGAGCGCCTCGATGGCGGTGTCGACGGCTTCCGAGGCGATGGCGAGCGCCTCGTCGGTCGGCTCTCCGGCTGCATCCGACTCCTCGGGAGCGGTCTCGATGGCGTCGAAGCTGATGCTGTCGGCAAGCTCAGCCGCCGTTTCCGGCGTATCCTCGGTGGTCTCGATGGCGTCGAAGCTGATGCTATCGGCAAGCTCGGCCGCCGTTTCCTGCGTGTCGTCAGCAGTCTCGATCGTGTCGAAGTCGATGCTGTCGGCAAGCGCGGCGCCGTCCGCCGATGTATCTTCCTCAAATGGAATGGAGTCGAAGTCGATCTGGCCGTCGGCACCCACCATGGATGGGGCAGGGGGCTGATCGAGACCGGCCATGGCCTCGATGCGGGCGAAATCCATCTCGTCGAGAGCATGGTTCGCCACGACATCAAGGGCCGCCTGATCGGCGTCGGCATCCTCGACCAACAGATTGTCGACCAGATTTTGCTCGATGCCCTCGCCAGCCAGCGCCGGGCCGTTCAGCAGATGGGCGTCGGGACGATGGTCGTGGGCGTTGACGGCGACACGCCGATCAACGGACGACTTTTGCATCTCTTCCTCGTCCATGCCCCAGATCTCGATCATCGCGTTGATGCGGTTCTCAAGATAGCGGAGCACCTGCACGACCTTCTGGGTCCGCTGGCCGGTGAGGTCCTGGAACGAGCAGGCCATGTAGATGTTGGTGGTGAGGTTTTCGACCTCATCGCAGAAGGCGTTATCAACGCCAGCCTCGCGCATCGTCCAGGCAAGCTCCTGGATCTTCTCGGCTGAACCGAGGATCTCGGAGGTTGCCCCCTCGGTCTGTTCGACGATGGCGTCGAGTTCGTTGGAAGCGCGGTCGAAGCGGCTGAGCGGCGAGCGGCCGTCACTCTTGATCTGGGCGATCTCGAGCTTGGTGCGCTCGATGGCGTCCTTCATCTCGCCGATATCGAGACGAATGCGATCGGCGTCTGGGCGACGCTCGCGCTTCATAATGGTCTCTAGCCGGCTGATGGCGTCGATGACCAGACCAGTGTCAGCCGAACGATGACGCCGGGCATACTCGGAAAGGAACCAGCGCCCCTTCTCGGTTTCCATCACGGCGGCTTCGATGGCCTCGAAATCAGATTCGCGCAGTGGCGATAGGGCTCGCGAATTTTCCATATTTTCGCCGCAGACCCCTTTGTAGACTAAACCAGATAAAGCTACAGCTAGAGCGCCAGCCTGTAACAGGCAAGCGATTCAGATCAGCGAGCCGCAATCATCGGCGCGAATCCTTCATAAGCAGTTTATTCCGAGTTGCTTCGTTGACAAGAATGATCGGGCGCTTTGCCCCCGCCTATTTGATGAGCGCCTTCTACGCCATCGCTTTTTTCGTCAACGGGGTGCTGACTCCGTTCTTTCCTGTCCTGTTGCAGGTCAAAGGGCTCAGCGGCGAACAGATCGCCTTTGTGCTGGCGACGCCGCAGGTCATGCGCATGTTTACCATGCCGGTGGTCAGCGGGCTGTCGGATCGGGCGCGCGACCGACGCTTCGTGATGGCCGGCCTGATCGGCCTGACGCTCGGCTTTTCCATGCTCTTCGGCATTGCGAAGGGCGATCTCGCCGTGATGGCCGTGGGCTCCATCCTTCTGGTGCTGTCCTACTGCGTCGGTCCGCTGGCCGACGCCTTCGCCATGATCATGGATCGCCACGGGCTCGGTGAGTACGGCAAGATGCGGCTGTGGGGCTCGGCATCCTTCATCCTCGGCAATATCGTCGGTGGCTATGCCATGGAGCACTCGGGGTCGACGGCGGTCTATTTCCTGGTGCTGTTCGGCTTTGCCATTGCCATGTCGTCAACGGTTGCCATCCCGCCGGCACCACCGACCACCACACACGCTTCCGCGGCGGCGCTGACCGTGCTGCGAAAGCCGGCCTTTCTGGCCGTGCTGCTCGGCCACGCCGTCAATCAGGCGGGGCATGCCGCGCTCTACAGCTTCGGCACGATCCTGTGGCGGGCCAATGGCTTCTCGGATTTCACCATCGGCATCTTCTGGGCCGTCGGCGTCATCGCCGAAATCATCCTGTTCTCGCAGGCCGGACGGATGTTCCGGGTGGTCTCGCCACTGAAGCTGATGGCCGGCGGCGCGGTGATCGGTTGCCTGCGCTGGCTGTTGTTCTCGCTGGACCTGCCGCTGTTGCCGACGCTGATGCTCCAGATGATGCACGCCGGCTCCTTTGCGCTCGCCCATATCGGCCTGATGCGCTTTCTGCGAGAGGTGGTGCCGACTGAGCGCGCCGCCTCGGCGCAGGGTACTTTCGTCATCTTCAACGGTCTTGCCATGGCGCTCGGCACGGCGCTGGCCGGCCGGCTGGTGCCGACGCTTGGCTCGGATACCTATGTGGTGATGTCAGTTTTCCCGATCCTCGGCCTGATCATCCTGACGGCGGCCGGCGGCGGCGCACGGCGCTTGCCGGCCCACGATGCGACGACGACTGTTACGCCGGCTTGAGCGGATCAGCCCCAGAGATCGGGGTAGGGCGGGTGGACGATCGAGCCTGAGAACATCAGGCCTGGCTGGCGATCGCGGGCGAGAAGCAGCGGCCCGTCGATATCGGCGTACTGGGCGCGTTGCGCGGCGACAAAGGCAGGCGCCATGGCAAGAGAACTCGATACCATGCAGCCGACCATGACGATCAGCCCTTCCTCTTCGGCGGCGGCGATCATATCCAGCGCCTCGGTGAGGCCGCCGGTCTTGTCGAGCTTGACGTTGACGGCGTCGTAGCGGCCGACCAGTCGCTTGATATCGGCCGTGGTATGGGCACTCTCGTCGGCACAGACCGGCACCGGCCGCTTGGCCTCGATGAGATAGTCGTCGGCATTGGCGGGCAGCGGCTGTTCGATCATGGCGACGCCGAGCTCGATGCACGCCTCCATCATGTCCGGGAACATCTCGGGTGTCCAACCCTCGTTGGCATCGACGATGATGCGGCTCCTCGGTGCTGCCCGGCGGATGGCGACGAGGCGTTCGCGGCCGCCGTCGCCGCCGAGCTTCACCTTCAGCGTCGGCCGATCGCTGGCCGATTTGGCGGCGGCGGCCATGGCATCGACGCTGGCGAGCGAAATGGTGAAGGCGGTGTTCACCGGCTCGAGCGGTGGCAGGCCGAGCAGGTGGGCTACACCGCGATGGGTTGCCTTGGCCTCAAGGTCGATCAGCGCGCAGTCGAGTGCGTTGCGGGCGGCGCCGGGCGTCATGGTATCCCGCAGGGCAAAGCGATCGCCGCCCTTCTCGATAAAGGAGCGGGCGCTTTCGATCTGGGCGACGACGCTTTCAACCGATTCGCCGTAGTGCGCATAAGGAACGCCTTCGCCCCGCCCCGACACAGCACCTTCGCTGATGGTCGCCACCACCACGACCGCTTCCGTCTTGGAACCGCGTGAGATGGTGAAGGTGCCGGCGATGGGAAAGCTGTCGACGGTTATGCTGAGCTTACGCAAGGCGACCTCACATTGATTTCCGCGCGAATAAGGCGGCTTCGGCCGATGCCGCCGGCGATACGCCGGAAAACGCCACATCAAGGGGACGGAACAACTGTCTGTTTCGGTCAACGTTGTCCATCAGTTGCTCCACGGACGCTCTCATCGCGCCGCCCGATCCGCTGACAGAGTAAAGATATCAAGACCGAATGGGAATCCTTAAAGGGGGAGCGCTATGTCGAAACCCTTATCTTTGGTCTAGTGGAGCAAATTTGCCATTTGAAAGCGGTGGGCATGAGACTTCAGATCAAATGTCAAAATCGCCCGTTCCATTCGAACCGAGGCTCACGGTTTCGGGAACGAGCGATTGCCGTTCAAGGCTGGCGCTCGAAGGCGCGGCTGATGTATCGTGCATAAGGACGCAGCGCTTCCGGCGCGGCGCGGATCCTCGAGGAGTGATGGCGTGGGGTCGGCTGACGGGGCGCGGGATGATGTGACGGTGCTCGGCATTGCCGGCGACTGGACGGTGGAAACCGTCGTCGCGGTGTTGCCGACTGTCGCGGAGAAAGTGACACCCGGCAAGCATCTGGTGTTCGACGGCAGCGAGCTCGGGCGCTTAGACACTGCCGGCGCCTGGGCGCTGGTTGGCCTGATGCGGCATCAGGAAGAGGCTGGCGGATCCACCGAACTCAAAGACTTCCCAAAGTCGGCGGCGGGCCTGATCGCCGAGATCGAACCGCTTGGCCGCGAGCCGTTGCCGGAGCCGAAGCGCCCCAACCCCATTACATGGACGCTCGAGGAGGTCGGCCGCGGGGCAGCGGGTCTTGTTGATGACGGTTACCTGGTGCTGGCGATGCTTGGCGAGGCGGTGGTGGCTTTCGTCGATGTCCTGCTACTGCGTCGGCGGATGCGTTGGGCGGCGTTCTTCAACCACATCAGTCGTGCTTCCATTCAGGCGGTGCCGATCATCGCTCTGATGAGTTTCCTGGTCGGCATGATCATCGCGCAGCAGGGGAGCTTCTATCTTTCCAGCTATGGAGCCAACTTCCTGGTGGTAGATCTCGTCGGCGTGTTGACCTGCCGCGAGCTCGGCGTGCTGCTGACCGCCATCATGATCGCTGGCCGTTCGGGCGCAGCCTATACCGCCGAACTCGGCTCTATGAAGATGCGCGAGGAGGTCGATGCGCTGAAAGTGCTCGGTCTGTCGCCGGTAGAAGTGCTGGTGTTGCCGCGTCTCATGGCTCTGATCATCGCGCTGCCGATCTTGACGCTGGTCTCCGATCTGGCGGCATTGGCCGGTGCCTGGGTGGTGGGTCTGTATTATATCGGCATACCCACAGATGTGTTTCTCAATCGCCTCAAGGCGGCATTGACCATCACCTACGTGCTGATCGGCCTCGCCAAAGCGCCATTCATGGCGGCCATCATCGGCCTTATTGCCGGTATTGAGGGTATGAAGGTGAAAGGGTCTGCCGAGTCGCTCGGTGAGCACACCACCGTAGCGGTTGTGAAAGCCATCTTCATGGTGGTGGTTACCGACGGCGTTTTCGCCATGATCTTCGCGACGATCGGAATCTGACGGATGACTGGCGAGACGGCGCGGCGGGATGGGCAAGAGCGGGAGGCGGTGATCACCGCCCGCGGTCTCGTCGTGGGTTTTTCCGGAGAGCCGGTTCTCGATGGGCTCGATATCGACGTCTGGCGTGGCGAGGTTCTGGGCATTGTCGGCGGCTCTGGTACCGGCAAGTCGGTGCTGCTCAGGACGATCATCGGCCTCAACGCCCGCTCGGCCGGTAGCATCAAAGTGTTCGGCAAGGATTTCGACGACATGTCGGGCCAGGAGCGGCAGAATATCGGCCGCCGCTGGGGTGTTCTGTTCCAGCAGGGCGCGCTGTTTTCCTCGCTCACCGTGCTTCAGAACGTGGCGGTGCCGCTACGCGAGCATATGCGGCTGCCCGATGATCTCGCCGACGAACTCGCCCGACTGAAGATCGAGCTGGCCGGCTTGCCGGCTGATGCCTGCGGCAAATATCCGGCGGAGCTTTCGGGCGGCATGATCAAGCGAGCGGCGTTGGCGCGGGCCTTGGTGCTCGACCCCGACATCGTGTTCCTCGACGAACCCACTGCCGGGCTGGACCCGATCGGCGCGGCCGAATTCGATCAGTTGATCCTTAAACTGCGGGATACGCTTGGCCTGACCGTGTTCATGGTGACACACGACCTCGACAGCCTCGTCACCATCACCGACCGCATCGCCGTGCTGGGCAACCGCCGCGTCCTCGTTGATGGTACATTCGCCGAACTCAAATCCTTTGACCACCCGTGGGTGCGCGCCTACTTCAACGGCCCGCGTGCCGCGCACTTCACCTTCGGATAGGAAACGCCATGGAATCTCGGGCCAACTATGCGGTGATCGGCGGCTTCGTCCTGGTCATGCTGATGATCGGCCTCGCGTTCCTCGGCTGGCTGAGCAATGCCGGCCAGACCCAGAGGCAGGCCGAGGTGCGCGTGATATTCTCGGGCGCGGTGACCGGCCTTTCGACCGGCTCGGCCGTGCTGTTCAACGGCATCAAGATCGGTGAAGTGCGCGATCTTCGGCTTGACGAGAAAGACCCGCGTACGGTTATCGCCATTATCCGCATCAGTCGCGATGTTCCGCTTAAAACCGATACTCGCGCAACTCTGTCCTATCAGGGGCTCACCGGCGCGGCGACGCTGCAGCTGGAAGGCGGCTCGCGCAACGCGCCGGGGCTGTTCGACGCATCGACCGATGGCATGCCGACCATGCCGGCGGAGATTTCGCCCTTCCAGGACATCCTGGAAAGCGCCCGCAACGTGCTGACGCGCGCCGATAGCGCCATGGCGGCGATCGACGACTTCATCACGGAGAACGGTCCGGCCTTCAATCGCACAGTGAACAACGTCGAGAAGTTCTCGGCGGCGCTGGCGGATAATTCCGACGGTATTTCGAAGGCGATGGGGTCGATCTCGTCGGCCGCCGATGCCATCGCGGACATCTCTCGCGATCTCAAGGGAGCGGCGGCGCAAGTGACGCGCCTCCTCAACGCTGTGGATCCGAAACGGGTGACGGAGATCGCCGAGCGGCTCTCGGATTCTTCGGATCGGCTTAACGCGGTACTGGAACGCGCCGATGTCATTGCCAACGGCATTGATCCGGAGGCTGTGAACGGCGTCGTCAAGAATGTGGCCGACGCGGCGCGGACGCTCGACGAAACGGTGGCCCAGGCGAAGGCCATTTTGGGCGCCGTCGATCCGAAGGCGGTCGATCGCTTGGTGACCAGCGTCACCGCCACGTCCGACGAACTGCGCGCGACAGCCAACCGAGCCGACACGGTTCTGGCTTCGGTCGATACAGAGAAGCTACGGTCGGTGGTTGCCGCTGTGGATACCGCCTCGCAGAACATCGCGGCGGCGTCCGGCTCCCTGGGTATGGTGGTGGACGACGCTCGCCAGACGATCGGCGCGGCGCGTGGCGTTGTCGAGGCGGTCGACCCCGCCAAGGTGCGCTCGACGGTGACCGACGTCAGCGACTTCGCGGCGATGCTCAAGGGCTACAAGCCGCAACTCGACTCCATCATGGCCGATGTCAAGCGCGCGTCGACCAGTCTCGCCAATCTCGGAAATACCATCGATGCCCGCACGCCGGATATTGATCGTATCGTCAGCGATACGCGGACATTGGCCGAGCAGTTGAACGGCATCGCGGCGCGCGCCGATGGTGTGCTTCAGAAGGTCGATGGCTACGTGACCGGCGACGGGAAGGGCCTTGTCGCGGAAGCGACGGAGGCAGCGAAGTCGATCCGCCAAGTGGCAGACAAGCTCAACCAGCAGGTCGGGCCCGTTGCCGACAACATCTCGAAATTCTCAAGCCGGGGGCTCGACAGCGTCGTGGCGTTGACAGAGCAGGGGCGACAGGCCCTGGCTCGGCTTGACCGCGTGCTGCAAGGCGTTGAAAAGAATCCTCAGCAGTTCATCTTCGGCGGGCAGGGCGTGCTCGAATACGCGCCGCGCAGATAGGAGGCGATGTTGGTTGCTGTTCATCCGAGTCGGCGGATGGTTCCTGCCGCGGCGCTTTCTATCGCGTTTGCCCTCGCTGGCTGTTCGGCGCTCGGCCTTGGGGCCACGCCCAAGCCGGACGCCATCTTTGATCTCAGTGTGCCGACGGCTTTCGAAGGTGTCGTCAAGCGCTCTTCGTCACAGCTGCTCGTGCCGCTACCGAACGCCAGCGATGCGCTATCGACAGGGCGGATAGCAGTGCGCGCCGCCGGCGGCTCGATATCCTACATGCCGGGCGTTTCCTGGTCCGACCAGTTGCCGCCGTTGATGCAGACGGTCATGGTGCGGGCCTTCGAGAATTCTGGCCGGGTGCGCGCGGTCGGCAAGCCGGGCGAGAGCCTTGCCATCGACGATCAGGTGATCGTCGATATCCGAGCGTTCGAGCTGGATGTCACCGGCTCGCCCGCCGCACACGTCACGCTCGGCGTCAAGCTGCTCGACGAACGTACTGGCAAGGTGCGGGCCACCCGCGTGGTCGATGTCAGCCGCCCCTCGGCGTCCGACAGGCCGAAGGATGCCATCTCGGCGATCAATCAGGCGGCTTCAGCGGCTGTAGCCGAAGTGGTGACCTGGACGGCGTCCGCGCTATAGGCGATGGGGGGAGGGAGCCTGCTCGGCAGCTAAGATGGCCTGTTTAGCCTTCGCCATTGTCGTACGATGATGATGAAGGCTGTAAATCTGAGGCCGTCTGCTTATTCGAGGTGGTTCACGACGGCTCTAGCGTTGTTCCACCGTGTTGCAGGGCCCAGTAGCCGCCCTTGAGCGCCATCAATGCGTCGTGGGTGCCCGCTTCGCGGACGTTACCTGCCTCCATATAGACGATCAGGTCCGCGTCGCGGATGGTCGAGAGCCGGTGGGCGATGACAAAGCTCGTTCGGCCGCGGCGCAGCTCGGACATGGCTTTTTGGATCAGCATCTCCGTGCGGGTGTCGACCGAGCTCGTCGCTTCGTCGAGAATGAGGATGGGCGTGTCCAGAAGGAAGGCGCGGGCAATGGTCATCAGCTGGCGCTGACCCTGTGACAGCGCCGCTCCGGCATTCTCCAGCACCGTGTCGTACCCCAAGGGCAGGGTGCGGACAAAATCATCGACGTGGCAGCGTTGCGCGGCAGCGATCACGTCTTGGCGGGGGCTCTCGGGGCGGCCATAGGCAATGTTGTCGTGGATCGTGCCGGTGAAAAGCCAAGCGTCCTGCAGCACCATGGCGATCACGCCACGCAATTCCGAGCGCGTGAGATCCCGGATGTCGATGCCGTCGAGACGGATCGCGCCATGGTCGATTTCGTAAAACCGCATCAAGAGATTGACCAGCGTGGTCTTTCCAGCTCCGGTCGGGCCGACGATGGCAATCATCTGGCCAGGCTGCGCTTCAAGGCTCACATCCTCGAACAAGGGTTGATCGGGCTGATAGCGGAAGCGGACATGCTCGAAGGCGACGTGGCCGGAAACCGGCTGTTCCAGCCGCCCTTCGCCGGCTTTCTCCGACGACATTTCCGGCGCGTCGAGCAGCTCGAATACCCGCTCGGCCGACGCCAGCGCCGACTGGACCTGTGCCACCATGCTCCCCAACTGCGAGACCGGCTGGCCGATTTGCCGGATATACTGGATGAAGGCCTGCAATTCGCCCAGCGACAGCCCGCCGGCCAGCACGCGGAAGGCGCCCGCGACGACCACCGCGACATAGGCGAGGTTGGTCACCACCATGGTTGCGGGCTGAATCAGGCTGGCCAGGACCTGCGCGGTCCGGCTGGCCTTGGTCAGCGCTTCGTTCTGATCGGAAAAGCGCGCCTCGATCCGGCCGCGCGCGCCGAACACGCGGATCAGGGTCTGGCCGGTGAAGCTTTCCTCCACCGTTGCGTTCAAATTTCCCGTTTCGCGCCATTGGGCGGTGAACTGCGGCCCGGAGGCGCGCGTGAGAAGCCGCGTCAGGGCCAGGGAGACAGCAATGGCCGTGACTGCGACGATCGCCAGCGGCAGGGAGAGGACGACCATCATCGAGAGAACGCCGACGACCGTCAGCAGCATCATGAGGACCTGGCTGGCGATCTGCTGCAGATTCTGGATCACATTGTCGATGTCGTTGGTGAACCGCGACAACACCTCGCCACGCGGCCGCGCGTCGAACCAGCTGAGCGGCACACGCGACAGCTTGGCCTGAGACCGGCCGCGTAAATCACTGCCGAGCTTCTGCACCACCTCGTTGATCAGCCGGGCCTGCGCCAGATTGAGCAAGGAGGCGACCAGATAGATCAGCGCGACGATCATCAGTTGTCGGACGAGCGCGGCGTTGCTGAAGCCGTCGCTGACCAGAAGATCCGTGGCCTTGCCGAGCTGCCATGGCCCGACCGTGCTGGCTGTCACGCTGCCGATGGTCAGGAGCACGGTACCGATGAGGACGCGTCGACTGTTGCCGAGAGCACGCCAGAGGGCCAGCGCCGCGTTGCGGGTGTCTTTGGGCTTGCCTCCGCCAAGCGCCGCGCCAGGCCCCCTATGCCCGCGCATTCCGGGGATCGGCTGTGAGGCGACAGCCGGGCGAGAGTCATCCATCTTGGTCATGCGGCATCCTCTGCCACGGCCCGCTGTGACCGCACGATATCGGCATAAACAGCGCAGTCCTCGATCAGCGCCGCATGCGGCCCGAAGCCGACGGTCTTGCCGCGATCGAGCACGAGGATGCGGTCGGCGTCCTGGATCGATGCGACACGCTGGCTGACGATGACTGTCACCGCGTGAGCGGTGGCGCGCCGAAGTTCCGCCCGCAACCGCGCATCGGTGGCCTGATCGAGCGCCGAGAAGCTGTCATCGAACAGGTAGAGATCGGCGTCGCAGACCAGCGCTCTGGCGATGGCGAGCCGCTGTCGCTGTCCGCCGGAAAAATTGGTCCCGCCCTGGGCGACGGGCGCCGCCAGTTTGCCGGGCAGCGCGCGGATGAAATCGGCGGCCTGCGCGATCTCAAGGGCCTGCCAGAGCTTCGCTTCATCGGCCAGGGGATTGCCGAGCCGCAAGCTGTCGGCGACGGTGCCCGAGAAGAGATAGGTTTTTTGCGGAACGTAGCCGATCCGTCCGTTCAGCGCCTCGGGCGCGATCGCCCGCAGATCGACACCGCCGAGCAAAACGCGTCCGGTGTTCGGATCGTCCAGCCGCGCGATCAGATTGACGATGGTCGACTTGCCTGAACCGGTGGCTCCGATGATGCCGAGGGTCTCACCGGGGGCAACCTCGAAGTCGATGTTTTCGAGCACCATGGCTTCCGCGTGTGGGTAACCAAAGCTGACCGCCTCGAAGCGCAAGGGCAGCCCGGTGCCTTTTTCTGCCAGAGCTTTCGGATGAGCCGGCGGACCCACCATGGCCGGGCTCCGCAGGAGGTCGCTGATGCGCCGTGCACTGACCAGGGCCCGCGGCAGCAGCACCACCAGCATGCCCATCATCATCACGGAGATCAGGATCAGCGAGACATAGGACAGGAAGGAGATCAGCGCGCCGATCTGTAGATCGCCGCTGATGATCCGGCTCGAACCCGCCCATATCAGGGCGACGGAGGCAAGCTGCATCACGGCGGTCAGCGTGGGGCTGATCGCCGTCATCAGCCGCCCGGCTCGGAGCGCGGTGTCGGTCAGGTCCGTGTTGGCCGCCCCAAACCGCCGGCTCTCGCTGCCTTCTTGCAAAAACGCGCGAATGACCCGAATGCCCTCGATCTGCTCGCGCAGGATCGTATTGACCCCATCGAGCTGCTTCTGCATGCGCTGGAACAGCGGTGTGGCGCGAAACGTCAGAAAGCCGATGATCAGCGCCAGGATCGGCACCACGATCAGCAACAGCCTCGACAACTGCGCATCTTGGCGCAGCGCCATGATGGCACCGCCAATCCCCATGATCGGCGCGATGACGATCATGGTCAGCGTCATGGTCAGCATGGTCTGTACTTGCAGCACGTCATTGGTGCAGCGGGTGATGAGGGAGCCGACACTGAAGCTCTGGACCTGTGCCAGGGCGAGGTTGTGGACCTTGGCAAAGACGTCGGCCCGCAGGGTCTGGCCAACCCGGAAGGCGATCCGCGCGCCGAGGGTGACGGCAGCGACGCTGAGCACGAGTTGCACCAGCGAGGCGGCCATCATCAATCCGCCATAGCTCAGGATCGCGCCGGTGGACTTGGCGACAATGCCTTTGTCGATGATATCGGCGCTAAACCCCGGCAGCAGCAGGGCCGCCGAAACCTGCCCCAATTGGCACGCCAGCAGGCCAAGGAGGGCCCAGCCATGCAAGCGAAGCCGGGCGATCCAACCTGTCGCGGGCGCGGCCGGGGCGGCGTGGACGATCGAGGATTGGGTTGCGGTCATCGTTCGCCTTTTTGCTCAGTGCCCGACCGGAGACTCTGCCTGGGCGGGTATCTGGCTTCGATTTCTGCGCTTGCCGTGCTCACGAACTGCTTTTGAAAATGCACTTTTGCTGGAGTTGCTCGAAGTTCGCTCCGCTCCGGTTCTCGTGCCTCTCGACAGTTCCCATCCAGGACATCGGTTCGCGCCAATTTTCCCCATGTTAGGTTACCATCAGCGCTTGGAAAGTGCCGCTGAATTCGACGGTTGCCGCTCAAAGCTGAGTGTTGTCCGTCAGGCTCGGCCGAGCTTGCCGCTGGCGTGGGCCAGAAGCGCGTAGACCTTGCCGGTATCGGAGTGCAGGGCGCTCTTGGCGAGGATAGGGCAATTACCAGCGAAGGACGCGTCGGCCCAGGAGAAAGCCGGCGGCGGTTACCACCAGTATGCCGAGCGCGTACCAGGTTGCCAGAAAGAGCGGGCTGTCGTCCGGGCAGTGCCAGGCATAGATGGCGGCTGCGATGCCGCTGGCGGCAAGGCCTGCCACTGCGCCGGCTTTGCCGGGGCTTTCCGGGGCTCCCTGACGGACGGAATAGAGGATGGCGGCGAGCGGGGCGATTGACAGCATGGGGACGAAGACGAGGCAGAAGCTCGAAAAATGTCCCTCAAGGCTGGTTCCCCAAGCCGCCCGCGGCACGACGAACAGTTCGGCCGCGATGCCAATGAGCAGGGCTGTGAGCGGCAGGAGAAGCGCCAGTGCCGCCGCGCGCAACGACACGCCCGGCTTGCCGATCAGGAAGGCGAGGCGTGTGGAGGTGATCGCCAAGAGCAGGGTGAGGCCGAGCTTGAACATGACGCGCGGCGTCTCGATCGCTTCGACCATGTTCTTGCGGATGCCGAGGGTGGAGAGCAACAGCAAGGCCGAGATCACCACTCCGATCACCAGCGCGATCAGGAAAACGTGGCCAAAGCGAACGCTCGTGCGCGCATCCTTTGCCAAGAGGTTGATCAGGTCATCCGTTTGCACGTCTGTCGCTCCGATAGAGGGCCGCCAATCCTTTGAGCGCCCTGTGTAGCGCCACCCGTACGGCGCCTTCCGTCATTTGCAGCCGCTCGGCCGTTTCGCGGATACCGGCACCACCGAGCGAGATGGAGCGCACGATGTCGCGCTGTGGATCGCGCAAGCCTTCCAGCAGGCGGTCGACATCGACGCGGTCGGCGCCCTCGTCGTGAGGGACGGCTTCCAGCGTCTCCATGACATCCTCGATCGGGACGCTGACGTGGCGGCCTCGCCGACGCAGGCTGTCGACCAGCTTGTTGCGCACGATGGACGACAGCCATGGGCCGACCGGCCGGGAGGTGTCCCAGGTGCCGCGCTTCAAGTGAACCGCCAGCAAAACTTCCTGTACCACGTCCTCCGCTTCGCTCGGTGAAGCTCCGAACTGGTCGCAGCGCCGGCGGGCGATCGATCTGAGATAGGGCGTTATGGCCTTCAGAAAGCGTTGATAGGCTAGCGTGTCGCCGGCCATCGCCGCGCACATCCAGGCCGCCCATTCGTCTTCCCGGGCCGAATGGCTCATCCGCCAGCACCCTCTCAGCGGGGATCCAGGTTCTGAACGCATTGGCGGGTAAACGGCAAGAGAACGCAAGCGCCACCTTTTCCTTGTCCAAACGACGTCCGTCACGCTCGAGCAGAGCCAAGGCCGGAGCCCCTGACGATCAGATAGTCGAGCGAGGCCCGACCAGGCCCATGGCGCATGATGGCAAGCGCCATCGCCGCCCAGGTGATGTGGATCGGCCAGCCATCGGGCACGGTCAGCTCGACGACGGCTGTCATCAGGAGCAGGCCGAGGCCGGCAAAACGCGTCGCAAGACCAAGGACAAGAAGCGTCGGGAAGACGATCTCGCCGCATCCGGAGAGGAAAGCCATCACCGCCGGCGCGGGGAAGGGGTAGGGGCCGCCCGGCAGGTGCAGCATGAATTCCTGGCTGAAAAGATCGATCGCCGTATCGTTGAGTTGCAGGAAGCCATCCCATTTCAAGATGCCCGACCGCCAGAAGGGAACGGCGAGCGCCAGGCGAAGAGCTGCCTGGACAAAGTCCGGCGGGGCCACGGCGCGGACAAGGCTATCGGCCGTGGTAACGAGCCGCGCCAGTGAAGAAAGAACGCCCCGATGGGGCACGGACCTAGACATGCTCGACATGGCAGCTCTCCGTCTCGATGTGGGAGAAGGCGCCGGCGGCGATCATCTCGCCGATAGCACCGGAAAGGTCGAAGTCGGGTTCGGCCTCGAAGGCCGTCGCGACGGCCACCGCCAGGCATTGTCCGCCGAGTAGCGCGCGAAGAAAGATGGCGGTGCCCGGCGCCAGAAGGCGCACGGTCACCTCATCCTCGATCCGCGTTATCAGCCCGTCTTCCGGCCGGTCGTCGACGCGGCCAATCGGGTCAGCGCTCCGGTTCATGGCGAAGATGGTGACAGCCGGATGCGCTGATGAGATCAGCCGCGTGGCGGGATGCGGCTTGAAGGTCAGGGTGCCCAGATCTTCCGGCGGCACAGCCGAAAGGGCTTTGGCCATGAGGGCCGGTGCGTCGGCGGCGTGATAGCTGTCGAGCCATAAACGTTCGATGCGGGCCACGTCCGATAGCCATGGCATATCCGCGGCGTAGTCGTAGCGATCGATGAAGTCGGGGAAGCTTCGTCCATATTCGAACAGCAGCGGCGAGGTGGGCGGTGTCTCACGCACATGGAAACGGGCCATGGCGCGAAAGAAATCGGTGCCCGTGATGCGCTCCACTGCCGGGTAGACCGAGGCGAGCGCCGCGATCAAGCTGACCGTGACGTTGTTGCGGTAGACATTGTAGCGCTTGTCCGCCCGCTTGCCGCGCGGGCCTGTTACCAGCGCCGGTGTCGCGGCGTCGGGAGCGAGCAGGGCGGCCGAGAACTGACCGGCAAAATCCGTTGCTTGTGGCCTGAGCGGCAGGATGTCAGCCGAGTGCATGGATTGGCTCCCTGGTCTTGGCGTTTCGATCAAGGATCGCTTGCGCCGCCAAAGCCTCTGCCCGCAGGACCGGCCATTGGGGAATCTGGCTGTCCCACTCGATCAGCGTGGGGATCGGCCCGCGGTGGGCAATCACATTCTCATAGAGCCGCCAGACGGCATCGGTGACCGGTCCATCATGGCTGTCGATCAGCAACGGTTCGCCTTCATCATCTTCCTGCTCGGCGTGACCGGCGAGGTGGATCTCGCCGACCTTCGAAAGCGGAAAGTCGGTGAGATAGTCCAGCGCCGAAAAGCCGTGGTTGGTGGCCGAGACGAAGACGTTGTTGACGTCGAGCAACAGACCGCAGCCGGTTCGACGGGAGACCTCGCCGATGAACGCTGTCTCGCTCATCGAGGAGGCGGCAAACAGGACGTAGGTCGAGGGGTTCTCCAACAGGATCGGCCGTCCGATCGCGTTTTGCATCTCATCGACATGGTCGCAGACATGGGACAGCGTCGCGGCCGTGTAGGGCAGGGGCAACAAGTCGTTCAGGTAAGTGTTCACATGGGTCGACCAAGCGAGATGCTCGGACACCAGCGCCGGCTCGTAGCGATCGACCAGGCTTTTGAAACGGCTCAGGTGGTCTCTGTCGAGCGGCTGCGGGCCGCCGAGCGACATGCAGACACCGTGCAGGGAGATCGGATAGTCGCGGCGCACGCGTTCGAGCGCCCGATGCGGCGGGCCGCCGGCGCCCATGTAGTTTTCGGCGTGAACCTCGAAGAAACCCTGCCGGTCGGCTTCGGCAAATATCGCCGCGAGGTGTTCCGGCTTGAAGCTGGTGCCGGTTTGGCCGGACATGGAGATCGTCGGAAAGCGGAGCGTCGTTTCCGTCTTCATGGGGATGTTGGATGTCACGTCGACTTTGGCCATCGTCGCCTCCGCTTTCCGGGATCTTTTGCTGGAGCGGGTGGGTTCCGATCAGGCTCAACCAACCTGATCGGCCGATCATCAGATGTCGCGATCCAGAGGCATCAGCGAACCATGGCGGCCGCCTGGAAGTTCCAGCGAGGCGCAGGTGCCGCCCTGGGTGAACTTCCATGAGTTGCCCTGGAAATCCTTGACTGAGGTTCCCTGGCAAGTCGTCCCCGGCCCGGCGGCGCAATCATTCTGGCCCTTGAGAGCCACGCCGTAACACTTCTCCTTGTGGGCGGCGATCGCGGCATTGGCCTCCGCCTTGGTCAGCGGCGCGGCGCTGGCAAAGGTTGCGAGGGCCGAAGTGATTGCGCCGGCGAGAAGGACGGTGGTGACGGAAGTCCTCAGCATTGATGTTCTCCGTGTTTCAAGACGCGCCCTTTTCTATTGGGCACGCAAGGTACTCGGAGGCTGGGGGGCGTTTGTTACAGCGAGCGCGATAACGAACGCGTGATCGGATGAAATGCAAGTGTCCTGCGTTGGGACCAACTTGCCCGCGCCTCTCGCCGGAACGCGCGAAAAGCGCTGAATCCGGCCAAAGAAAAAGGGCGCCGTGCGGGCGCCCTTTCAATGTCGGTTATGTCCTGCAGGCTCAGCCGAGCTTGCCGCTGGCATGAGCCAGAAGCGTATAGACCTTGCCGGTATCGGAATTCAGATAGTTCTCGGCAAGGCGGCCGTTCGGGTCCTTCTGGACCGCTTCCTCGTAGAGAGCGCTGAAGTGGTCGATATAGCGGTCGACAGCCTCGCGGAAGTCGGTCTCGCGACCGTAGCGGCGGCGTACCTCGTCAAAGGTCTGCTGGCCCTGAAGCGTGTAGGCGCGACGTGTGAACACGTTGCCTTCACCGCGCCGGTAACGGTCCCAGAGATCGGCATAGGCCTCCGGGTCAATCGACCGGGCGATGTCGGAGGTCAGCGATCCCAGACCGTCGAGCGGGTTACCGCTCTTGGCGCCACGATCAGATGACGGCAGGCGCGGCGTCGCACCGTCCTCGTCGTTGACGCGGCGCAAGAGGTCGGAGATCCAGCCGCTCGCCCGATCACCGCGCTCGTCGGTGGCAGGCTGCTGCCGTGGCTCCGGACGGCGTTCTGCGACGGCGGGGCGGGGCGGCTGGTTGGCCGGTTGACGCGGGAAGGCGCGCGGGGTCTCGGCCACCGTCGGCTGCGACGGCTTCTGGGCCGGTAGGCTGCGGGTGACCGACGTCTGAGCTGACGCCTGCGCACGCATCGGCACGTCCGCGACCTTTTCACCGGGCAGCTGGCGCGAGACGATCTCGGAGAGCTCGTTCAGGGCGCGGATCTGCTCGCTGACCACGCGGCGCATGGCGGCGGTGTGCTGGCTGGTCTCTTCCGGCAGGTCGAGGACGCCACGGCTCAGATCCTCGCGGATCTGTTCCAGCTCCCGGCCGACGGCGCGGGTGGCCTTGCGCATTTCCTCGGTGGCACCGGCGAAACGGTCGACAGCCGAGCCGATGGCAGCGTTGATCTCGGAGATCAGCTCGCCACGTACCCGCTCGATGGTCACCTTCGCCTTGACGCCTTCTTCCTCGGCGCTGACCGACAGCTGCTCAAGCTGCTGGGTGACGCCGTTCATGGCCGTCTCAGCGTTGCGGGCCAACTGATAGCCGACGTCGCGGGCGCGGCGCTCGGCGTTGGACAGCGTGTCCTGGATCTGGCCGGAGATGTTCTGCAGGCTTTCGGACATCGTCTCGGTCCGCTCCTGCAGCGTGGAGACCACGCTGTCGAGCGCCACGAGGCGATCGCCGATGACGCCCTGGAGGGTGCCGCCCACCGACGACAACGCGCGGGCCGACGACTGGAGATCGCCGGTCTGCTCGGAGAGCGATGTGGCGATGGTGCCGATGTCGGCCAGTACCGTGCGCGAGACCTCGCGCAGGACTTCGGTCGTCTCGGCGACGGTGGTGCTGGAAGCGGTCGTGTCGGCAACGACGCGATCGAGGGCGAGGCGAAGGTCGCCGGTCTGCTGCTCGAGGCCACGTTCGATGCGGGCCAGGTTGCCGGCCGCCTGATCGACGACGGAACGGAGGCCGCGGTTGGCGTCGTCCACCTGTGCCAGCACGGCGACCACGTCGGTCTTGACGCGCGTCGTGGTTTCGTCGAGCGACTGCAGGACGTCGCGGCCCTGTTCGTCGAAGGTGGCCATCAGCGACAGCGTCGCCTGCTTCAGGGCATCCGACGCATCGTTGCCGCGCTGGGTAATGGCACGGCTGACGCCTTCGCCACCCTTGGCCAGCGCCGCCAGCACATCGTTGGCGGCATTGCGGACCAGGCCAGCCACTTCCTCGCCACGGCTGCCAACGGCGTCGTCGAGGGCGCGGGTGCCCGAGAGGAAGGCATTGGCGAGATCGCCGCCACGGCCATCCACCAGATCGGCCAGCTCGGCCATGCGCCGGGTGACCACATCGACCACCTTCTCGGCACGGGTGTCCATGGCGCTCGCCGCGGCCTCGGTGCGGGCGTTGAGCACCCTCTCGAGATCGCGTGTCGCGTCGGCGAGGCGTTCGGTGGCCGACGCGATGGCGGCCGCCAGGATCTCGCTAGACCGCTCGGTTTCGCCGGCGATGCGGCCAGTGACCGCCTCGGCCGAGCCGATGAGGTTGGAGCGGGCACGGGCAGTCTCTTCCGAGAGACGGTCGGTAACCTCGTCGATGGCGCCGATCAGGCCGGCGCGCGCCTTTTCGCTTTCGGCTGCCATCCGGCCGGTGACGTCGTCGACCGAACCGATGATGGTGTCGCGGACGCGCTCACTCTCGCCGACGAGGCGGCCTTCGACGGCGGTGATCGCCTCGTAGACGTTCTCGCGGGCCTTCTGGCTCTCGGTGGAGAGCACGTCGGACAGGGTGGTGATGAGTTCGTTGAGCGTGCCATGCGTTTCGTCACGCAGGCTGGCGAGACGATCCTCGGCGCCCGACAACGACTGGCTGACGGCAAGCGAGGTGTTCTCGCCCTCGACCGCCAGGCGCGAGGCGGCGCCGTCGATGGCGGCGACCACGGAGCTGCGAACCAGCTCGCTCTCGCCGGCGAGGCGCTCGGACATGCCTTCCAGCACGCTTGAGACGACGTCACGCGCCCGGACCGAACCGGTTTCCATCTCGTTGGCGATGTCGGTCATGGCCTCGGTGACGATCGTCTTGGCCCGGTCGGCCTCGAAGCGCAGCTTATCGGTGGCCGCTTCCACCGAACCAGTGAGGTCGTCGCGGACGCGGGCACTTTCCTTCTGCAGCACGGCGGCGGCGTTGATGAGAGCGCGGGCGAGTTCCTCACGGGCGTTCTCGGTCTGGCTGCCGAGCATATCGACGATGGAAGCGAGGCGCTGGGTGAGCGACACTTCCAGCGAGCTGGCGCGGCTGTCCAGCGTCTCGGCGACCTCGAACACCTTGGAGCCGAGCGACACGTTGATTTCGGCCACCTTGTCGGCCAGCGTCTCGGTGAACTCCTCGGTCTTGCGCTGCAGCGAGCGGCCGACCGCGTCGAGACGGCCCTCGATGGCATCGACCATTTCAGACTGGCCGGCCGAGAAGGCCTGCGCCAGATCGCGGGTGCGGGCCATCAGCGTTTCGGTGATCTGGCGAGCACGGCCGTCGAGCGCGTGGTCGATCAGTTCGATGCGGTTGTCGAGGGTGCCAGTCAGCGAATCCGCCTTGTCGGCGAAGGTGCGCGTGGCGTCCTCGAGACGCTTGCCGACGTTGCCGTCGAAAGCGGCGAGCTGGCCTTCCAGCGAAGCGCCGAAGCTGCCAGCGCGGCCTTCCAGCGAGGTGAGGACTGCCTGGGTACGGCCGTCCAATATCTCCACCAGCGTGCCGGAGCGCTTGTCGAATTCGACGCCCAGCCGCTCGACGCGCTCGTCGATGAGGCTGGTGATGTTGCCAGAGCGGCCCGTGAGGGTCTCTTCGAGCACATGGGTACCATCGGCAAGGGCGTTCTGGATGGTGAGGGTGCGCTCGGCAAGCGCTGCCTCGATGCGGGCGATCTGCTCTTCAAGCGAGCCGTCGAGCATCGACGTGCGACTGACCAGATTTTCCACCAGTTCGGCGGCGCGGCCGTTGATGATTTCGTCGAGCACGCGGATGCGCTCGGCAAAGCTCACCGACATGCTGTCGGAGCGGTCGTCGAGCAGGTTGGCGATCTGGCTGCCGGCGGCGAGAATGGTCTCGGCGACGCGTTCGCCACGGGCGTTGACGGCGCGGGCGATCTCGGCGCCGATGGTCGACAGGCGCTCGGAGAACAGGCTGCCGCTGTCGGCGAGCAACGTCTCCACCGACAGCGTGGCGCCGTCGATGATGCCGCGGATCGACGTGGTGCGGTCGTCCATCATGCGGGCGACTTCCTGGCCCGAGGCGGCGATCCGATCGGCCAGTTCGACGCCGTTGACGTTGATCGCCGTGTGCATCGCCTCGCCGGTGACGGCCAACTTGTTGACGAGATCGGTACCGCGTTCGGTGATCGTCGAGCTGATGAGGCTACCGGTCTGGTCGAGGCGATCGGTGATCTCGCTGCCACGGATCGACAGATCGAGCAGCACGCCCTCGGAGGTGGAGCGCAGCGTCTCGTTGATGGTGTCGATCTTCTCGGCCATCGCCTTCGAGGCTTCGTCGGTCGTGCGGGCAACTTGCTCGCTGACCGCGAAGGCGCGCTGCGAGATGTCCTCGGCGAAAGTCTGGCCGGAGCGGGCCAGCGTCTCGTCGATCTCGCGGGTGCGCAGCGTGAGGTTTTCCTCAAGGGCGGCGACGGTGGTATCGATGGAGAAAATGATGGCGTCGCTACGGTCGCGCAGCAGCGTCTCGAGCGAACCGGTGCGGCTATCGAGGGTGGAGGAGATCTCCTGCGACCGCTCGGTGAGCACCCTGTCGAGGTTGTCGGTGCGGGTGAGAAGCTGCGTCTCCATGACCGACGTCGAGGTGGCGATGGTGGAGACCAGTTCGTTGACGCGGTGACCGATGGTCCGGTCGAAGTTGGCCGACTGCTCGGCGAGGGTGGCGCCGAACAACTCGGCGCGGGTCGACAGCGTCTCGGCCAGTTCGTTGGTACGGCCGGAGATCGTCTGATCGATGAGCTGGGTCTTGTCAGTCAGCTCGGCGCTAAGTTCGTTGGTGCGCGCCTCGATGGTGCTGGCAAGCTGGGCCGAGCGCAGGGCAAGCGTGCTCTCGAGGGCCTCGCTCTTCTCTGTGAGCGCGGCGGAGAATTCGTTGGTGCGAGTGGACAGCGTTGTGCCGATCTCTTCGGCCTTTTCACCGAGAGTCTTGCCGAGCTCGAAGGTGCGGACCGACAGGGTCGACGACAGCTCGTCGGAGCGAGCGGCGATCGTCGAGACGATCTCTTCTGTGCGGGCGGACAGAGTGAAGGCGATATCGGCGGTGCGATCGGTGAGCGTCGACGACAGCTCCTCCGAACGGGCGTTCAGCGTAGAGACCAGTTCCTCGGTGCGCGAGGCCAGCGTGAAGGCCAGTTCGCCGGTGCCGTCGCTAAGGGCTGACGACAGGTCGGCGGCGCGGGTGGCGATCGTCGACACCAGTTCGTCCGAGCGCCTGGCGAGTTCGCTGCCGAGCTGTTCGGTTTCCTTGCCGATGGCGCCGACCAGACGGCCGCCTTCCTCGGTAATGGTGCGCGTCAGCGCATCGCTGCGGGTGGCGATCGCCTCGTTGATGGCGGTGCCGGTCTCGGCGAGGCCGCCGATCAGGCTTTCACGCTCGGCGCCCAGTGTCGACAGGAAGTCGGCGCCGCGCTTGGCCACCGTCTCGGTGACGGAGTTGCCGGCGGCCTCGAAGGCCAGTGCCAGTTCCTCGGCCTTGGAACCGAAGGTACGGGTGACGTTGCGGCCGGTTTCGTCGATGCGGTTGGTCAGCAGGTCGCCGGCGGTGCGCAGCTCTTCCGACAGGTTCTGGTGGGCACCGGAGATGGCGCTCCGCGCCTTCTCGGCATTGGCGATCACGCTTTCCCGCTGGTTGACGAGTTCCTCGACCAAGCCGCGGATGCGCAGCTCGTTTTCGGCATAGGAACGCTCGAGCGAGGAAACTTCGTTGTGGACCAGCACTTCGAGCTCGCTGGCTCGGGCGAGCGCCCGCTCGATGCCGTCGCCCATGGCGGCGACTTCGCGGCGGATGGCCTGGCCGACGGTGACGACGTTCTCCTTAGCCGACAGCTCGGGCTCGGCGAGCTTGATCGCCACTTCGGTGAGGGAACGAGCTGCGAGCCGCAGATCCTGGGCGCGCCAGATCATGGTGGCGATGGCGAAGAACAGCACGACCGGGGCAATGATGCCACCGACCAGCGCGAAGCCGTCGGGACGCGCGAACAGGGTGGCCGGCTGGGCCAAGACCGAAAAGTCGCCAAAAGCGATGCGAGCAACATAGAAGCCGCCGGCAACCCAGATCACCGAGGCGAGAAGCGCGACCCAGAAGGGAGCAGCGGAAGGCCGGCGCTGCATCTGGTAAAGCAGAGTTGCAACGGACCGACGGTCGTCATTGGCTGGGGCGCGGCCCGGACGAGCCGTCGTGCGCGGTGCATCGGCGGTGTCGACGTGCGGCTGCCTTTGAGTGGCATCGGGGCTATCGGCGAAGGTATCCTGGTCGGGTGATCTCGGCGTATCGGCCGAGACACCGAAGTCGATCTTCAGGGCCTCCTCGACGGCGGAGAGTGCGGCCTCCGCCGGATCCGATGCCTTGGTGCTTTTTACCATGGTACCCTCTTGTCCGCATACTTGCTGCTGAACAACTCCGGAAGCGAACCCCCGGTTGCCGTCCCGCTCGAACCGTGCCCCCGCCTGGCCTAGGCGAGCGACACGAACTCGGGCTTTCCTGACCGCCATGTGCCCTTGAAGAGGCGGCAATGGCTACGCTGGCCGAGGAAAGCCTATTAAAATGTAATGGCACAACAGGGCGTTCCGGACAAGGAAAGCTCCCCCGGCGCCCCGTATTGTTAACAAGCCACTAATAAGCGCCGCACATTGTTATTCATCTTCCGGTTGTTATTTTTGGATCCGAAGACGGATGTTTAGGGTGGCCGCCATGCTCTCGCCGATCGGCGCACGCGCCGGGCATGAGGCTGCTAGAGGCAGGACAGACACAGTCAAGACGTTAGGCTTTCGACTTGAATATTGGCTTAAAACATATGGTTACCGACCTGCTTGCGGGGTGGCGTCCTCTTGGCCACCGATGGTATGGATCTCGTGGGTGAGGTTCCGAAACGTGAGGGCCATACTTAACGGCGGCAACAGGCTTGGATTGCAGCCGGCGAATTAACCATATCTTCAGAATTCCGATCGCTCCTCGGAGCCGGTAGGACGTTATCGGGACCTGTTCAGCCTCCGCGAGGCGGGTGTGGATGGCCTTCCGAAAAGCATGGAAGGGGAGAACCGATGAGCAATGGCGAGCGAAACACTGGCGCTCCCATCGATCTGCGGCATTTGGCCGAGCAGACCTTCGGCAACGCCGACCTTGAGGCTGAAGTGCTGCGTCTGTTCCTCAAGCAAAGCCGTGACTGCCTGGACCGGCTGCGGGCGAGGCCCGATGCCGCGACGGCTCATCTGCTGCTCGGCTCGGCGCGCGGCATTGGAGCAACCGTGGTAGCCAGCGTGGCGGCGGCGCTCGAAGCCAATCTCTTGCGCGGTTCTGAGGCCGGGTCCGAACTCACCCAGCTCGGGAGGGCCGTTGCCGCCGCCAATGCCTTTATCGAGGCTCGTCTCGGTGACAGGGGTTGACGACGGCGGACGCTGCTATATTTGCAATTGGCTCATGTGGGGCGAATTTGCATCTGAATCTCGGGAGACGCTAACCTCCCGGTCAAAGGTCAGCGCTCTGTCAGAAACAACACGTTGTCAGTGGGGCTTTCGACACCGGTATTCCTCGCATCCTGTACGGGGCGGGGGCGAATGGCGGAGCCGAACCACAGGGTCCGAGGGGCGACGCCCCGCAGCCGCAGGTTTCCATGCCCAAGATCACCTACATCTCTCACGAAGGCACCCGCTATGAGGTGGAGGCCGAGATCGGCACCACGGTGATGGAGAATGCCGTCAAGAATCTTGTTCCTGGCATCGAGGCCGAATGCGGCGGCGCTTGTTCCTGCGCCACCTGCCACGTCTACGTCGACGAGGCCTGGGTGGCGGCCACCGGCGAGCCCGAGCCGATGGAAGAGGACATGCTGGATTTCGCCGCCGATCCCAGGCCTACTTCTCGTCTCTCCTGCCAGATCAAGGTGAACAGCGATCTCGACGGGCTGGTGGTGCACATGCCGGCGCGGCAAGCGTGAAGCGGGCCGGACGGCGCCGTTATCCTTAATTATCAGTTTAGATTGCTTCCAGCCGACACCCGGATTTAAAGTTGAGCTCTCCCCCAGACTTTTGTCGTGGGGTTTTTGTCGCCGCGGCGTGGCCGGACCGGTTCCGGCATGCCATCAGCGAATTGGAGCGATGCCATGCGCATGAAGGCACTCGACGGCTGGAGAGGGATTGGGGCGCTCGCCGTCTGCTTTATCCATCTGCAGCTCAACGGCTACTTGACCTCGGTGCCATCGCTGGACTCCTGGACGCTGGCGGTCGACTTCTTCTTCGTGCTCTCCGGCTTCGTCATCGCCCGCGTCTACGCCGACGAACTGGCCGACGGCGAGCGGGTCGCCATATTCGCGGTGCGGCGTCTTGGTCGCTTGTGGCCGCTGCATCTGTCCATGCTGGCGCTGTTTATCGTCGTCGAGCTGGCGAAGCTGGCGCTGCAGCGCGAGACGGGGTTCTCCTCGGAACACGCCGCTTTCGCCGCCGCCCGCAATCCGTCCGACATTCTGCCGATCGCCCTGTTCCTGCAAACGGTCCGTCTCGGCCCCGAACTCACCTGGAATTTCCCGAGCTGGAGCATTTCGGCCGAAATCTGGACCTACGCGGTCTTTGCGCTGGTTGCCGTCCGGACGGCGGGCCGCCCTGACCGACGTATGGTGGTGGCCGGCGTCATCGCGCTGGCGGCTTGGCTCATCCTCGTCGTGGACATCACCGGTCGCGGCATGATCAGTACCGACGTATTCGGCATCGTCCGCTGTCTCCTGGGCTTCTTCTCCGGTGTTCTCGCGGAGTGTCTGCATCGCCGGGGATCGTTCCGGTCACTCGCCGACGGTCGGGCGGAGATCCCAATGGCGCTAGCGGGTATTGGCCTCGTCTGGGCAACTGCCTCGCTGCCGGAAGCTCGCTACTTTGCGCCTCTGGTGTTCCTCGCCTTGGTATTCGCCCATGCCGACGATCGCGGCCTGCTATCGCGCTTCATGGCAACCTGGCCCGTGCAGTGGCTGGGCCGGCTCTCCTACTCGATCTACCTGACCCACCTGTTCCTGGTCGCCTATGTCGTGCCGCGCCTGTCGCAGACCATCGACCGGCTGATGCCGGATGCGGTGGCGACACGCGAGGGCCTTGTGGCGGCGATCTACATTGCCTTGGTGATGGCCTTCTCGTTGGCCACATGGCGGTTCATCGAGCTGCCGGGGCAGCGTCTCGCGGCGGCAATCGCCGGCCGCATCCGCCAGTCTCAGACGTTGAGCAGCAAGTACTCGCGTTCCCAGCTCGAGATAACGCGGTTGTAGAGCCTGAGTTCAAGCTGCTTGACGTCGATGTAGGCCTCGACGAAGCGGGCGCCCAGCACGGTTTTCAGGCGTTCGCAGTCGCCAAGTTCGATCAGCGCATCCGACAGATGGATGGGCAGCGTCACGCCGAGCGTCTTGGCGTCGACCGTCACCGCTTCGTCCGGCTCAATCTTGTCCTCAAGACCGATCAGACCGCAGGCCAGCGTTGTCGCCGTGGCAATGTAGGGATTGCTGTCGGCACCGATCACCCGGTTCTCGACGCGGCGCGATTCCGGTCCCGAATCCGGCACGCGCAGGCCACAGGTGCGATTGTCGCGCCCCCAGTGGACGTTGATCGGCGCGTCGCTTTCGAGACGAATGCGGCGGTAGCTGTTCACGTTGGGGCAGAACAGGCTCATCGACATCGGAACATAGCGCTGCAGGCCGCCGATATAGTGGTGCAGCTCTTCAGTGTCGCTGCCGTCGGGATTGGCGAAGATGTTGCGACCGTCGGCGACGCCGACCACTGACTGGTGGATATGGGTGGCCGAGCCCGGCATTTCCTGATGCGGCATGGCCATGAACGTGGCGACCATGCCGTACTTGCGGGCGGCGAGGCGGGCGGTGCGCTTGAACAGGAATGTCTGGTCGGCAAGCTCGATCGGGTCGCCGTGGCGGAAATTCATCTCAAGCTGAGCCGGGCCGGCCTCGTGCGCCATGGTGGCGATCTCGATGCGCGAGGCCTCGCAATAGTCATACATCTGGTTGACGACGTGGTCGTAGTCGTTGGCGTGCTCGATGCCGTAGGCTTGGCTGCCGCTTTCCTTGCGGCCGGATAGACCAATCGGCACTTCCAGCGGCAGATCTGGGTCGTCGTTCTGGCCGGTCAGGTAGAATTCCACCTCAGGGGCCACCACCGGGCGGATGCCGCGATCGGCGTAGAGTTCGATGACGCGACGCAGAACCGAGCGGGGCGCGAAGTCGACGAGGCGGCCATCGGCGAAATGGCAGTCGCAAATCACCTGCGCCGTCGGCTCGTCATACCAGGGCACGAGGCGCAGCGTGGCAAGATCGGGGATGCAGCGGATGTCGCGGTCGAGTGGGTTGACGATCTTGCTCTCGACGGCACTGTCACCGGTCACTGCCTGGAAGAATACGAATTCCGGAAGCCGGATGCCGGCGTCGATGATGCGGATAAAATCTTCGCGCGGCACGATCTTGCCGCGCATGATGCCGTTCATGTCCGGAATGATGCACTCGACCTCGTTGATACGACGATCGCGAAGCCAGTGGATGGCGTCAGCCTGGTTGGAAAAGCGCGGCGCGACGTCCGAAGCGGTAGGCATGAAATAATCCTTGGCGGCCCTGACCGACGGAGTTTGCGAGCCCGATAGGACGGCAGATCGTCGGGGGGCCGCGTCGGCAGCCCGGAATCAGGTTAGAATGAGTGGACATTACGCCAAGTCCGGCGCGATGGGAGTCCCGGAGCCCGCCAATGCCACGTCTTTTTCTTCTCCGTCACGCCAAATCGCCGCCGGCTCTCTCCGGCCAGAAGGATTTCGACCGGCCGCTCGCCGAACGGGGAAGGGCGGCCGTGGCGGTTGTCGGCCGCCATATGGCCAAAGAGGGTCATGTGCCCGATCTCGTTCTCTGCTCGCCATCGGCGCGGACACGCGAGACGCTGGAGGAATTGCGGCCATTTCTGCCGGATCACGTCGCCATGGATTACGTGCGCGATCTCTATGAGGCTTCGCTGGGAGCGATGCTCAAGGTGATCGCCAGTCACGCCGACAGTTCCGAGCGGCTTCTGGTGGTGGGGCATAATCCGTCGATCCACCGACTGGCGACGACACTTCCGGGGGAGGGCGATCCCGGCATGTTGGCCCAGCTTGAGGAGAGGTTTCCAACCGGTTCGTTGGCCGTGATCGATTTCTCCGTCGCTTGGCGGGACGTTGGGCCTGGCAGCGGCCGGCTCGTAGCCTTTGTGACGCCGGCCGATCTCGGCGCTCCGGCTGGCGACTGACCCGCGGTCTGGGTGGCGGCCATTGTGGCGGCGCCGGATGTGCCTACATAGAGGCCGCGGCGCCTTTCGCGTCGGACGAGGTTCGAGGACGGGGTGCCACTGGGTCGTGAGCTTCACCACGCTATCCGACGGGGCGCGTATCGCCCTCGACAACATGGCCGATTTCGCCTGGAGTCTCGGTTCGCCATCGCTTCGGCTCGGTGTCACCGGATTGTCTCGCGCCGGCAAGACCGTGTTCATTACGGCGCTGATCCACAACCTGACGCATGGCGGCCGGCTGCCGATGTTCGAGCCGTGGCGGGCGGGGCGGTTGCTGGGGGCGGAGATCCGGCCGCAGCTTCATCCCGACGTCCCGACCTTCGATTATCGCGGCCATGTCCGGAAGTTGACCGATGCCCGCGTCTGGCCGGAGTCGACCCGGCAGATCTCCGAGCTGCGTCTCACCATCGCCTATGAGAGCGCCACCTTCCTCGGTCGGTCGCTGGGGCGCGGCAAGCTCGATCTGGACATCGTCGACTACCCCGGCGAATGGTTGCTCGACCTGCCGCTCCTGTCCAAGGATTTCCGTACCTTTTCCCGCGAGACGCTGGAACGGGCGCGCGAGCCGCGACGCAACGGCATCGCCACCGACTGGCTCGTCCATAGCGCCGGCATCGATCCGCTGGGGCCCGCCGATGACGAGACAGCGGGACGCTTGCACGAACTGTTCTCGGCCTATCTCGGCGCGGCGCGCGGCGGCAGTCTCGCGCTTTCCATGGTGCCGCCCGGTCGCTTTCTGATGCCGGGGGATTTGGCCGGTTCGCCGGCGCTGACCTTTGCCCCGCTCGATCTGCCGGAGACCGGCGAGGCGCCGCGCGACAGCCTGTGGGCGATGATGGAGAGCCGCTTCGAGGCCTATAAGGATGTGGTGGTCCGGCCATTCTTCCGTACCCATTTCGCCCGTCTCGACCGGCAGGTGGTGCTGGTGGACGTGCTGGCGGCACTGAACGGCGGACGCGAGGCGCTGCTTGACCTTGAAGTGGCGCTCGGCGAGATCCTCGCTTGTTTTCGTCCGGGACACGCCTCCTGGCTTGGGCAGATTTTGACGCGGCGTATCGACCGCATCCTGTTCGCCGCCACCAAAGCCGATCATCTGCACCATGCGAGCCACGATCGGCTGGAGTTGATCCTCCGCCGGCTCACTGACCGGGCGATCGCCCGCGCGTCGTTTTCCGGCGCCGAGGTGGACGTCAAAGCTCTGGCGGCCGTGCGGGCGACGCGCGAGGCAACGATCCGCCGCAACGGCGAGAGCCTGCCCTGCATTCTTGGCGTGCCGCAGGAGGGCGAGCTTTTCGACGATCATCTCTATGACGGCAAGGAAGAAATCGCCCTGTTCCCCGGTGACCTGCCGGACAATCCACAGGCCCTGTTCCGCGCGCCCGAGGCGGAGGAGCAGCCGCTTGATGCGCTCCGTTTCCTGCGGTTCCGGCCGCCGCCGGTGGAAGTGACGGCCGAGGGTGTCAGTCTGTCGCTGCCGCACATCCGCCTCGACCGCGCCCTCGATTTTCTGCTTGGAGACCGCCTGGCATGACGCGTCGCCCCACCGCCTTCGATCTTTCTGCCGACGACGTCAGCCACGTCCGTCCGGGCGAGGCGCCATCATCGGATGCCACCGTCATTGTCGAGGAGGCAGTGGAGGCCGAGGATTTGCCGGTGCCGCTGCTGCCGGTCCGCCGGCGATTTGCCTGGTCGCGGCTGTTCTTCGGCGCGGTCGCCGGTATTCTGTCAATGGCGGTCGGGCTCTGGCTCGACCAACTGGTCCGCGAGCTGTTTGCGCGCGATGATTGGCTCGGCTGGCTGGCGATTGCCCTGATCGCTCTCGCCGTTATCGCCGTGGTCGCGATTGCCGTCCGCGAGATCGCTGGCCTCATCTGGCTGAGGCGGATCGATCGCATGCGCCGGCGTGCCGATCTCGCCGCCGCCCGCGATGATCGGCCGGAAGCTGAAGCGGTGGTGAGTGAATTGGTCACGCTCTATGCCGACCGGCCCGAGCTTGCACTCGGACGGCGAGCGACGGAGGCCCGTGTCGACGACATCATCGACGGCCGCGACCGGCTGGTGCTGGCCGAGGCCGATCTTCTCGCCCCACTCGACGCAGCCGCGCGGCGGCTGGTGTCGGATGCCGCCGCCCGTGTGTCGGTGGTGACGGCGGTGTCGCCGCGTGCCGCCGTCGACGTCATCTTCGTGGTGGTGGCGACGCTGGGCCTGATCCGCCGCCTTGCCGCTCTCTATGGTGGCCGACCGGGGTTCATGGGGATGGCGCGGCTGACCCGTCTTGTCCTCACCCACCTCGCGGTGACCGGCTCGATCGCGGTCGGCGATGGTCTGGCGCAGCAACTGATCGGTCACGGACTTGCCGCCAAGCTGTCGGCGCGCCTTGGCGAGGGAGTGATCAACGGTCTTCTGACCGCCCGTGTCGGCGTTGCCGCCATCGATGTCTGCCGCCCCCTGCCGTTCCTCGAACGGCGGCGGCCGCAGATCTCCGAAATCATGGCCGGCATCCGGGCGCCGCGCGCCAAATAGTGCCGAGTGACCGGTTTGACTCGGCAGGTTTTGCCTGTCGCACCGAACCTTGCCGTAGCGTTAACCCTTTGTTAATTAAGGAAACGCGTCTCTTTCCCAGAAACAACTGGAAAAAAACCGGAAAGCCATTTGGCACGTCCATTGCGCTTGTCTTCGTAGCGGCCATTTGTCCGGCCGACCGCGTTGCAGATCGTAAGGGAAACGAGAATGGGTATCCTGACCGCAATGAACTCGGCCGTCGGTGGCCTTGGAGCTCAGTCCTTCGCCCTTGAGAATATCTCGGGCAATATTGCCAACTCATCGACGACTGGCTTCAAACGCAAAGACACCAGCTTCGCCGACCTCGTGCGCGGCAATGCTTCCAATCCCGCCCGCGTTACAGCGGGTAGCGTGAGCGCCTCGTCGCGCTCGACCATCACACTCGACGGCGATATCCAGGGATCCAAGGTCGATACCCATCTCGCCATCAACGGCACGGGCTTCTTCTCGGTGTCTGCCGATCCGCTCGATAACACCCTTGGCACCCGCTACACCCGCGCCGGCGATTTCGAGCAGTATTATGATTCCCGCGACGGCCAGACTTACCTGCGCAACGGCTCCGGCTACAGCCTGATCGGCATCAACCAGTCGCCGGCGGTGGGTGAGGATCCGAAGGGCCCGATCACCGTCGACAAGACGTCGCAGAGCGCCAAAGCCAGCACAGAGATCACCTACAAGCTCAACCTGCCCACGGAACCGGTGACGACCAACTCCACCGCCCATCCAACGGTGAGCACGGCCAACATCTACGATCCTGACTGGCCGTCCGCCACGACCTCGGCGACGACTGCGCCCATCAGCTATCAGATCGCCAGCACTGGCAAGGTGGTTGGTACCCAAGTCTCCGATTTCATGAGCAATTCGATTTCCGGTGGAACCGTCACGGTTTACGACGCCCAGGGCACGCCGGCCGTCGTCCAGCTCCGCTGGTCGAAATTCGACGAGGCGAGCACCGGACGCAGCGAGTGGGGCCTGTTCTATCGCAACCAGGAGACATACAGCGCATCTGATAGCACCATTCCCGTCTGGACGCAGATCCCCTCGGGCACCTCGGTCACCAACGGTACGCTCGGTCGGCAGGCGATCACCGACGGCACTCATGCACCGGGCGCGCTTGGCTGGACGGAGACCTACGCCACCCCCGTTGCCGGCACAGGCTTCTTCTTCGATAGCGCCGGCAAGCAGCTCGATTCGACCTCGGCGCTTCCCATTAACAACCTCACTGTCGGTGGCAAGAATTTCGGCACGATCGCCCTCGACATGGGGGCCACGGAATTTGCCGACAAGAACGGCCTTGCCACAGCCAACCAGTTGACGCAGGACGGTTATTCGACCGGCGCCTTCGAGGGGCTGTCGATCGACGATAATAGCGGCATCGTCAGCTACAACTATTCGAACGGCCAGACCGTCGCGAAGTGGAAGATCCCGATCGTCGCCTTCAACGGTGCGAGCTATCTGAAGGCGGAAGACGGCGGCGCCTATACCGAGACCATCCAGAGTGGCAGCCCGATCGATATCGACGGCGCGCTGTCGAGTTCGGCTCTCGAAGCGTCCAACGTGGATATCTCCGAGGAATTCACCAAGCTGATCGTAACGCAGCAGGCGTTCTCGGCCAATTCCAAGGTGATTACCACCGCCGACCAGATGATGTCGGACATCCTGCAGATCATCCGCTGATCCCTCAGTGGCCGCCGCGCCCTCGGCATGGCGGCCGTTCCCCGTAGCCTAGACGTTCTCTGACCGCGAGACGGATATGCCTGTTTCGAGTGCCCTTTCCACGGCCCTGTCCGGCATCAGGACGACCCAAGAGCAGTTGGGCGTCACGTCGGCCAATATCGCCAATGCCAAGAGCACCGGCTACAGCCGCCAGACGTCGTCCTCATCACCGCAGGTCGCCGGTGGGCGGGTCTATGGTGTCCAGGCCAGTCAGGTCACGCGCGAGATCAACCTTCTCGTGCAGAAGCAGTGGCGGACCTCTCAGGCCAACTCGGCCTATGCCGATACGCGCGTCACTTCGCTCTCGGCGCTCGACAGCTACTGGGGCGCTCCCAACAGCAGCAGTTCGCTGAATTCGGTCTTTAGCGCCTTCACCACCTCGCTGCAAAAACTGGCGACGACGCCGAGCGATACGGCGACGCAGGGCAGCGCCGTGTCGGCCTCCCAGACCCTCGTCACCCGTCTCAACCAGCTGTCGAGCGACGTTCAGTCGCTGCGCCAGGAGGCGGAAACCAATATCTCCGATGCCGTCAGCCGCGTGAACTCGCTGCTATCGACCATTGCCGATCTCGACAAGCAGGTGGTCGCCGTCGGCGCCGGCGGCACCAACAGCACCGCTGGCTTGCAGGACAAGCGGGACGCGGCCATCGACGAGCTGTCCGAATACATGGACATCCACGTCACCGACCAGCCCGGTGGCGCCGTCGCCATCTCGCTGACCGACGGCACCCAGCTCTACGACGACGTGCCGGTGACGCTGAGCTTCGACCAGCAGGGCGTAGTCGACGCCTCGCGCGTTTATTCCACTGACGATACCCAGCGTTCGCTCGGCACCATCCGCATCAGTTCCGGTTCCGGTTCCGGCGTCGATCTGTTCAAGAGCGGCTCCATTCGCTCGGGCAAGATCGCCGCTTACAAGGAGTTGCGCGACGATACTCTGGTCGACGCCCAGGCCCAGCTCGATACCATTGCCGCGACCCTGTCGAAGGCCACATCGACGCGGCAAGCCTCCGGGACCACCGCCACCACAGCCACCACCGCCGGCTACACGATGGATATCTCCGGGCTTACCGAGGGTAATACCCTCAAGGTCGGATATACCAATGCTTCCGGCACCACGAGCTCGATCACCTTCGTCGCCTATAACGGTGGCACAGCCCCCGGCAATGGCTTCACCCCCGAGCCGGGCGATACGGTCGTCGGGATCGATCTTTCCAGCGCCACCGACGTCGGCACCCAGATCGCCAACGCGCTCAACGCCGCCACCGGCAGCACCGATTTCTCCGGGGGGGTCGTCACATCGGGCTCCACCTCCACGATGACCCTCGCGGCATCGACGGTGGCGGCCAGTCATGGCACCATCAACAGTGTCAGCGGCGAGATCTCGTCGAGCGAGCAGGGGGGCTACCAAGCCTATCCGCTGTTCATCGACGGCTCTACCGGCAAGGCCTACTCCGGCCTGAACAACGGCACTGACAACATTACCGGCCTCGCAGGGCGCATCTCGGTCAATCCCAAGGTGGTGGCCGATCCCTCGCTGACGGTGAAATACAGCAGCGGTACCTTATCGGGCGATGGCACGCGGCCGCAGGCGATCCTCGATGCGCTCGATAGCCGCGTCTATTCCTATTCCTCCTCGATCGGCATCGGCTCGTCGACGACCCCGTTCACCGGCACCTTCGAGGGGCTGCTGTCGCAGGTCGTCAACACCCAGGGTGCCCTGGTCGAGGACGCGCAGAATGTGGCCGACGGCCAGTCGGTGGTCACCTCCAACCTCAAGGAGCGCTACGACAATAGCCGCTCCGTCGACCTCGACACCGAGCTTGCGTCGCTCATCCAGCTACAGACGTCCTATTCGGCCAACGCCCGGGTGCTTTCGGTGGCGCAGGAGCTGATGGACACGCTGATGAACGCGTTCCAGTAGGAAATTGGCGGCGCCAGGCGTCGTCGAAGTTACGTTATGGGTAGGATGCCATGTCGATCAACAGCGTGCTCGTCGGTTCGAACATGTCGCTTCTGTCGACCATGCGGCAGCAGCTCGAGGATATGCAGCGCCAGCTCTCCACCGGGCAGAAAGCGGATACCTACGGCACGCTCGGTTCGGGGCGCACGCAGTCCATCACTTTCCGATCGAAGATTTCGGAAATCAGCGGCTATCTTCAGAACACCGACGTTCTGAACATGCGCATTTCCTTGCTCGATAAGTCGATGAGCCGGCTCGAAGACATTCCGAGCGAGGCCTCCGCCGCTATCGATCCGAACACCTACAACATCGATTCCACCGGCACCACCACCGGCCAAAAGGGCGCCAAGATCGCCCTCAATGAAGTGATCGGCCTGCTCAACTCGGAGGCCGACGGCCGTTATCTGATGTCCGGCAAGACCACCGATACCAAGCCTGTGGTCAGCGCCAACGACATGCTCTACGGCACGGACAACAAGTACGGTCTGCAGCAAGTGGTCAAGGAGCGCTACACGGCCGATCTCGGCACCAACAAGCTCGGCCGTCTCGACCTTGGTACCGCGACGGGGACTGTTGCCGGCGACACCGTCACCATCACGCGTCAGGGCGCCACCACCACTCCAGCGTCGGTGTCATCCGAGTTCGGTTACAAGATTTCCAGCGCTTCGGCGTCGACGACCGATGCCACGCATATCAAGCTGACGCCGACGACCGGCACGGATAGCGCCGGCAATACGGTCACCACCTCCTACGGAGTTCAGTTTGGCGCTGGCTTGCAAGCCGGTGACAGCGTCTCGCTCGAGCTGACAAATCCCGACGGGACGAAATCGACGGTGAAATTGGCCGGGACGCTGACCAGCCCGCCGGGCGATGGTCAGTTCACCATCGCTCAGGATACCAGCACTACGCCACCCACCGTCGACATCGCGGCGACCGCTGCCAATTTCAAGACCAGGCTCACCGATAGCCTCCAGACCGAGACCAAGACCACCTTCCAGGCCGCTTCGATGATGCGCGCGGGGGATACGTTTTTCGATACGGCCGGCGGCGCCAAGCCGCAGCGGGTCAACGTGACCGATCCGACCGACAACAGCCAGTTGGCCACCGCCACCGGCCTGCGCGACGGCACCGACACCGATACCGTGTCGTGGTATGCCGGCTATAACGCGGCGATCGACCCGACCGACACCTCCACTTCGCCGCGCAACGATGTGACGGCGCGCGTCGACAGCAACATCACCGTCGGTTACGGCGTTCGGGCCAACGAGACCGCCTATGCGCAAACCGTGCGTTCGCTCGCCGTCATGACCATCGCCGAGTTCGATCCCAAGGCCGGCACCCTGGGCGACACCAATGCCACCACGGATGCCGAGCGGCAGAAGAACCTTCAGGTGGAGAAGTCTCGCTATACGGCGCTGGCTTCGCGGGTCGACGGCGTCCTCGCCTTTGCCGATGGCAGCCAAAAGCCGACCGACATCCATACGGAGATCGCGGTGTCCGGCAACGTCGCCAAGAGCGCGGCCGACCGCCAGACCAATTCCAAGACGACGCTGCAGGTGATGCTCGACGGCGTCGAGGGTATCAACAAGGAAGATCTGACCGCGCAGATCCTGACGCTGCAGACCCGCATGGAAGCGAGCTACACGACGTCGATGATGCTCAACAACCTCAGCCTGCTCAACTACATGAAGTAACGGCGGTTTGCGCCTTGCCGTTTTGGCCTTGTTAAACGAATGCCGCCGATCGGACCCGATCGGCGGCATTGTCGCATTGTGCTCTGCTCTGAACTGACGAGCCCGCCGGCTATTTTCCCTCGGCCGATGCCGAATTCAGGGCGGCAAAGATCTTCTTTTCATGATCGATCAATGCGCGGGCTTCCTTCAGCGCCTTGTAGAGCTGATCGGCGATCATGTAGTTGCTGATCTTGGCCACGAAGGGGATGGTGCTCGGCGCCGCCAGCATGATGTCATGGATCAGCGAGAAATAGTTGTCCTGGAACTTGGTGACCTCTTGCGACAGGTACATGAGCTGTACGGCGAGGTAGATTCGCTTGGCCGGTGTGTTGGCCGAATCGACGGTCAGGATATCCTTCTCGCGAAGGATCGGGGCGTTGCCCTCGATGTAGAGGCGCGTACGCTGATCATCGTTGGTGATCATCGACTCGCCGATGATGATGCGTTCGCCGGGCTTCAGTTCAACCTTGAGGGTCATCGTGCCAAATCCTGTCAGGGTGTCAGCTGTTTCCGCCGCCGAGCAGGCGGAGGATGCCGTTATCGGCTGTCTGGGTGATCGAGAACGAGCTGATGGCCAGCTGCTGCTGGGTATTGAGCGCCAGCATGATGGCCGCCTCCTCGTCCTTGTCCGAGGCACGCATCGATTCCGCTGTCGAGCTCAGAACGTCCGAGAAGCTGCTAACATAATTGGCGCGGCTCTTCAGCAATGTCAGGCCGATGCCGATATTGGTGGCGTGTTTTTCGTTGGCGTGACGGGCGTCGGTGACGGTCTGCTGACTGGTCTCGGCGTCCGTCCGCTTCACCCAGGACGAGGCACTGCCCGTCGTCAGGTCGGCATAGGTCGAGGTACTCGCTTTGTCGATCGTGAAGGCAGCGGAAGCTGAGTCGGTCGTCAGCACGCCGGCGGCGTCGAGCGACGCGCTCAGATTGCTGGCGGGAATATTGAGGGCGTTGACGAGATCGCCCACCGTTGTGGCGGCTCCAACCGTCAGCGAACCCACCACCGTGCTGCCCTGGCGGATGGAAATGACATCGCCCGCCTTGTATTGGCCGGTCGCGGTCAAGAGACTGGTCGCTGTTGCTGGCAGTCCACCGTCGGTCAGGGTCGATGAAGCCGACGGGGGCGATCCCGCCGATGTCGCGACATTGGATGTGTGCGTGTTGTCGATGGAAAGCTTGTCGGCCGCCTCAAGGGTCAGCACGCCGTCACTGCCGAACGTGGCGCGCAGACCTTTGTCGGGCAGGGAGAAAGCCGTAACGAGATCGCCGACCGTCGTATCGGCGGAAACGGTCAGCGAGCTGATGATCGTTCCCGTTGAATCCTTGACGGCAATCTGATCGCCAACCGCGTATTGGGCGGACTGGGTCAGTTTGCTGGTGGTCTTGAGAGGATTGGCCGGCGAGCCGCCATCGGTCAGTTTTGTCTCGTAGGTGGCGAGTTTGCCTTCATCGAGCTTCTTGAGGCCTAGCGTGTTGAGCAGGTCGGTGAAGTCCACCGCATTGATCGTGACGGACTCGTTCTGGTCGGCGGAAAGATAGAGCGTCAGGTCGTTGCCGTCGCCGAGCAGCAGGTTCTTGCCGCTATAGGAGGAATCCTTGGCGGTATCGACGATCTTGTCGAGAACGTCGTTGTATTCCTTGGCAAGGTCGGCCCGGCTGAAAGCGTCCTTGCTGGAGGCCGCGCGCGTGACGATGCCCTTCAGGGTATTGATGCTGTCGGTGATCGAGGTCAGGCCATTGTTGGCGGCGTCGATGACGCCAAGCCCCTGATCAAGGCGCTCGAGATACTTGTCGAGCGCGGCGGCGTGCAGCGACAGGCTCTTGGCCGAAATGTAAGTGCTGGGATCGTCGAGCGCGGTCTGGACTTTGACGCCCGAGGTCAGGCGCTGGCTTGACGCGGCGGATTCATCGCTGACCCTATTGAGCGTTGCGACAGTGCTGCGCAGCGATTGCGAGAGGGAAATGTCGACCATCCGCGTGCCTCTGATGGATGCCTGTTGGGGCGACCCGTTGCATTTTGAGAATCATAGCGCCCAATTCGTTAAGAATAGCTGTTCGCAGATCGAAGAAAAGCCACGAAGACCCCGAAAAACCGACCGATTTCGATGTTTTTGACCGTTAACTATTCAGGTGGCCTGCGATGGGAGCCCTATGCAACTAAAGTAGTGCTCATTGGGAATCTGCTGGCCAAGATGGCATTTGAACCAATGCGTTAACGGCTCGGCAACACCTCGGCGCTAGGTTCGGCCCACTTCCTCAGAAGGGGAAGATGAGTTCACCCAAGGAATGGGATGTAAAAATGTCTGACATCAACCTTACCTCTGCCGTCCGTCAGAACCTGCTCTCGCTGCAGGGCACCGCCTCGATGATGGCGAAGACGCAGAACAAGCTGTCGACCGGTAACAAGGTCAACACCGCCCTCGACAATCCCTCCAACTTCTTCACCGCGTCCTCGCTGAATTCGCGTGCCAGCGATCTCGGCAATCTGATGGACTCGATGGCGAATGGCGTCAAGACGATGGAAGCCGCCGACAACGGTCTGACGTCGATCACCAAGACGCTGGAATCGATGCAGTCAACCCTGCGTCAGGCGCGTCAGGACAAGACGTTCGAGACGAACTCTTATTCCATGTCGAACCTCGATCCGAACTCCGGCGCGACCAGTCAGCTGGCTCTTTCGGGTGGTGGATTCACGGGCACGACCAATCTTGCCCTGACCAAGACCGGGACCGGCGACATCGGTGCGATGAGCGCCACCTATGCTGCCCCAGCCGCGAGCGCTGCCACCGAGACCGGTACCGTCGATATCGATGCAGGTGGTAACACGGCTGGTACGCTGAACTTGACCTATGGTGGCACCTCGGTCTCGCTCGACATGACGGCAACCACCGCCGCCGTCGGTGCCGGCACGACACTTGCCGGCAAGATAAACACTGCGCTCGGCGCCACGGCGCTCGCTGGTAAGCTGACCGCCACCGTGAATGCCAGCAAGCAGATCGTGCTGACCGCTGCCAATAACGAAGACGCTTCGTTCGCCGTCTCCGGCTCGGCCGCGACCCCCATCTTCGGCGCCTCGCCTACGGCGGCTCGCGGTTCCGATGGCAAGCTGTCGTTCACCGTCAACGGCGCGGCAGTCAGTCTCGACTCTACGACTGGAACGGATCTGGCGACTGCGGTTGCCAACACGAACGTTGCCCTGAAGGCGGCCGACTCGAAGTTCCAAGCTTACTCCACAGGCGGCAAGCTCGGTATTCGCGCCATCACGACTGACGCTGGAACCCTCAGCATCGGCGGCAACGATGGTGCGCTGTTCGGCGCGACGTCGTCGGCGACCAACCTGTCGCTGAGTTACACGACCGATGAACTGGTTGCCAACGTCAACAACTCGACGACCTTCAACACCAAGATCAAGGCCTCGAACGACAACGGCAAGCTGCGCATCCAGAACCTGTCGACGCAGGATCTGACCGTCGGTGGTACGAACTCGTCGAACCAGATCATAGGCACGGCCACTGCCAGCACGACGATCAAGGGCAACTCTGTTCGCTCCGGTTTGGCCGACCAGTTCAATGAGCTGCGCGATCAGCTCGACAAGCTGGCCGACGACGCCTCCTTCAACGGTATCAACCTGCTGCGCGGCGACAAGCTGTCGATCACCTTCAACGAGACCGGCACCTCGTCGATCGACATTCTGGCCAAGGACGGCAAGTCGGTCGACTCGACCAGCCTTGGTGTGCCGACCACGCTGACCGCTAAGGACCTGGACTCGGACGACTCCATCGACAGTACGCTGACTCAGGTGAAGACGGCCATCAGCACGGTTCGCTCGCAGTCTTCAGCCTTCGGTTCGAACCTGTCGGTCGTGCAGAACCGCCAGGACTTCTCCAAGAACATGATCAACACCCTGGAGACTGGTGCCGGTAACCTGACGCTCGCCGACATGAACCAGGAAGCGGCCAACATGGTGGCGCTGCAGACTCGCCAGTCCCTGGCGACCTCCTCGCTCTCCATGGCCAACCAGGCCGACCAGAACGTGCTTCAGCTGCTCCGCTGAGGCCAGTCGGTCCGAATCAAAAGACAAAAGAGGGGCGGGCCAGAAGGCCCGCCCCTTCTTTGTATGCGGGCTTGTATCTGCGCTCAGCCCCTTCTGGCCAATTTGCCGCCGGTTAACGCGGCCTCGATTCCATTTCTTAACAATTTGTTCTATCCGGCGGCGGGGAGGATTCCTCGCCGGTCGCTATGCCATGTCGTTTTGGCTTGGAAATATGTCCATACGGTTCAATGGCTTGTCGCTCATCGCTGGCCATTGTCGGACGACTTTGGCTGAATGACGCCTGAGAAGCATGGAGAAACACAAGCCATCGAGCTGCTTCGTTTCGGCACGGATTGTTTCCCAGGGTTAACAATGGTTTATCCAGATTAATTCTGGATTGTTGCAAACTGCCACTCGGAAACTTTTTGTTAACCATGTCGGGTGTTAACTTGCATCTGAGAAGGTACCGCCGCGTCCGCCATACATGGATGGTCGACGGTCAGGTCCAGTTCGTTTTCGGGTTGCAAGAAACCCGTCAGCCCCAAGGAAATGGGATGCAGAAATGAGCGACATCAATCTGACCAAGGCCGTGCGACAGAATCTTCTGTCTCTGCAGAACACCGCTAAGCAGATGGCAACGACGCAAAATCGACTGTCGACCGGCAACAAGGTCAACACCGCCCTCGACAATCCCTCCAACTTCTTCACGGCGTCTTCGCTAAATTCGCGCGCCAATGAGCTCGATTCACTCCTCGACTCGATGAACAATGGCGTCAAGACGCTGGATGCGGCCGACAACGGCCTAACTTCCATCACCAAGACGCTGGAGTCGATGCAGTCGACGCTGCGTCAGGCGCGTCAGGACAAGACTTTCCAGACGACGTCGTATTCTCTGTCGAACCTTGATCCGAACTCCGGTGCGACCAGCCAGCTGGCTCTTTCTGGCGGCGCCTTCACGGGTACTACGAACGTTGGTCTGACGACCACGGGGTCCGGATATATCTCGACGATGTTGGGCGGTGCCTATGCCGCGCCCGCAGCAAGCGCGGCCACCTACACTGGTGGCAACAACATCGACACCGGCGGCAACACGGCCGGTACGCTGAACCTCACTTACGGTGGCACGACGGTCGCGCTTAATATCTCCGCGACGACCCTGGGTGTCGGTGCGGGTACGACGCTGGCAGGTAAGATCAATACCGCCCTTTCGTCGACATCGCTTAGTGGCAAGCTGACCGCGACGGTGAACGGCAGCAACGAAATTGTGCTGACCGCCGCCAATAACGAAGACGCTTCGTTTGCCGTCTCCGGATCGGCTGCGAGCAGTATTTTCGGTGTGTCAACTTCAACTCGCGGTTCCGATGGCAATCTGGCGTTCACGGTCAACGGCACAGCGGTCAGTCTCAACGCCACGACTGGCGTTAATTTGACCACCGCGATCGCCAACACGAACATCGCATTGAAGACAGCTGGATCGAAGTTCCAAGCCTATGACAATGGCGGCAAGCTTGGCATTCGTGCCATCACGACGGACGCTGGCGCGCTCAGCATGGGCGGCGTCGATGGCGAACTGTTCGGTGCCTCGTCACAGCAGAACAACCTTTCGCTGAGCTACACGACCGACGAACTTGTTGCCAACATCAACAACTCGACGACCTACAACACGGCGATCAAGGCCTCGAACGACAACGGCAAACTGCGCATCCAGAACCTGTCCACGCAGGATCTGACCGTCGGTGGTACCAACTCGTCGAACCAAGTCATCGGAACGAATACGTCCAGCACCACTATTGATGGCAACTCGGTTCGTTCCGGCCTTGCCGATCAGTTCAATACCCTGCGCGATCAGCTCGACAAACTGGCCGACGACGCCTCGTTCAACGGTATCAACCTGCTGCGCGGCGACAAGCTGAAGATCACCTTCAACGAGACCGGAACCTCATCGATCGACATTCAGGTCGAGGGTGGCAAGTCGGTCGATACGACCACTCTAGGTCTACCGACGACACTTCAGGCGAAAAGTCTCGACTCGGACGATAGCATCGATTCCCTTCTGGATAACGTGAAGTCGGCCATAAGCACGGTCCGTTCCCAGGCTTCGACTTTCGGTTCTAACCTGTCGGTCGTCGAGAACCGTCAGGACTTCACCAAAAAGATGATGAATACCCTGCAGACGGGTGCCAGCAACTTGACCCTCGCCGACATGAACGAGGAAGCGGCCAACATGGTGGCACTGCAGACCCGCCAATCGCTGGCGACCTCGTCACTTTCCATGGCCAACCAGGCCGACCAGAACGTGCTCCAGCTGCTCCGCTGAGACCCGTTCTGGAGCTTGGGAGAAACGACAAGGCGGGCCGGTTGGTCCGCCTTTTTCTTTGCGTTTGTTTCGGACTTTTGTTTCTATGCTCGATGTTAGTTCCTTGTTGTTAACTTCGTTTGATTACAAGTTGCTTTGGAGAAACCTGTTGTTAACCGTGCCGGGTGTTTAAATGTATCGACGGCCGATCTATGGCAGTCAGAGCTTCGGACACCAAAACGCGCGATAAAACGGTATCGTCTGGCAAGGGGCCGCGTGGTCTTCTGACCGGATGGAAGAACGATGTGCCCGAGGTCGCCTGATTGGGCAGCGGGCTAGAATGCACTGGGGAGTGTTTGCTCGATGAACGGTTATGGAGCGTCGGCGTACCAGCGGGTCCAGACAACGTTGGGTCCGCGCGAACTTGAAGCGCATCTGTTGCTCAAGGCGGCGGCTCAGTTGCAGTCCTTCAAGGACAACTGGTCGTATGAAGCCGAAGCCGTGGCCGAAGCCCTGGCCTTCAACCGCAAGCTCTGGACGATTCTTGGCACATCGGCGACCGACGAGAGCAATCCTCTGCCGTTGGAAATCAAGGAAAACGTCGGCAACCTCACTGTGTTCGTTCTAAAGCGGACTCTCGAGATCATGGGCGATCCGTCGCCCGAGAAATTGTCGTCGCTCATCACCATCAATCGTTCGCTGGCCCAGGGGCTGCGCGGGCAGGGTGATGACGAATAGGGTGAGTGTGTTGATTGCTATAAAGCGAAAAGGCGCCCTGTGAGGCGCCTTTTGTCATTCTAGGGAATGCTCGGACATACAAAAGCAGTTGGTCGGTAGGGGAGCTCTAGAGGCACAGCCGCCGTCAGGCGAGGGTGCTCACTGAACTCGTCGATCCATGCATGGTTTCGGTCCAAGCATTAATCATTGCCCTGATGCGCAAGCGGCTTTCGTCGGGGATCTGGGTGACGACGCTTCCCGTTATATCGTCTATCTGCCGATAGACGATGGTGTCGGCTTCCTTGTCGACGGTGACGGTGGAACGCAGATTGGACGTATAGAGGGCCGACTGATCGGCGTTGCCGCGCGTATCGTTGCCGGAGTTGGCCGTCTCACTCGATTTGCTGACCGCCGATTCGACGGGCAGGTCGGTGCTTGCCGCCTGTCCCGCGGCCGCCGGCGCTCTAGGCACCGGCACGCTTAGGCCCGGTACTCCCGGTCTCACGCTGCCGATATCCATAACCCACGTCCTTTTCCGCAAATCCCAAAGGGTTCGCCTGAAAAAGACTGTAACATGGGAAATTGAAGACGGTATTTATGGAATAGTTAAAGTTTTACCGATCCGGCGTTTTCCGCAGGTTTTCTCGGTTGCTCGAAATGTGTCTGGAGTAATGCCTGACGCCCCTCCGGCCGGCTCAGATAAGGGGAGGAGTCTTAACAAACAGCGAAGGAATGACACCTCCGGCCGTGGAAATATTGACAATCCGTATCGACGCGTAGAGGCCGCCCGATCCGATTGCTTTTGGCGAGGCAACGGGACCCCATATTCGCACTTGGAGTCGTTGCCGCATCTCGTGTCATCGAGAGCGGGGCATGGTTCAATTCCGCGCCGGGTTAACCGAGTACTCACCCAAACGATGGTAGAAACGGTCCGTCATCGCCGCCTTTCGGTCGGGATGGCGTCCACGCCATTGCGGAGCTGGGCAGATGCGGGTGAATTTTCAGGACGTGAAATACATACCCGGCCTTGACGGCTTCCGCGCCATCGCCGTCCTGCTCGTTCTCGTCGCCCATTTCGGTTACGACCGCATCGTGCCGGGCGGCCTCGGGGTGACGATATTCTTCTTCATCTCCGGCTTTCTGATCACCTCGTTGCTGCTCAGCGAGAGAAACAAGTTCGGCTCGATTTCGATCCGCAACTTCTACATACGGCGCTTTCTGCGTCTATTGCCCGAACTTACGGGACTGGTCGTCGTCTCCGGCTTTTATCGCGCGCTGCTTGGGCACCCGCTCGGCATCGGTGAAATCGTGGCCGCGTTCACCTACACGACCAATTACTTCGTCTTCTGGCTGGAAAATCATGGTGGGGCATTTTCGCTCGCCTGGCCGCAGCTGTGGTCGCTGTCGGTCGAGGAGCACTATTACATTACCTTCCCGGCGATCTTCGCCTTCCTGCTGACCAGCTCTGCACGGGCGAGGGTATTCTTTGCCTCGGTGTTCATCCTGGGGCTCGCCTATCGCCTTTTCCTGGTGCTTGGCGGGCACGTCGACGTGTTGGCCCAGCATCCTTATACATATCTGGCCTCGGAGGCGCGGTTCGACTCCATCGCTTACGGTGCCGCTCTTGCCTTTCTCTGCCAGCGGGCGTGGGAGCTGTCTCGTGGCAAGGGGATGGCCGTGGGGCTAGCCGGTGGTCTTCTGCTGCTGCTGACGCTCCTGGTCCGGGGGGATGTCTTCCGCGAGACGATCCGTTACTCCATCCAGGGCGTGGCGTTGCTGTTGGTATTCACGGCGATCTATCGCTCAGCGGCTTGGGACTGGACCATGTCCATCCTGGAGTCATCGCTGTTCCGCCGGCTCGGCGTACTGTCCTACGGCGCCTATCTCTGGCACTTCGAGTACCTGTTCCTGTCGGGCTACGTCTTCGGCGATGTGCCGCCGACGAGCGGTGCGGAGCGCCTCATCTTCCTTGCTTGCGGTCTTGTCTTTTCCTTTGGAGCCGCCGAGCTGTCCTACCGCTTTATCGCGCAGCCGATGCAGACACTCAGGCATCACTTCTCCATGCGGGCACCAAGTCCCACCGCGGCGGAGTAAACAAGCGGGACGGTCGATCAGAGGCTGCGGTTGACGGCGACGCCGCGCGCGCCCATGAGGTAGGGGGGCTGCGTGTGGCCGCTGCGGCCATAGACGGCGGGTGCCTCGGCTCTGCCGACTTCGGTCGCAACGGTGCGCAGGATGTCCTCGGCGACGTCGCGGGCGGTGTCGAGAACGGCCAGGTTGATCTGCACTTCCGAGCGGAACAATTCATGACGCTTGAGGAGGGCGGCCGTCTCGTCCGGCATATAAGCCTTGAGCGTCTCGATCTCGTCGCGGGCGGCCAGCATAAGGCGGGTATAGAGGGCCGCCTTCTCTTCCTTGTCCATGGCCAGTTCGCCAGCCAGCCGAAGCTTGCCGGCCTTGACCAGAGCCGTTTCCTCGCGAAGCAGGACCAGCAGGTCCTCCATGGCATTGCTTAGCTTTTCAACAAGCTTGCCGGCGATCTCCGGGCTCGTGATGAGCTTCGGGCGGTTATCCTGCAGCGCGATGCTCATCCGGCGTGCCCTTCTTGTATCTTGATCAGTTCGGACGCTATGCCGTCGGCAATGCCTAGGCCGCCCTTCTTGACGAAATCCTTCGCATACTGGTCGAGCAGCATGTCGCGCCAAGTCTCGTTGGAGCTGTCCGACTTGCCGTTCAGGGGGTCGACGGAGACGTCCTTGAACATGGACTTGAAGGCGTCGGCGACATAGACGGACTCGAAATCCTCGGCGACGGCGTGCGCCTTCTTGGAGACGGCGTCCTTGTCCATGCCGGAGTAGGCCTTGGAGGCGAAGGCCGAAGCGGCGGAGGAGAGGCTGCTGGTCTCCATCACATCACCTCCACGTTGGCTTGTAGCGCGCCGGCCGCCTTGATCGCCTGCAGGATGGAAATGAGGTCGCGAGGACCGAGGCCAAGGGCATTGAGCCCGTCGACCAGCTCCTGCAAGGTCACGCCCGAACGGACGACGGCGAGCTTGTGTTCCTTGCCGTCCGCCACTTGGATCTGCGTCTGAGGCGTTACGACGGTCTGGCCGCTGGACAATGGCCCTGGCTGCGACACCTGAGGACTTTCGGTGATCATCACCGTCAGATTGCCTTGGGCGACGGCGACCGTCGACACGCGCACTTCCTGGCCCATGACGATGATGCCCGTTGCCTCGTCCACCACCACCTTGGCCGGTAGGTCGGGCTCGACAATCAACTGTTCGACGTCGGTCAGCAGGTCGACGATATTGCCCCTGAACTTGGGGGGCATCGACAAGCGGACCGTCGCCGGGTCGGTCGGCTCTGCTACTGGCGATCCGTAGAGATCGTTGATGGCAAGCGCGATGCGGCGTGACGTGGTGAAGTCAGGGTTGCGCAGGGACAGGCGGACGGTGCTGAGGTCGGTCAGCTTGAATTGCAGCTCGCGCTCGATGACGGCGCCGTTGCTGATGCGGCCTTGCGTGGGCACGCCGCGGGAAATCTTGGCGGCGTCGCCCTGGATGTCGAAGCCGCCGACGGCGATCGCCCCCTGGCCAATGGCGTAAACCTCGCCATCGGCGCCCATGAGCGGCGTCACCAGCAACTGGCCGCCCTGGAGATTCTTGGCATCGCCGAGCGCGCTGACCGACACGTCAATGGCCGTACCTTGGGCAGCAAAGGCCGGCAGTTTGGCCGTGACCATGACCGCCGCGGTGTTGGCGGTGCGCATGGTGGCGTCGCGGACGTTGACGCCGAGCCGTTCGAGCATCGCCTGGAGGCTCTGCTTGGTGAAAGGCGAGTTGTTCAGGCTGTCGCCGGTGCCTTGCAAGCCGACAACGAGGCCGTAGCCGATGAGCTGGTTCTCGCGAACCCCCTCGACATTGACGATATCCTTGATGCGCGAAGCGGCGATCGCCGCTTCGGCGCCCATCAGGACGAACATGAGGGCGCCTAGCGCGCCGAGAATCCTAAATCGCATTGTCATCATCCCCGTGTTTCCCGACACGGCTTCCCAACAGTGTTTTCGCAATCGGCATGCCAAGACTTTGCCAAGGGCCAATTTGGTTAAGGTGCTGATATGAAAATATTATTTTGTGCTCCGCCAAATGGGCGATCACGGTTTGCGCTTTATGGCCGGCATTTCTTGCCGGGTGGGCCCGGAAGCGGTAACCTTGCCGTGTCGAAACTGCCGGGTCAGCCTCAGGGAACGATTGATGCGCATTCAGGGTCCGAACCGCCTCGGGGGTGTCTCCTCGGGGTCGTCGACGAAGCGAACCGATGGATCGGGGTTCTCGCTCCCATCCGAAGGGGAAGGCGACGCGCCGAAAACGTCTACCGCGACCGCTACTCATGCGCTTGCCGGGCTCGATGCGTTGATCGCCCTGCAGTCGGTCGATGCCGACGCGCCACGCAAGAAGCGCAAGGCGGTGAAACGGGGGCGCGACCTTCTGGACAAGCTCGACGAAATCCGCATTGGTCTCTTGTCGGGGCAGATGTCGGGCGAGGCGATCGCTCGCATTCTCAACCTGCTCGACGAGACGGAGCCGACCGGCGATCCGCGGCTCGATGGCCTTATGGAGGACATCGCGCTCAGGGCGGAAGTAGAGCTTGCCAAGCTCGGCTATTTCCGGAATTGAGTCCTTCGCTCGCCGCTGAAACGGCGGGAGGCCGCTTAATCGATTGATATGTATTGGTAAACGCCAACCCTACAAGGTTTGGTGATTTTCTTGCATTTGCCGTTGTAGGGCGAGGGGCAGATAGCTATATTCCGCCCGCCTTCGTGGTATGTGAGGACCGTCGATGTCGATTGAGCTTGCGGATGACTACCGGCCGTCCGACGACGAGCCGTTCATGAATGATCGCCAGCGCGAATACTTCCGGCGCAAACTGCTTCAGTGGAAGGAGGATATCCTCCGCGAGAGCAAGGAGACCCTCGTAAATCTTCAGAACGAGAACACCAATCTGCCGGATATCGCCGACCGTGCGTCGTCGGAAACCGACAGGTCGATTGAACTCCGTGCGCGTGACCGCCAGCGCAAGCTGATCTCCAAGATCGAGTCGGCCATCAAGCGGATCGAGGATGGCTCCTACGGCTATTGCGAGGAGACCGGCGAACCAATCTCGCTGAAGCGTCTCGACGCTCGCCCTATCGCCACGCTGTCGATCGAGGCGCAGGAGCGGCATGAGCGGCGCGAGAAGGTTTATCGCGACGAGTGACAGAACCACCTGTTCCCAAAACATGATGAAAGGGGCGCTCTCGAGGCGCCCCTTTTCGTTTGCCGGTTTTTCGGCGCCGGCATCGGATGCTTTCTGATCGGAGGTTCCGCTTGGGCGCGACCTCCCGGAATGACTTGGGAAGGGGAGGTCGCGCCGCTCGGGAAAGCCGGCCTGGACTTTGGGAAGGGGCCGGCGGGATCGCTTCGGGCCAATTGGGGAGCGGCCCTTCGGCGACACGGCTCGCTTGGGATGCTTGGGGAGCGCGAGCCGATCTCTGGTGTTCGTCTCGAAAACCTGAAAGGCCAGGATTTCGGTGTTGCGGCCTGACCGGCCTGTGCCCGTTCGGGCTTGTCTTCACCTGGGGATTTTTCAGTTCAGGAAATTCCCCAGGCTCCGGTCAGAATGGCAGGAGGATATCGAGCACCTGCTGGCCGCTGCGGGGCTGTTGCACGTCGGAGATCTGACCACGGCCACCGTAGGAGATGCGGGCTTCCGCGATCTTGGTGCTCTCAATGGTGTTGTCGGATGCGATGTCTTCCGGGCGGACGACACCTGCCACCACAAGTTCGCGGATCTCGTAATTGACGCGTACTTCCTGACGACCTTCGATGACGAGATTGCCGTTAGGCAGAAGCTGGGTCACCACGGCGGCGACGTTGGTCGACAAGCTTTCCGACCGGTCGATCGTGCCTGTGCCCTTGTAGGAGGACGCGCCGTCCGTGGAGGCAAGATCACTCGACGACATGCCGGCGGGCAGGACGATTTTATCGATCGCCGTGCCGACCGCGCCGCCGACGCCGGTCGAGTCGCTCGACTTGCGCGTCCGCTCGGTTGAGTTGTCGAAGGCTGCCTTATCGGAAATCTCTACCTTGACGGTGAGAATGTCGCCGATGTTACGGGCGCGCTGGTCCTTGAAAAAGGTACGCGAGCCGGACTGCCACAACGAGTTGGGGCTGTAGGCCATAGGCTGCACGCTGGGCATGGGCATCTGCACCGGCTTGTAGCCGGCCTGAGCGGTGGGGTTCTCGATCGCCGACAACTTGGGTGTCTGGCCAACCTGCGACAGGCGATCCATGGTGCTGCCGCAGGCGGCGAGGCCGGTGCCGACGAGGGTGATGGCGAGGACATTGGGCAAACGCATCTTACGATCCTCAGTTCATCGCCGTCTTCAAGACGGACGGGCCGCTCGACGCGGTCACCTCGACGGTGCCGGCACTGGTGACAACGCCCTGGATGGTGCGCTTGGACTGTTCGTTCAGCACGGAGACGAGGTCGCCCTTGGCGCCGTCGCCGAGGGCGCGGCCGCGAGCGCTGAGCGTCAGGCCGGGGCGGGAATACTGTAGCGTGACCAGGTCGCCGCGCAGGATGATACGGGGCGGTTCGATGTCGGCGGTGGCGATGAGCTCGCCGGCTCGGAGGGGGCGCTTGGCGGCCATGTCGATGAGCTCGTTGGTGTCGATCGCAGTCGAGCCGGGCACACGCCGCTTGTCGATGCGGACGATGGTAACGTCGGACGCGTGGATGACGTCGCGGCGGTCAATCGGTCGGCTGAGAACCGGGACGGCCATGGTCTCCACGGCGCGGCCGGTGACCGTCAGCGTCCGCTCGTCGCCACCAAGGTCGATGGCGACGGTGGCGTTGAAGCGGCCGGATTCTGGCTGAACAAGAAAGTCGGAGAGAATGGCCGGTGTGGCGGCGCTGGCCGCGGCGGTAACCGGAGCGATCATTCCGTCGAAGGCGATGTCGATGTTGTCGGCCGCGACGCCGAGGCGGGTGGCGGCGGCGGCGGCGACAAGGGCCTTGATGGTGGTCGCGTCGACCATGACGGCGCGGCGGACGACGGTAACGTTGGTGAAGGTCGGTAGACGATCGACGGCAAGGCCGGCGGCTTCGGCGGCCTTGACCGCGGCGGTGGCTGGCAGAGCTCCGGTGACGCCGAGTTCCGGGGCTCTGAATACGGCCCGGTCGGCGAGATCGCCGGCGCCGTCGAACAGGTCGCCCAGGGTGACGATGGAGCCATTGATCTCGACGCGCTGCCTGAGTTCGGCGGCGGACGCCTGATGGGTGGCAATGAAGCCGGCTGCCAAGCTCGCGAGGGCCGCGGCGAGGAAGATCCGGAGAAGGAGGGCGCGCATCATGGCGGTTCTCACTTACCGAGGCTGGCGGTTGTCTGCGACATTTCGTCGGCGGCCGTGATGATGCGGGAGTTCATCTCATAGGCACGCTGCGCCGAGATCAGCGACGACAGTTCGTTCACCGACTCGACGTTCGAGGACTCGAGATAATTCTGCAGCAGCGTGCCGTAGCCGGCATCCCCGGGGTTGCCGGTCTGGGCGGTGCCGCTCGAAGCTGTCTCGAGGAACAGGTTGTCGCCCATCGAGTCCAGGCCGTTCTTGTTGACGAAGCGGGCGAGCTGAATCTGGCCGAGCACTGTCGCGGTGTTGGCGTTGCCGATCTTGGCCTGCACCTGGCCGGTATTGGAAATGGTGAGATCGCTGGCGTTGTTCGGCACCGTGATGGCCGGGTTCACAGTGTAGCCGTCGGCGGTCACCAGCGTGCCGGTGGAGTCGAGTTCGAAGGAGCCGTCGCGGGTATAGGCGGCGCGGCCATCGGGGAGGGTGATCTGGAAGAAACCATCACCACGGATGGCGATATCCTTGTCGTTGCCGGTGGACTCCGGGTCGCCCTGGGTCATGTTGCGCGGCGTCCCAACGACGCGGACACCCGAGCCGAGCTGAACGCCAGCGGGTACCTGCGTGCCGGAATCGGACGTGTTCGAACCCTGACGGCGCAGCGTCTGGTACAATAGATCCTGGAAATTGGCGCGCTGGCTCTTGTAGCCCGTGGTGCGCATGTTGGCGATGTTGTTGGAGATGACGGAGACGTTGGTCTCCTGGGCCTTCATGCCGGTGGCGGCGATGGTAAGGGCTTTCATTGCGGGCGCTCCCTAGAGCAAAAATCGATCAGGCGTTGACGGAACCGAGGCGCTCGATCGCCTTGGAGCTGAGGTCGTTCTGTTGCTTGACCATGTTGGTGATGCGCTCGTAGGCGCGCTGAACGTCCATCATGGCGGTAAGCTCCTGGACGCTCGAAACATTGGATTTCTCGAGGGAGCCCTGGCGGACGCGGACGTAGGCGGGCGCCTGTGGCGCTACGCTGGCCGAATAAAGGTTTCCGCCGTCCTTGGAGAGGACCGTGGTGTCGGGGAAGTCGGCGATGCGCAGCTTGCCCTTCAGCCCGGCGCTGGTGGAAATCGTTCCGTCATGGGCGATGGAAATATTAGTTTCGTCGGACCCGAAGGTCACTTCGCCGCCATCGGCGAGTACCGGCTTGCCATCTGAGGTCACGAGGCGGCCAGTGTTGTCGAGGGCAAAATCGCCGGCGCGTGTGTAGCGGTCGCCGGCCGGTGTTTTGACGACGAAGAAGCCGTTCTCGCCCTCAATGGCCACATCGAGATCGTTGCCCGTCGTCTCGACCGATCCGGCTGAGAAGTCATGCACGGTGGCGAGCTCGCGAACGAACTGATTGTCGCGGTCGCGGCGGGCAAATAGACTGGCTGACGCCTTCGGCATTGTGGTTTGCTCGAAATCGAGCGAAACGCGCTTGAAGCCGGCGGTGTCCATGTTGGCTACGTTGTTGGCGATGACGTCCAGCTTGCGCCTCAGCGCAACCTGACCCGACAACGCCACCAGAGTTGCATTCTGCATGGCAAATCGTTCCCAAGTCCTAATCGGGCGGCGTCACGCTCCCCAGCGTCGCTGTCCGAAATAGGTATCGCAGGGAACGTGCCAACTAAATATTGTATTAATAACAATGCGTTAATGAATATTCCCGGCTGACCGGTCCTGGCGTTTCTTGCCGACCGGCAGCTGGAAGCGGCAACATTTGCCGGGGCGTTAACTAATTATCAACCAATCGTTAACTATCCTGACCGCTAGTGAAAGGGCTGTGGGTGTCGGCAAAGAATCGTTGTCGCTTAACAGGGGCCGACCCATAGCTTTCCGGTGGAAGCGTTCAGCTTTCCCCGATTCCGGAGCAGGCGCCAGAGGCCATGGCCAAGACCCCGAAAGCAGACGGCGAACCGGAAGGCGGCGAGGCTGGCGGTTCCTCTTCAAAGAAGAAGCTGATCATCATCGGCGGCGCGGCCGTGGCCGTGCTGCTGGTCGGTGGTGGCGCTGCCTTCTTTCTGACGGGTGGTACGCCGGCAACACCGGCGGTGAGTGATGTCGCGGCGGTCGAGGCGGCATCTCAGCCGCATGCCTATTACTACGATCTGCCGATGATGATCCTCAATCTGTCGACCGCCGACGAGCGGCCGACTTTCGTCAAGATGGAGATCGCTCTCGAGGTCAGTGACGAGAAGATGCTCGAGGTGATCAAGCCAAACCTGCCGCGCGTGCTTGATGCCTTCCAGACCTACATGCGCGAACTTAGGGCCTCCGACCTGCAGGGCTCGGCCGGTTTGTTCCGCCTGAAGGAAGAGCTGCAGCGGCGCGTCAACATCGCGGTCTATCCGGCTCGCGTCGACGATGTGCTCTTCAAGAATGTGATCGTGCAATAAGGATGTCGAGCATGGCTGGCGACGACGACGATCTCTCGGCGGACTGGGGCGCGGCACTGGCTGAACAGCGGGCCGATAGCGGCGAAGACATGGACGACCTCGCGGCCGAATGGGGCGCCGCGCTTGAAGAGCAGGGCGTCGAGAATGCCGACGCCGTGGCTGCCCAGTGGGCGGCGATGATCGATGACAACGACGCCGAGCTCGATTCCACGAGCCGTGGCGCTGATCGCGTGCTCAACCAGGAAGAAATCGACAATCTGCTCGGCTTCAATGTCGAGGATCACGTCTCCAGCGATCAGAGCGGCATCCGTTCGCTGGTTAACTCGGCGCTGGTTTCCTATGAGCGCCTGCCGATGCTGGAGATCGTCTTCGACCGCTTCGTGCGCGAGACGACGACGACATTGCGCAATTTCACGTCGGACAATGTCGAGGTGTCGCTCGACGGTATCTCGTCGGTGCGTTTTGGCGATTATCTCAATTCCATTCCACTACCGGCCATCCTGGCGGTGGTGAAGGCAGAGCAGTGGGACAACTACGGCCTGATGACGGTCGACAGCTCGCTGATCTACTCGATCATCGACGTGCTGCTGGGCGGTGGTCGCGGCACCTCGGCGATCCGCGTCGAGGGGCGGCCGTACACGACGATCGAAATGAACCTCGTGCGGCGGATGATCGATCTCTTGCTCGCCGACTGCGAGAAGGCCTTCGCGCCGCTCACCCAGATCAACTTCACGCTGGAGCGCCTCGAGACCAACCCGCGCTTCGCACCGATCTCACGTCCGGCCAACGCCTGCATTCTCATCCAGTTCCGCGTCGACATGGAAGATCGAGGCGGCATCGTCGAGATGCTGCTTCCCTACGCCACCATCGAGCCCATCCGCAATCTTCTGTTGCAGATGATCATGGGCGAGAAGTTCGGTCGCGACAATATCTGGGAAGGTCACCTCGCGACCGAGATCTACAATGCCGACATCGAAGTCGATGCCGTGCTGGTCGAGGAAGAGCTGCCGCTTTCCATGGTGATGGACCTTGAGGTGGGGCAGACGCTGTTGTTCGGCGTGTCGCCGGATGACCCGGTGGCCATCAAATGCGGTGATGTTCACATCACTTCAGGTAACATTGGCCGGCTCGGTGATAAGGTGTCGGTAAAGATCAACAGGAACCTTAAGCGGCCGCGTATGACGCTGGCGGCCTTCGAGCGCGCGGTTCAGAAGGAGATGCAGAACACATGACCTCCGGCCTCAATCTCGGCGTGGCGATCGAGATCGTCGTTGCCATCCTTCTTGCGCTCACCATCGTCTATTGCGCCATTCTCAACCGCCGTCTGACGCGGCTGAGGGCTGACGAAGAGATATTGCGCGCCACCATTTCCGAGCTGATCACCGCCACCGAGATCGCCGAGCGGGCGATTCTCGGCTTGAAGGCGACGGCGTCCGAGTGCGAACGGGCGGTGGGTGGTCGCATGTTGGCCGCCGAGACGCTGCTCGGCGATCTGGATCAGCGGCTGACCGCCGGCAATGAGATCATCAAGCGGATCGGAGCCATCGTCGGCGCGGCGCGCACCAGCGCGCTCACACCGATGCCGGATGTCGACGTGGAGCCCGTGGGGCGCGAAAGCTCGGCACGTAACCTCAAGGCGGCGGCCGAGGCGGCCGCGGAGCGTCTGTCGGCTCTCCGGCGCGGCAAGCGGGAGGCCGCTGCGTGAAAAGGATCCGCCTGCTCCCGCTGGTGCTGATCGCTGTTTCCGCGTTGCTCGCCGTGAAGGTGCTCGGCTTCGTGATGGGAGTGGAGCCGTTCGCGGTGGGGCCGCATCCGGCGATTGCATCTGGCGCCGAGGCGGCTGGTCATGGTGAGGCAGCGGCTCCGGCCGCCGCTGGGGCCGACACGTCGGCGGTCGACCGCCTGACGGCGCCCGTCGATCTCGCCGAGGAATACAAGAAGCTGAAAGACGCGCAGGACAAGGCCGCGGCGGGGCATGGCGAAGCGCCGGCTGAAGGGCACGGCGGCACGCCGGCTGGCGCGCCGGCCGCGGGTGCCACTCACGAGGCCGCACCGGCGGCCGACGCTTCCCATGGTGCTGCGCCTGCCGATGGGAAACCAGCCGGAGAGGCCGCGCCGGCAGCCGATGCCACGAAGACCGCAGCGCCTGCCGACGCTAAGCCGGCCGGGTCGGGTGGCAATGGGGCCGCGCCGACGGATGCCAAGCCGGCCGATGCCGGCCATGCCGCGCCGGCGGATGCAAAGCCGGCCGACGCCGGTGGTCACCAAGCCGCTCCCGCCGCGGATGCCGCGCCGGCCCAGGGAGGACACGCCGCGCCTGCCGAAGGCGGGCATGGCGCCAAGGCGAAGACCGACGTCTATACAGAGCGGCCAAAGGAATATTCGCCGCCGATTGGCTCGTCGGAACGAGCTATCCTCGAGGGGCTGGGCGTACGGCGTGACGAGCTCGACAAGCGGGCGCAAGACCTCGATTTGCGCGCCAAGCTGCTGCAAGCGGCGGAACAGCGCCTCAACGATCGCCTGAATCAGCTGCAATCCATCGAAACCCAGCTCGGTGGAGCCACCGGCGGAAGCGCCCCGGCGGCTCCCGCTCCCGCGCCGGCTTCGACGCCCGCCTCCAAGCCGGCATCCGCGCCGCCGACGACGGCGGCAGCCGCGACCCCGGCCCCGGCCGGGGCGGCACCAGCTATGAACGAGCAACTGGCGTCCCTGGTGTCGCTTTACGAAAGCATGAAGCCAAAGGCCGCCGCCGCCGTGTTTGACAAGCTCGACACCGCCACGCTGCTGGAGCTTGCCACCCACATGAACCCGCGCAAGCTGTCGCCGATTATCGCCGCCATGGACCCTGAGAAAGCCGGCCACATCACCGGCCTGATGGTCGGTGCCCAGGAGGCGCAGAAGCGCGTGGTTGTCCAGGTGGAGCAAGTGGCGCCCTCGCTCGGGCCGGTATCGGGAAATGGCGGCGCAGCACCAGCCGATAACTCGCAATTACCGCAGATCATGCCGGCGCCAGCCGGGCAATGATTGCCGGGTCAAGCGCGGCATTTCCCAGAAAACCGCTTATTTCTAGGGCGGAAGTAACCGCAAATTAAGCGCAGGTCGCCTAGGCTTCCGAAGCGTCGGCACGTCCCGACGTCATCGGGGTGTGTTCATGCGTTTTGCCCGGTTGTTGCGTGAGGCTGCGTTGCGTATTCGGTCGTCGGTCCAACTTGTGGCCGTCGCCGCGACGCTATGCCTTGTGGCGATCGGCGCGCCAAATGTGGCGCAGGCTCAGCAAGCTAAGCAAGCGGCCGAGCCGGTGACCGTCGAATTCCGGTCCAATCCCGATTTCGGCCGAATGGTCCTGACCTTCCCGAACCTCAACCTTCTGCCGCCGCACAAGGTGACATCTGACAGCGGTGTCCTGGTCATTCAGTTCGACCAACCGGTTGACCTCAACGCCGAGGCGGCGGTAACCCGGCTCGCCAACTATGTGCTGATCGTGCGCACCGATCCCGATGGTCTCGGTGTCCGCATGGCGTTGGGCCGCTCTATCAAGGTCAACGTGATGGAGGCCGGGCCGCAACTGTTCGTCGACTTCCTTCCGGGAACCTGGAAAGGCGAACCGCCGCGTCTGCCGGACGAGGTGGTCACTGCGCTTGCCAAAAAGGCCGACGACATGGCCAAGGCGGCCCAGGCGGCGCAAAGACTCGTTGCCGAGACAGAAAAACCGATCCGGATCGATGTCTCCGCGGCGCGTGCGCCGACGTTCAGCCGCCTGACCTTCAAGTGGAATGTGCCGTTCGACGTCGACTTCCGCCGCACCGATCTTGGGGTCGATCTGCGATTCAATCGGATGGCGATGCCGGACTTGACGGCGATCCGTGCCGATCCTCCGCCATTCGTCAGCGACATCACCGCCGAGCAGGGCGATCAGGGGCTCACCGTGCACGTGCTGGCCGAGAGCGTCGCCGACGTTCGCGCCTATAAGGATGGCGACAGTTATGTCGTCGACGTGCGTGGCCCTGATAATCCTGCCGCCATGACACCGCTTGATCACGCCCTGCAGGCGGCCGTCTCGTCGCTGCCCGCCGTTCCCGCTGGCGCGACGCAGGCCGTTGCCGCCGGTGGTCGCGATGCCCCCGCGCCTGCCGCTGAACACCCGGTCACCGATCAGTCGGCCGCCGCTGCGCCGGCTCCCAGCCCCACTCAGCCGGCAGCTTCCCCGGCGGCCGATAGCAATCCAGTGTCTCACGCCGAGGTGGCCTCTCCCGATCATGCCGCCGTGCCGGCCGATAACGCCGCGCCAACGAGCGGCGATGCCGTGTCTCACACACAAACGCCGCCTGCGGTGCAAGTCGCCGCTGCCGACCCGGCCGCACCGACGCAACAGCCGAACACTCAACCGGTCCAGGTCGCTGGGGCCTCGCCGACGCGGCCGGAAATTGTCGCTCCGGCGGGCAAGCCGAAAGCCGATATCGCAGAATTGCCGGAGAACGCGGTTGCACGGGCGCTGGTCGATGGCGTCATTCGCGTCGAGTCCGAGCGTGTCGGACAGGCCGTCCACATCACGTTCCCCTACAAGAGCGAAGTCGGCGCGGCTTTGTTCATGCGTGACAACACGCTCTGGATGGTGTTCGACGACACGGCCCCGATTGATGCTGCCACCTTGCAGGACGCCTTTGTCGGCTTTGCCCGCAGCATCGAGCCGACGACGGTCGATGGCGCTCAGCTTATCCGCATTGAGATGACCGATCATTTCGTATCGACCATGAGCCCGGATGGTCCCAAGTGGGTGATAACGATCGGCGAGATGATTACTGATCCGACTCGGCCGCTATCGATTGCCCGGCAGGTTCACCCGGATGGATCCAAGTCGCTCGATATTCCCTTCGGACCTGTTTCCCGCGTCCACAAGCTGACCGACCCGCGCAGCGAGGATTCCGTTATCGTCGTAACCGGCAAGGGGCAGGCGCGTGGCCTGGTCAAGCCGCACTCCTTCACCGAGCTTGACGCACTGGCCTCGATTCATGGGCTGGCTTTGCTGCCAAAGGTCGATGATCTCTCCGTCGTCGCCGATGGCATTCTGGTGTCAGTCAGCCGGCCGGGGGGCTCGCCGTGTCGACGCTCGCCGAGGAGAAGAAGGCGACTCTGTTCGACCTGCCGGCCGCGCTCGGGTCGTCGGTCGCTCGCAAGGCGGCTTTCATCGATTTTGGCGACGCCCGCGCCGCCGACGTCGCCGGCTACGGTCAAGCCCGACAAAAGCTGATGACAGCGATCACCCAGGCGCGCGATATGCCAGAGCGCGTCAATCTTTGGTACAAGGCGTCGACCCTTGCACTAGCCGAGGGGCTAGGCCCCGAGACGACGGGTATGCTCGATCTTGTCGGTAAACTAGCGCCGGAAGAAACCGCGTCGAGCCGTATGGCCGCCCTGAGGGCGGGCGGCGAATATTTTACCTACCGACCGGAGCAGACCCTGAAGCTCCTGGAACGGCACGACTTTGACGACAGTCCCGACGCATCGGTGTGGAAGGCGATGTCGCTCAGCGATCTTGGCCGGCATGAAGAGGCCGTGGTTGAGTTTGCCAAGGGCGACTCGGTGATCGGTAGCTTTCCGCCGGCTATTCAGCGACGCTATGCGCTGAGCCACATCGCCTCGGCGATCGATCTCAAGGACTACACGACGGCGCGCGATCTGCTAGCGAAGATCGACCCGGCCAGCCTCAGCGCCAACGAGCGTGCCCGGCTCGACCTCCTCAACGCCCTGGCGCGCGATGCGGCCGGCCACGCCACGGATGCGGTGGCGCTCCTGTCCAACATTGTGCGCGAAGATCAGGGGCCGGTCGCCGCCGAGGCCACATATCGTCTCGTACAGTTGCAGCGGCGGGAGGGTCTTATCACCCTCGACCAGGGTATCGATCGACTGGAGCAATTGGCCGTCTCTTGGCGCGGTGACGAACTGGAACTCAAGACGCTGCGTCTGCTCGGCCAGTATTCCATCGAGCGCGGCAATTATCGGCGCGCCTTCGAGGTGATGCGTGTCGCCGAACAGGTCAATCCGAACTCCAGCACGTCGCGCTTGATGACGGACGAGATGCAGTCGGCCTTCTCGCAGGTTTTCCTCGACAAGAAGAGTTCCGATCTTAGTCCGGTGCAGGCCCTGTCACTCTACTATGACTACCGCGAATTGACACCGAGCGGGCGCCGCGGTGATGCCATGGTGCGCAAGCTCGCCGATCGCCTCATCGATGTCGACCTTCTGCCTCAAGCGGCATCTCTGCTCGACTATCAGGTGAAGAACCGGTTGCGCGGCGCGGCGCGCGCTCAGGTGGCCGCCGACCTCGCGCTCGTCTATCTTCTCGACCACCGGCCCGACAAGGCGATGTACACCTTGTCAACCACCCGGCAGGCCTCGCTGCCGGTGGCGATCGAACGGCAGCGGCGCACCGTCGAGGCCAAAGCCATGGCCGAGTCTGGCAATCCGGACGGCGCGCTCGAGGTGTTGCAGCCGCTCGACGGTGTCGAGATTGCGCGTCTGAAGGCAGATATTCTCTGGTCGGCGGATCGTTATGCCGACGCGGGTACGGCCTACGAGCGGATGCTAGGCCCCCGCTGGACCGACGCGATGCCGCTGAGCGACAGCGAGCAGTTAGCCATACTGAAGGCGGGGATCTCCTACACGCTGGCCGGCGACCGCATGAGCGTCGACCGGCTGCGCTCCAAATATACCGAGAAGATGGCGCCGACCGCCAATGGCTCGGCCTTCGACGCGGTGACCGGCCCGATCGTGGCAAGTGGCAGCGACTTCCAAGGCATCGTCAAGTCGATCGCCGATGCCGATACCATGAAGAGCTTCCTGGCCGATTACCGCAAGCGCTACCTCAACGTCGAAACCGGCGGCGACAAGCCGAACATGGTCCTTCCCGCCGACGGCGCCGCCGCGCCAAAGCCCACGGCCTCCAACGCACCGCCAGATGCCGGCGGTACGACCAACACCGGCTGAGGGCGGTTGGGGCCCGTTTGAGGGCCCGTCGGCCAATGGCCAAGCGGTTCGTCGCTTTGATGGGCAGGTCCGCGCGCGCTCCGCCTCAGGTGGCGTAGCTTCGTACCAAGCTGCCAGCGAGCAACGCCCAGCCGTCGACCAGCACGAAGAAGATCAGTTTGAACGGCAACGATACCACCTGCGGCGGCAGCATCATCATGCCCATGGCCATCAGGATCGACGACACCACCATGTCGATGATCAGGAAGGGCAGGTAGATCAGGAAGCCGATCTCGAAGGCGCGGCGCAGTTCGGAGATCATGAAGGCCGGAATGATGATGCGAGTCTCGAGATCGGCCTGACTCTCGGGCTGCGGCAGGTTGGCCAGATCGACGAACAGGCGCAGGTCAGTTTCGCGCGCATGCGCCAGCATGAAAGCGCGCATCGGCTGCATGGTGCGAGCAAAGCCCTCGGTTAGCTCGATCTGATTGTTGACCACCGGCTCGATGCCGTTGGTGTAGGCCTCCTGGAAGGTCGGGGCCATGATGAAGGCCGTCAGAAACAGAGCCAGGGAGATCATCACCGCGTTGGGAGGGGCCGACTGCAAGCCAATTGCCGATCGCAACAGCGACAACACGACGACGATGCGTGTGAATGACGTCATCATCACGACAATCGACGGGGCCAGGCTGAGGACGGTGAGCAGCCCGACCAGCTGGACCGCGCGTTCGGTCAGCGTCGATCCCTGACCGAGCGAAATGCTGACATCCTGGGCCTGTGCAAGCCCGGCGGAAAGGCCGAGCCAGAGGACGCCGAGCAGGACAGGGAAGAGGAGGGCGAGGAGCGGCCGCAAGATGGTGCTATGACGGCGTTGCACCGGAGCGGTCGTTGCGTTCTCGTCGGTCCTGAAATCGTCTGTCGCCATCGCGCCCATCCGAGAGGACCGGCGCATAACATACCGGTCGCGGCCGGACGCGAATCATCCGGCTTCTCACGATACTGTCGCCCCGGCCGGAGGGCGGCTCAAGGCGACAGCTATCGAAAGCGGTGAGGCAGTCAGCGTTTTCCCTTGGAATCGCCAGCCAACTCGTCGAGCAGGCGGGCCATCTCGTTTTCCAAGGATGAGAAGTCAGCACTGTTCTGGGCGTCGTTCTCCGTCGCCTCGGCAGGCTTGGCGGACGCACGAGGGGTAGCCACCGGCTCCGGCGCAGCCACCGGCTCGGCCGGTGGCTCAACCGCGCGAGGTGGCTCCACGGCGACGGGCGGACGTACCGGTGAGCGCTGCTGAGCGGCCGGTGTGGCCGACTCTCGAGACATGGTCGGCTCCCGCTGAACGGTCGGACGGGGCGGCTGAGCGGGGCGGGGCCGAAGCCAGGCGGAAGCGGCGGACTGGCTCGCTTTCGGCGGCTCTGGCTTGGGGGCAGGCTCTGCGACGACGGCGGGCGGCTGGGCCGCCTCAATCTTCATTTCCTCGATCTCGCTCTTCAGCGCTTCGTCGAGCTGCCGGGCCAGGTCGTCAAATCCGGGGCCATCGTTGAGGGCGGACACGGATTCGCTAGCCGGACCCGCGCGCTGGGCTTCGACGGCTTTATGCTCGGCTTGCTGTGCCTCGTGCGACGGCCTTTCGCTGACCGCCTTGTCGGGCACGATCGGCGAAATGGGAGCCACCGTCGGCTCTACGCGGTGCGCTTCCGGCGGTATGTAAGGTGATGTCGCCGCGGTACGAGCCACGTCGGGCGCCCGGGGCGGAACGCGATTGAGGCGGGCCTGGATTGAGGTCGCCTTAGGGTGCTCGCTGGCAACATGCGAGGGGAAAGTCGGACGGGCCGGCTCGACCGCCAACGCTTGCCGCGGCGCCGGCATGACGCGGGGGGCGACAACAGGAGGCTCTACGGTCGGCGCGGCGGATGACGTCCCGACGGCGGGCGTCTCCACGGCGGGATGCTCGGCGTCGTCAGTCGCAGTTTGCGAGGCGGGTGCTGGACGGGTCGCACGTCCAAGGCTGCCGACGGGTACGCCGCGAATAATGGTCGGCTCGACGACGAGGTCGTTTCCGCCGCCCACCAGAATCAGATGCTCGACACCATCGCGCCGCACGAGCAGGAGTCGCCGGCGCTGGTCCAGGGCGATCTGCTCGACGATCGTCAACCGGTTGTGGCGGCTCCGGCCGATCGATAGCTGGCCGCCGGTCGCATAGTTCCGAAGAACCCAGCGGAGCAGCAGCAGCAGTCCGATCACTACGGCGAGGGCTACGGCGTAACGCACAGCGGTTGCTCCCGTGGCGCCAAACCAAGTTACCAGCAATTCCTGCATCTCACTTTATCCACTCAAGACCCGTTTCGTTGAAGGGGCCAGTTCGTCAAGTCGATAGCCGGTTTATCTCGAAATGGGAAATTATTCGGAAACGTCTTCCGGCGCTGCTTTTAGCGTTTCGCTTAACCCTGTTACTCTTCATCGTTCGGTTGTTGCAGAGCGCAACCCTAAGCCCATTAGGCACTTTTCCCCAGCTATCAGCCAAATTGGGCGTTTTTCAAGTCTCTCCTCCTCACGAACAATAGATTGTTAACCATTCATTAACCACGAGGTCGGCAAATATTGCCTATGGTTTTCACGTTGCGAATCCTTGTGCTGGGTCGCGACATTTCGGGCGCCGCTCCCCATGCGGTGTGTCAGGCAGCCGGGTCGGCCGCCATTTCCGGTGAGTTCTTCGATGTCGATCACCGATCTGCCGGTTTTGCAGGCTCTCAAGGGAAAGCTTCGGTTCCACGAGGCCCGGCAAAAAGTGCTCGCCGAAAACGTCGCCAATGCCGAAACGCCTGGCTACACCGCGCGTGACATCAAGGCACCCGACTTCTTTCGCGTGGCGGTCGAAGGCGAGTCGGATTCCGGTGTCGCGACCGTACTGACCAACCCGATGCATATCGCAGGGCCAATGATCAGCAACGTTACACCGGTCCGGACAGAGAAGGTCGGTGGCTATGACGTAACGCCCGATGGCAACGCAGTGTCTCTCGAAGACCAGATGATGAAGGTCACCAGCAACCAGATGGACTTTCAGACGGTGACTTCGCTCTATCAGCGCAGCCTCGGTCTTTTGAAAACCGCTGTCGGCAAGAAGTGAGGTGAGGCCATGGATTTTCTCAAGACACTGATGATCTCCTCCGCCGGCCTCAAGGTGCAGACCGGCCGAATGCGGATTATTGCCGAGAATGTGGCCAATGCCGATTCGATCGCCTCGACCCCGGGCGGCGATCCCTACCGCCGCCAGATTCCGACGGTGACCTCCAAGTTCGACAAGGAACTTGGGGCGGAAATGGTGAAGCTCGGCAAGGTGGTGCCCGACCGTACAGACTTCGAAGTCAAATACGAGCCGAACAGCCCAGCCGCCGACGCCAACGGCAACGTCAAATATCCGAACGTGTCGCCGCTCATCGAAATGGTCGACATGCAGAGCGCTCAACGCACTTACGAGGCCAATCTCAACGTGGTCTCGTCGACGCGCAACATGCTCCAGAAGACCATCGACATCCTGCGCAGCTGAGCGCCCTCAAGAGGAGATTCGTCATCATGGCGCTCACCACCACCGCGCTCAACGCCAGCAATGTGTATGGCTCCATGTCGAGACTGGCGAATCGCGGCCAGTCGGGGCAGGCTAGCACTGGTGCGGCCGATCTGACCGCCGGGGTGAAATCGCCGGACTTCGGCGCCATGGTGCGCGACCAGGTCCAGCAGGTGGTCGACCAGGGTAACGTCTCGGAAGCCAAGCAGGCGAGCTACATGTCCGGCAAGGGCAACATTATTGATGTCGTCACGGCCGTATCCGAAGCCGAGGTGGCGCTCGATACCATGGTGTCGGTGCGTGACAAGGTGATCTCGGCCTATGAGGAAATCATGCGCATGGCGATCTGACGCCAGCGCCGACTTGGAGCGGACGGAATGGGTGGCGCTGAGGTTCTCGACCTGGCCCGGACCGCTATCTGGGTGACCATCAAGGTGGCGGCGCCGGTGATGCTGACCGGTCTCGCTGTTGGCTTCATCGTGTCCTTGTTCCAGGCGCTTACCCAGATTCAGGAACAGACGCTGGCTTTCATTCCAAAGATCCTGTCGATTTTCGTTGTACTGCTGCTGACGCTGCCGTTCATGGCGGACTCGCTCAACAGCTTCATGGTGACGATTACCGAAATGATCGTCCGGGGATGACCATTCACATCCTCCCCGATGTGACGGTGTTGTTTTTGCTGCTGTTCGCTCGTATCGGCGCGTTGTGCATGCTGATGCCCGGCATCGGCGAGCAGACGATCTCGACAAGCGTCCGGCTGACCTTTGCCTTGCTGCTCACCGCCGTCTTCTACCCCGTTCTGTCGAGCCGGCTTCCCTCGGGGCTCGCCAACGACATGAGCCGCCTGATCTTCGCGCTCGTCGCCGAGGTGATCATCGGTGTGGCCATCGGCCTCACCGCGCGTTTGTTGATGAGCGTGATACAGACCGCCGGCACGGCCATCGCGTCCGACATCGGCCTTGGCTTTGCCCAGAGCGTCGACCCCACCATGGGCCAGCAAGGGGCGATCATCTCGTCCTTCCTATCGGTGACCGGCGTGACGGTCATTTTTGTGACCGACCTGCACCATGTGGCGCTGGCCGGTATCGCCGGCAGCTACACCATGTTTCCGCCCGGCGAGATGATACCGGTCGGCGACTTCAAGGACGCCGCCATTCTGACCATTGCCGAGTCGTTCAAGACGGCGCTGCAGATCGCCGCGCCCTTCATGGTGTTCGCGCTTGTCTATAATCTCGGACTCGGCGTCTTGCAGAAGCTTATGCCGCAATTCCAGGTCTATTTCCTGGCGATGCCTCTCACCATCTTGATCGGTCTCGCCATCCTGGCTTCGCTGATCGTCACCATCATCGGCCTCTACCGGTCCTTCGTCGAGACCGGTCTGATGCGCCTCATTCCAAGCTGAGGCAGCCATGGCCGGTCCGGACGACGACAGCGACAAAACAGAAGAACCAACACAACGAAAACTCGAGCAGGCGCACGAGCAGGGCGACGTCATCAAGAGCATGGAGGTGAGCACCTTCTTCGGGCTCGTCGGCGTGACCGCCGTGATCGGGCTTACCGGTTCGGGAGTGATCGGCGTGCTCCTGTCGCCTTTGCGTGGCCTTATCGAGCATGCCGCCGAGATCGCCGTCGATGGCGGCGGTCTCCGCCGTCTCTATATCGCTCTGGTGAGCGGTTTTCTGCTCTCACTGGCTTTTCCGCTGGTGCTGATGGCCCTGGGCGGCATCATTGGCAGCCTTGCCCAGCATCGCATGGTGTTTTCCTGGAAGTCGCTGGAACCCCGCTTCGACAAGGTATCGCCGCTTGCCGGGCTCAAGCGCATGTTTTCGCCGGAAAGCTTTGCCAACTTCATCAAGGGCCTGTTGAAGATCGCCGCGCTCGGCACGGTTATGGTCTCCGTGTTATGGCCGGAACGCGACCGACTTGACGCACTGGTGACTATCGACATCGCGCGTACGATCCTGGTGGCAAAATCGCTAGCGCTTCGTATGCTCGGCTTCACGCTGGCGCTGCTGTTTCTGATCGCTGCCATCGACTATTTCTGGGCGCGCTTCCGCTACATGAAGCGCCAGCGCATGTCACTGCAGGAAGTCAAAGACGAGCACAAGCAGACCGAGGGCGATCCGCATATCAAGGGTCGTATCCGCCAGTTGCGCATGCAGCGGGCCAAGCAGCGCATGATGCAGAAGGTACCGTCCGCTACGGTGGTCGTCACCAACCCGACCCACTACGCGGTGGCGCTGAAGTATGATCATACGACGCCGGCACCGGTTTGCGTTGCCAAGGGGGCCGACGAGGTGGCGCTCCGCATTCGCGAATTGGCGAAGGCGTCCGACGTGCCGATCGTTGAAAATCCGCCGCTGGCCCGCGCGCTCTATGCCAGTGTCGATCTCGATGAAACCATTCCGGAGCAGCACTACAAAGCCGTGGCGCAAGTGGTGGGCTACGTTCTGAATCTCAAGAAGAAGTCGAACTGGCGGTCCTGACAGAGGGTGATCGCGACGCGGACGGGCAGCAAAAGCTGGTATCATCCGCATCTATTCGCAAAAAGGCGCAAGTCAGCGTTTGCCTCGTCACGGGCGATTGCTAAAGATCATGGTTCGAAGAGGCGATTCCCGGCCGGTGCGTGGATCCATCCAGTACGGCGTCGGCGGGCGGGCAGGGCAAGAGTAGCATGAACGAAACCGAGTCATCGGTACCTTCCGTCGAAACGCCGATCGTCGACCGTTCCGAGCGCGGCGGCAACGTCGGCTTGGTGATTGCGCTGGCGTTGGCACTGGTGGCCGCCGCCGCGGTATTTGCCGTGCTCGACCGAGCCGCCGCCGAACCCTATGTGCTCGGCCTGCTCGGTCTTCTGGCGGTGATCGGCGTGTTCTCGCTGTTTGCCATCGCCATCGGCCTCGTCCGTCTTTCTTCGCGCAACGACGGTCAGGTGCAGCTCGCCAAGCGGTTCCTCGACACCATGACCGACGGTGTCTGCGTTACCGACGGCGACGGCCGCATCGTCTATGCCAACGCGACCTATGGCCGGCTGATCCGCGCCGAGGCGGCGGTCGACGTCCGCACCGTTGAACGGGTGTTTTCCGGCGATCCCGATACGGCCGATGTGATTTTCCGCCTGGCCCAGGCCTCGCGGGAGGGCCGGCGGGCGATGGAAGAGGTGCGCGTCGCCCATCCGCTTGGCCGGATCGACGGCCCGGCCCGCTGGTATCGTATTCGCGTGCGGCCGCTCAACGGTCTTTCCCAGCCACTCAATGTCTGGCAGGTGGCTGATATTACCCGCGACCGGGACGAGCAGGAAAACAGCTTCCAGGCGCTGCAGCGGGCAGTGAATTTCCTCGATCACGCGCCGGCCGGCTTCCTTTCGGCCAATGCACTTGGCCGCGTCGTCTACATGAACGCCACGCTGACCGACTGGCTCGGCTACGATCTCGCCGAGTTCGAGGCGGGCGCCATGCAGCTCAAGGAAATCGTGGTTGGCGACGGGGTGGCGCTGCTCGATGGCATCCGGGGCACCTCGGGCGAGGTGAAGACCGGCATCGTCGACCTGGACATGATGAAGCGTAACGGCCAGATCCTGCCGGTTCGCATCATCCATCGCGTGCCGGTGGGCAGCGACGGCGCGGTCGGCGACAGCCGCACGCTGGTGCTGAACCGGTCGCCGGGCGAAGACATCTCGGAATCTTTGCGCGCCGCGGAAGTGCGTTTTACCCGCTTCTTCAACAATACGCCGGCCGCCATCGCCTCCATCGACAAGGAAGGTCGCATTGGCCGCAACAATGCGCCATTCATGCGCCTGTTTGGCTCCTCGATAAAGCCGGACGCCTCGGCGCCGCGCGGCCGTCTCGCCGACGTGGTCGCCGAGCGTGACCGCAAGGCGATTTCCGAGGCCATCGTGTCGGCGGTGAACGGGCAGGGCAACATCTCCGGCATCGACGTTTCGCTGCCCGGCGAGGGCGACCGTTCGGCCCGCTTTTATGTGTCCACCGTCGAGGAGGGGGCCGGCGACGGCGAGGTGGCGATCGTCTACGCCCTCGAGACCACCGAGCAACGGGTGCTGGAAGCGCAATTTGCCCAAGGGCAGAAGATGCAGGCGGTCGGTCAGCTGGCCGGCGGCGTGGCGCACGACTTCAACAACGTGCTCACCGCCATCATCGGCTTCTCCGATCTCCTGCTCAACAACCACCGACCGACCGACCCGTCCTTCCAGGACATCATGAACATCAAGCAGAATGCCAACCGCGCCGCCGGTCTCGTCCGGCAGCTCCTGGCCTTCTCGCGCCGCCAGACGCTCAGGCCGCAGGTGCTGGTGCTCTCCGATGTGTTGGCTGAACTTTCCAATCTGCTGAGCCGGCTGCTCGGCGAGAAAGTGCAGCTCAAGGTCAACAACGGCCGCGACGTCTGGCCGGTGATGGCCGACCTCAACCAGTTCGAGCAGGTGGTCATCAATCTCGCCGTCAACGCCCGCGACGCTATGACCAAGGCCGGCAAGCTGGAGATCCGCACCTCGAACGCCACGGCCGCCGATTGTACCAGGTCTTATACTTTCAAGGGTATGCCGGCGGCCGAGTATGTCCACATCGAGGTGGAGGATAACGGCTCGGGAATGACGCCGGAGATCATGGAAAAGATCTTCGACCCGTTCTTCTCGACCAAGGAAGTGGGCAAAGGCACGGGCCTCGGTCTTTCAACCGTCTACGGCATCATCAAGCAGACCGGCGGCTATATTTATCCGGTGTCGGAGGTGGGCGTCGGTACCACGTTCCATATCTTCCTGCCGCGCCACGAGGCGCCGGCCGAGACGGCGCCCAAGAAGAACGTCGAGGCCACGCCGATGGCCGATCTCACCGGCACCGCTTCGATTCTGCTGGTCGAGGACGAGGAAGCGGTGCGCGCCTTCGCTGCTCGCGCCTTGATTTCGCGCGGCTATACCGTCCATGAGGCATCGACCGGCACCGAAGCGCTGGAGGTGATGGCTGAGGTGGATGGCAAGGTCGATCTGGTGGTATCCGACGTGGTGATGCCGGAGATGGACGGGCCGACGCTGCTCAGGGAACTGCGCAAGACGCGACCGGACCTCAAGATCATCTTCGTGTCGGGCTATGCCGAGGATGCCTTCAAGAAGAACCTGCCGGAGAACGAGCAGTTCAACTTTCTGGCCAAGCCGTTCTCGCTGAAGCAACTGGCGACGACGGTGAAGGAAACGCTGGCTGAATAATTCCGGACTGAGTTTCGGCAACGAGGCTGATTTCTTCGGGGCTGGGCGGACCAGCCCCGAAGCGTATTTGAGATCAGGCCTTCAGCGCCTTGGCGATGTCGGCGGCGAGGCGGGCGTTGTTCATGACCAGCGCGATGTTGGTCTTGAGCGACGAGCCGGCGGTGCGCTCGAACATGTCGGCAAGCAGATAGGGTGTCACCTCCTTGGCGGAGATGCCGGCTTGCTTGGCCGAGGCCAGTGATGCCGTAATGAAACCCTGCATGCGAACGGCCGGGATCTCGTCGGTCTCAGGCACGGGATTGGCGATCAGCATGCCGCCATCGATGCCGATCGTTTCGCGAGCCTTCTGGAAGGCGGCGATTTCGGCTGCCGAGTCGAGCCGGAGGGGGGCCTTCAGGCCGGAACCGCGCGACCAGAAGGCGGGGAACTCGTCGGTGCGGTAGCCGACCACCGGCACGCCCTTGGTCTCCAGCACTTCCAGCGTCTTGGGCAGGTCGAGGATGGCCTTGGCACCAGCGGCGACGACGATGACCGACGTGCGGCCAAGTTCCTCGAGGTCGGCGGAGATGTCGAAGCTCTCCTCGGCGCCCTGATGTACACCGCCGATGCCGCCGGTTGCGAACACGTCGATGCCGGCTAGGCAGGCGCAGATCATGGTCGCAGCGACGGTGGTCGATCCCGGCCGGCCGGTGGCCAGCGCAAAGGCAAGGTCGGCCCGCGACAGCTTCATGACGCCGGTCATGGTGCCGAGGCGATCGAGCGTGTCGGCATCGAGACCTATGCGAATCTTGCCGTCCAGCACGGCGATGGTGGCTGGCACGGCGCCACGGCCGCGGATCTCGGCTTCGACGGCGCGCGCCGTCTCGACGTTGTCCGGGTAGGGCATGCCATGGGTGACGATGGTGGATTCAAGCGCGACAACCGGCTTGCCGGCGGCGATCGCAGCTTCAACTTCAGGCGAATAGACGAGTGGCAGGGATGCCATCATGCCTCCGAATGTGGCCGCGCGACAGGGCCACGGAGCGGGCACGCAGCGTCGGCGGCGAGTGATGGATCTCCGAACTTTGCTCTATACGACGAGACGACGGGTTTGCGAAAGAGGGAAGACGCACCTTCGCAAAAAGTTGACAATTGCCGTGTCTTTTCAATGACGCATCATTCCGATGGCGGATGGCGCTCTAAGTTTCGGCCTTGTCTCCGGCTATCAGGGCCGCCGCTACCACGCCGGTTGGCAGTTCGCGCAGCGCACCCGCGGTGGCGAGCGCGGCGCGGGCCGCCGCCATGCCCACCTCAACGGCGGCAACGAGCGAGGCGCCTGCCGACAATGCCAACAGGATACCGGCGGTCTGCGCATCGCCGACCCCAGTGACGTCGACCACTTGGGTCGGCTGGGGCTTCAGTTCGCAGACGTGGCCGTTATCAAGGACGGCTAGCGGCTTCGAACCGCCGGTGATCACCGCCCGTCGGGCGCCGGCCTTTGCCAGCCATTCCGCCGCCTCGACCGGTCGGCCGATCGGCTGGCCGACCAACAGCTCCGCCGACGGGAGGTTGCAGATGAACAGCGCGCCAGAGCCGACAAGGGGGCGCAGGCGCGGCGCTTTGGCGCGCGAAATGGCATCCAGCACCAGCCTGTCGCCATGGGTGTCGGCGAGCCGGCGAAGTTCGGCCGGCGCGAGATTGGCATCGGCGAAGACCAACCGGTGCTTGCCGACGTCGAGCGCGGCTACCGGTAGCACGAAGTCGTCATAGAGGCCGAGGTCGGAGATGGCCGAGACGAGTTCGCCGGCCTCGTCGTGAATGGCAAGGTAGGTGCCGGTCCGGCCGTTGGCGTCCACCACCATTGCCGATGTATCGATGCCGGCCGTGGCAAGTTCGGCCATGAGGTCTCGGCCGGCCGCGTCTTCGCCGACCACCGAGACGAAGCGGCAAGGCGCTCCGGCTCGCCCGAGCAGCACGACGACATTGCGCGCCACGCCACCGGGGCGATACGTCACAATCCCCGGACATGAGGTCGCTGGCTCATAAGCATTGCCGGCCCGGCCAAGCACATCCTGATGACAGCCGCCGACCACCAAAAGTGGCAGAAAGCCCTTGTTTCGATTCCCCGCGTCCAGAGCTTTTCTCCCGGCTTTCCGACGTTTTAACCCTGCCGGAACACGTCGGGAACGAAACCAGACTTGCTTTTTCCTGTCAAGGACATATATGCCGCTTGCTCACGGGAACAAATCGTGTACATTTACGGTGAGTTTGAAATCCGGGAACGGCCGTGAAATAAGGAGCGAACCCAGTGTCGCAGAATTCACTTCGCCTCGTGGAAGGAACCTCCATGGACAAGACCAAGGCGCTTGACGCCGCCCTGTCGCAGATCGAACGGGCCTTCGGTAAGGGCTCCATCATGCGCCTCGGCAAGGGGCAGGTGGTGGAAATCGAGACGATACCGACCGGCTCGCTCGGACTCGACATCGCGCTTGGCATCGGCGGCTTGCCGAAGGGGCGCGTCGTCGAGATCTATGGCCCGGAGTCGTCGGGCAAGACGACGCTGGCATTGCATACAGTGGCCGAAGCGCAGAAGCGTGGTGGCGTTTGCGCCTTCATCGACGCCGAGCACGCGCTCGACCCGGTGTATGCCCGCAAGCTCGGCGTCAACCTCGACGAGCTCCTGATCTCGCAGCCGGATACCGGCGAGCAGGCGCTTGAGATCACCGATACGTTGGTGCGCTCCGGTGCCATCGACGTGCTGGTGATCGACTCCGTGGCAGCGCTGACGCCGCGTGCCGAACTCGAAGGCGAAATGGGTGATCAGCTGCCGGGCCTGCAGGCTCGACTGATGAGCCAGGCGCTCCGGAAGCTCACCGCGTCGGTCTCAAAATCCAAGACCATGGTGATCTTCATCAACCAGATCCGCATGAAGATCGGCGTGATGTTTGGTAGCCCGGAGACGACGACCGGCGGCAATGCCTTGAAGTTCTATGCCTCGATTCGTCTCGACATTCGCCGCATCGGCGCGCTCAAGAATCGTGAGGAGATCGTCGGCAATCAGACCCGCGTCAAAGTGGTCAAGAACAAGCTGGCGCCGCCGTTCCGCGAAGTGGAATTCGATATTCTCTACGGCGAGGGCGTGTCCAAGGTGGGCGAGTTGATCGATCTTGGCGTCAAGGCTGGAATCGTCGAGAAGTCAGGCGCCTGGTTCTCCTACAACAGCCAGCGTCTCGGCCAGGGTCGCGAAAATTCCAAGCAGTTCCTGCGCGACAACGAGGCGCTCGCCAATGAGATCGAGGCGGCTATCCGGCAGAACGCCGGCGTCATCGCCGACTCCATCCTGAAGGGCGACCCCGAGGATGACGCTGACGGAACGCCGCCCGAGGCTGAGTGAGGGCTGGGTCCAAGGCCTCTCGTCCCGTTTGGGTGAGAGGCGGTGGTCGGCTGGTACGCGGTCGACCGAGGGAGAGATAGATGCAGTTTCGCAATCCGGCCGGCGTGCATGCGCCGGTCGCTGCTTATAGCCATCAGATCGAGGTGCCTGCCGGAGCCCGTTGGCTCGTGTTGTCCGGGCAGATCGGCTTGCGGCCTGACGGTAGCTTGCCGACCGACCCGGTGGAGCAGATCGAGGTGGCGCTCGACAATGTCCGCCGCAATCTCGATGCAGCCGGCATGTCCGTTGGCGATATCGTCAAACTGACGACATATCTGGTTGGCGATGTTGATCCCGACCGCCGCCGGCAGGTGTTTGGGGCATTCTTCGGTGATCATCGGCCTTGCACGACGCTTCTTTACGTGTCGGCACTGGGCCTGCCCACGCTCAAGGTTGAGATCGACGCCTGGGCTGCGCGCGAGGCGCCGAAGGGCTAATGCGGCCTTTATGGCAAAGGCGGGCCTATCGCGCCGAAATACCGCCATCGCGAGTCGGCCTCCGCCGCTGGACAGGCGCATGGCCGGCGGCTAAATAACGCTTTGCCTTGCATGGAACCGATCGTGTCGGAACCGGTCTGGCCTGCGCGTCCTTCCCTCCGGGGGGCTGCCTTCCGAGGCGCCATCCGGATTGTCGAGACGAACCTCGCCGGCCGGTGCCGTTTCCTCGATCGCTCGACGCAAGGTTCTGGGTTGCGGGAGCGTGCGAGCGGCTCGCGGGAAATGGGGTTCGGGCGGACCGGCCGCGCGGTGATGCGAGCGGTGCCGTCTCAGCGTAGGCAGGCGAATCGTCATGAGTGGTGTGAACGAGATCAGAAAGACCTTCGTCGACTATTTTGGCAAGAACGGTCACGAGGTGGTGTCGTCGAGTCCGCTGGTACCGCGCAACGATCCAACGCTGATGTTCACCAATGCCGGCATGGTGCAGTTCAAGAACGTCTTCACCGGCCTCGAGAAGCGTTCTTATAGCCGCGCCACCACTTCCCAGAAGTGCGTCCGCGCCGGTGGCAAGCACAACGACCTCGACAATGTCGGCTACACTGCCCGCCACCACACCTTCTTCGAGATGCTGGGCAACTTCTCCTTCGGCGACTATTTCAAGGACCGGGCGATCGAACTGGCCTGGAACCTGATCACCAAGGAATTTGCGCTGCCGAAGGACCGTTTGCTCGTCACCGTCTATTCCGAGGACGAGGAGGCCGCGACCTATTGGAAGAAGATCGCCGGCCTTTCCGATGACCGCATCATCCGGATCTCCACCTCGGACAATTTCTGGGCGATGGGCGATACCGGCCCTTGCGGTCCCTGCTCGGAGATCTTCTTTGATCACGGCGATCACGTCTGGGGTGGCCCCCCGGGTTCGCCCGACGAAGATGGCGATCGTTTCATCGAGATCTGGAATCTCGTGTTCATGCAATATGAGCAGCTGTCGAAGACTGAGCGCGTCAATTTGCCGCGCCCGTCGATCGATACCGGCATGGGGCTCGAGCGCGTCGCCGCCGTGCTGCAGGGCGTCCACAACAACTATGACATCGACCTGTTCCAGGCGCTGATCCGCGCCTCGGTCGAGGCGACCGGCGTTGCCGCCGAGGGCGACCAGCTCGCATCGCATCGCGTCATCGCCGACCATTTGCGTGCGTCGAGCTTCCTGGTGGCCGATGGCGTTCTGCCGTCCAATGAAGGGCGCGGCTATGTGCTCCGCCGCATCATGCGCCGGGCCATGCGCCATGCTCACCTGCTTGGATCCGAAGAGCCGCTGCTGTATCGGCTGGTTCCCGTGCTGGTGCGCGAAATGGGCCAGGCCTATCCGGAACTGGTGCGCGCCGAAGCGCTGATTACCGAGACGCTGAACCTCGAGGAGAGGCGTTTCCGCCGCACATTGGCGCGGGGCCTCGGCCTGCTCGACGATGCGACCAGCGGGTTTGATAAGGGCGCCAGCCTTGATGGCGAGACCGCTTTCAAGCTTTACGATACCTATGGCTTCCCTCTGGACCTAACGCAGGATGCGCTGAAGGCGCGCGGCATTGCCGTTGATACCGACGGCTTTGCCGCTGCCATGGAGCGCCAGAAAGCCGAAGCGCGCGCCAACTGGGCGGGCTCGGGCGAAGCGGCCACGGAAGTGGTGTGGTTTGGTCTTCGTGAGAAGGTTGGCGCCACCGAGTTCCTCGGCTACGACACCGAGAAGGCCGAGGGCGTCGTCGTGGCGCTTGTCAAGGATGGCAAGGAAGTCTCGGAGCTGAAGGTTGGCGATACGGGGTCGCTGATCGTCAACCAGACGCCGTTTTATGGCGAATCGGGTGGCCAGGTCGGCGATGCCGGCATCATCTCCGGTGCTGGCTTCCGCCTTACGGTAACCGATGTGGCCAAGAAGGCCGACGGTCTGTTCATCCATCAGGTGACGGTCGAAGACGGCACTGTGAAGGTTGGCGAGCCGGTCGAGCTGGTGGTCGATCATGCCCGTCGGGCACGGATCCGCGCTAACCATTCGGCAACCCACCTCTTGCACGCGGCGTTGCGCTCGGTGCTCGGCAAGCACGCTGCGCAGAAGGGCTCGCTGGTAACGCCCGACCGCCTGCGCTTCGACTTCTCGCACCCCAAGCCGATGGACGAGAAGGAACTTGCCGAGGTCAGCCGCCTCGCCAATGCTATCGTGCTGCAGGATGGCCAGGTGGCGACCCGCCTGATGGGTCAGGAAGAGGCGATTGCCGAAGGCGCCATGGCGCTGTTCGGCGAGAAATACGGAGACGAGGTGCGCGTGGTCACCATGGGCGCGGCGCTTGAGGGTGAAGCGGCCGGCAAGACCTATTCGACCGAACTCTGCGGCGGCACTCACGTGTCGCGGACGGGTGAAATCGGCTTGGTGCACGTCGTTTCGGAAACCGCTGTGGCGGCGGGTGTGCGCCGCATCGAGGCGCTGACCGGTGATGGTGCCCGCGCCTATTTCGAAGAGCAGGAAAAGACGATCCGCAACGTCGCTCGCGAGCTGAAGGTACCGGTTGGCGATGTCGTCGATCGCGTGGCGGCGTTGGTCGAGGAACGGCGCAAGCTGGAGCGCGAACTTGCCGACGTCAGGCGCAAGCTCGCCATGGGCGGCGGCGCGGCGACCGACGACGTAGCGGAGATCGCAGGCGTCAAGTTCTTGGGACGGGTGGCCGAGGGTGTCAGTCCCAAGGACCTGAAGAGCCTCGTCGATGAGGGCAAGGCCAAGCTCGGATCGGGCGTGGTGGCGCTGGTCGGCGTCGCCGAGGATGGCAAGGCAGGCGTGGTGGTCGGCGTCACGCCGGATCTTACGGCGCGCTTCTCGGCCGTCGATCTGGTGCGTGTGGCCTCTGAGGCTTTGGGTGGCAAGGGTGGTGGTGGCCGCCCGGACATGGCGCAGGCTGGTGGTCCGGATGGCGCCAAGGCGGCGGAGGCACTCGACGCTGTCCGCAAGGCGCTGGGTGGTTAATCCGTCCGCGTAGCACGAACAAATTCGCTCGTCCGAGCGTTGGCTCGGGCGGGCGTTTGCTTTTGGGACGGCGCCTTCAGATCTGTTCGATCTTGCGGGCGGTATCGTCGAGCAACTCCGCCAGCGCGTCGATCTGGCTGGCCGTCAGCGTGGCGCTTTGCGTCTTCAGGCGAAGAGCAAGGCGCATGTTTTCGACGGCGCGGATAAGGCGGGGGTCGCGCTCCGGCCGGCGGTCCGAGCCTGCTTCGGCGAAGCGAGCGAGGACGGCGTCGATAGCGGCGCGGTTTTCCTCCACGGTGGCGCGGCCGGCCTCAGTGGCGGCGTAGAGCTTTTTGTTGCCCTCCGAACTCACGACCTCGATCAGGCCCGTCTCTTCAAGCAGAGTCAGCGTCGGATAGATGACTCCGGCGCTCGGCGCATAGGCGCCGCCGGTGCGCTCCTCGATCTCCTTGATGATCTCATAGCCGTGGCGGGGCTGTTCGGCGATCAGCGCCAGTACGACAAGGCGCAGTACGCCATTGTCGAAGAAGCGGCCGCGACCGAACGGGCCGCCACGCTGACCGGGGCCATGGCGTTCGGGGCGCTCGCCCCGCTCACCCCAAAGCGGGCGGCCGAATGGACCGCGGCCGCCGGCAGCCCGGGGGTCGTCATGATCATGGAAATCGTGGGGAAAGTGGAACTTATGGTGCATGAATAACTCCTGTTTCGTTTTGATGTAATTAGATATATCGAAAATGAATCTAATTTCAAGTGGCCAGTGCCGATCGCGTCTAAGGCGCGCGCGGAATTTTGGTCTCTCCGAGTATCTAATCTGGACTAATTGACTGTAATAAAATGATATTTTGTCATATTCACGAATCCGTGTCCTGCGACGCTTGGTATGAACAAAGTTGTTTGCCTGGAATGGCCATAGGGATCGGCTATATCTAAACCGAGTTTTTGGATGGCAAGCCGCTGGCTATGCGGCTGCGCCTGCCTGGTGAAAGGGGGATCTGGAAGTGACCTTCGACGCAGACATCGTTATCGGCGAGATGACCGGCGAGGAGCGCGAGATGGTGATCGCGCTCTGGTCGCGGTGTGGTTTGACGCGACCTTGGAACGACCCCGAGGCCGATGTGACGCTCGTTGAGACAACGGAGACCGCCACCATTCTTGTGGCGCGGGCAGGGGGACGCATCGTCGGAGCCGCGATGACGGGGCATGACGGCCATCGGGGCGCTCTTTATTATCTTGGGGTCGATCCCGATCAGCGTCGAGGCGGTGTCGGCCGTGCGTTGGTGCGGGCGGCCGAGGACTGGTGTCGGTCGCGGGGGGCTCCGAAGGTCAATCTTCTGGTTCGCAGCGAGAATCAGGCTGTTCTCGCCTTTTATGCGGCGCTTGGCTATTTGCCGACCAACAGCATCTCACTTTATCGCACGCTCGATTCGGAACGCGCCGAGTGGGAGCGGGCGCAGAAGGAGGCCTGGGCGGCGGCGCATGATTGATTGCTGACGATCACTTGCCTAATTGTCCGGAGGCGTAGCGACTAAAGTCTAACTGGGGCGATGTTCTTGCCGAAACGCGGAACAAAGCGGGCTATTTAACGCTAGGATAGAAACTCTGGCGAACATTTCTACGAAAGTTGTGCACGCTTCACGTGATACTACGACTAAGTAGAAATAGACTGCGTCGTAAATTTTAAACATGATAGCTTCGTGATAGAATTTAACCGCAGCCTGAATGGTTCGCTCTGATCCCGCGGCGGGGGATGGCGATCTCAAGTATCGGAGGCCGATACATGCTTGCGCTCGAGGTGGTACTGGTGCTGGTTGTGGCCGGCCTGGTGGTTGGTACGCAATTTCGGGTGTTTGCCATGGCGCCGCTGGCGCTTGCGGCCTGTGTGTGTGCTTTTTTGGAAGCCATGACCATTGGTGCGTCCGGACCGCGCATTGCCTTGCATATTGCCGAGGCGGCGATTTTCTTTGAGATCGCTTATGCTCTGGGGGCTATGCTGGTCTATGTGAGGCTGCCGTTTCTTCCGGTACGGCCCCGCGCCTGAGCAGCGTCGCTTGAGTACCATCTCATTGTGAGCTGGTTTTTTGGTGAAGATGCTGACAAAATTTGGCAGCAGCGCGTCGTAAGCATGCTCATCGCAAAGATGCGAGGAGATGCTGATGTTTACGCCTACCTACTACCTGCTGCATGTCGCCGATCCCGCCAAGAGCGCCGGCTTCTACACCGAGCTGTTTGGCCGGCCTCCGGTCGAGACTTCCCCCACGTTCGCGCTGTTCGTTCTGGGTGGGGGCATCAAGGTCGGCCTATGGTCCAAAGCCACCGTCGAGCCAGCCACCGGAGGGGCGCCGGGCGCGCTTGAGATCGGCATCGCTCTCGCGGCGCCCGCCGATGTCGATGCCTTCCATGAGAACTGGGTTGCGCGCGGTCTGCCGGTATTCCAATCGCCCACCGACATGGATTTTGGTCGTAGCTCCATGGTGACCGATCCGGATGGGCATCGCATCCGCGTCTTCGCCACAACTGGCTGACCGGGATCTGAATGCCCGCCGGTTGCGCTCCGGCGGGCTCATCATGTTACGGGGATCAGCTGTTATCCTCGGTGGGCGCCGTCGGGCCATTTTTCTTGATCGACTCGATGGCATTGATCGCCGAGGCCTTGGTTTTGTAGCCCTCAGTCCAGAAGATGGTTTCGCCGTTATATTTGAAATAGGCGACGTATTCGTCGGCCTTATTCTTCTTGATCTCGAACTTGTGCGCCATGTTTTCCCCTCCGTTTGGCCCTTTGTCCGCAAAAATGGCGGCTGGGGCTTGGAAATATAGGGCGGAGCTGCCGGATACACGCGACGTCGTCGGAGGTATCAGAGCCATTTCCGCCCGTCGTAAAGGTATTGACGGATGGGCAGGCTGTCATTGGTCTTCAAGTATAAGGTAGTCGCTGATCCTCATTGAATAAGTCTGGTAGTTCGGGCTCTGGCCGTTCGCGGGGAGGGGCGTCCTGTGCGGCATGCTTTGAGAGAAGCCGTCGGTCGCTTCCGGCGATGTGATGGGCGCACATCTCGAAAGCGATGAATTGCACGAGCGCCTCCAGCGGTAGCGCATCGCTTTGAAAGCGTTCGGTGAGGAAGGATAGACGGGCGATCAGCTCCAGGTGTTCGGAACGATGCTTTTGAAGACCGGCCGGGCTGATCTCCGCGATGGCGATCTCTTCCCGAACGAAATGGTGGCGCATGTGGAAGGCGATTTCGTTGAGGTCCTGGGTGATCGTTACCTTGTCGCCCGTCGTCTTGACAGTGCGCAGCAGCCGGTTAGAGCGCTCGACGAGTTCGATATGATCGGCGTCGAGTTCCGGTATCGCCGTTTCGAACAGGGGAGACCATTGGATGACAGATGTCCCATCCTCCCACTTGATCGGGATGTCATGACACACTTGGTTCTTGCCCGCTGCCTTGGCGCGATAAAGCGCCGCGTCTGCGCGGTCAAACCAGCTTTTCCAGCTGTCATGGCTGAGACAGAGCGACACGCCGATGCTGACGGTGATCCGCAGCGGGCTGCCGGTGTTCGTCGTGCTCGTCGCATCGCACAGCCGTTCGGCAAGAAGCTGCGCCTCCCGCACGCCGGTGCCCGGCAAGATGATGGCGAACTCCTCTCCGCCCCAGCGGCCCAGGATATCGGTGTCCCTCAGGATCTTGCGCCAGGACTTAGTGACGGCCTGCAAGACTACGTCGCCCGCCGCGTGGCCGAGGGAGTCGTTGAAGCTCTTGAAGTCGTCAAGGTCGAGGATCAGCAGCGAAGCCAACGTGCCGTGGCGAACGAGCCGGTGGATTTCGCCGTCTCCAACCTGTTCCAGTTTCCGCCGATTCCAAACGCCGGTGAGCTTGTCGTGGAGGATCATCTGCTGATTGAGGTGCTCGGTGCGCTCCTTGTTCATCAGCAGGAAGCCGACCGTGATCAGCGTCACGCCGATGAGGGTGGCTATAAAGAGAAGGGCTTGCGCCAATTCGCTCAGCGTAACCGCGCCAAAGGCCTGGAGCGATAGAAGCGCTGTGACTTCGCGATAGAGCATCATTGTCATGCTGAGCAAAATCGCGGCCATGAACAAATACTGGCCCTTGCCCGATGTTGTCCTCCGTCTCATCCAGAGATGCTGCAAGACGACGGCTTCGGCGAGAACGTAGATCAGGCTGTTGCAGATGATCCTGATCGGCCGCTGGTCGAGAAGCAGGAAGGTCACCAGGGCGATCGAGCCGACGAACAGCAGATGCTGCTTCCAGCGCCTTGCCCTGCCGAAAAAGATCTCGAGGGATTGGATGACGAAAGAAAAGAACAGGGCCACAGAGAGCTCGGCAAACCAGACGGACCAGGGGCCAAGTTTTGGCGACAGGACATATAAGGCATAGGCCACGCTGTGGGCGATCAGACCGTAGGAAAACTCTTGAAGCCCCCACTTCAGCTCTGTCGTCTGGGTAACAAGAATCGCCCCGCCAAGAGTTAGGCTGAGAACCGATATCAAGACGAACACGGTGGGAATATCAATCATATCGTCCAGGAGCGCTGGAGTGGTCGACGAGCGGTAGCGCTCGTGTAATGCCGCTGGACCGAGTCAAGCCGACGTAGCCCATGGAAACTTGAGCCTAGCCGTTGATAGAACATTACAAAGGTGAACAAAGCCCTATTTGCGACTGACGCTACGCGTTATTGTCTATCGAGCTGATCATTTCTGTTACCTTTATCGGGTGCTTCGTTATTGGCTGCCAACGGTCTTTTTTGACTACCAACCCAAACAACGATCTCTTTTGGTCTTCTGAAATTGTGAAACAAACATGAGGTATCCGATATCGAGGGCATGTTGAAATGCCAGCGCATCGGTCTCCATTTCGCGGCGCTCAAGAGTGTTCTTTCGGCCGCGCTAGATTACCCACTGAATAAAGCTGAGTCCGCTTTGCAGTTTTGCCGATGCAATAAAGGCGGCGGACCGTTGCCGATCCGCCGCCCTATTGTTTCGTCCTTGACCGGCTGATTACCACTTGGCCATTTCAGCTTCGAGGTTGGACGCAACCTTCTCGAGGAAGCCGGTCGTGGAGAGCCACTTCTGATCCGGCCCGATCAGCAGGGCGAGGTCCTTGGTCATGAAGCCGCTTTCCACGGTGTCGACGCAGACCTTCTCCAACGTGGCGAGGCCGCAGCAGGATGGTGGTTGACCCCGGACGGGCACCGCCTCCGCATCTTCGCCGTTACGGCCTGACGATCGGTTCGGGCGCTCGTCGGTTTCGGTCCGGCGGGCTGCCGATTTGCCGGAAGTCAGCCGTATCATTCACTTCATTCGAAGTAGTTGCTTGCGTAGTTGCTTATTTCTATAAATAGTCTAGCATTTTTGGCAACCCCAATGTATCTTGAATGATAACCATTGAATATTGGTTCGAACGGCTGGTCATCACTAACCACCTTATCAATAGATGACTTATTATTTATTTTCGAGATTTCTAATATTAGACGTAATGTACCATATTTCCAGGCATAAATGACATCATAGTTCTCTGTATATTCCTTCTTACAGCCTCTATTTACGCACTCAGAATTGTGCGCCGTACAGATAGACATTTGAGTATTATTGATTGGAATATCTAAATTCTTCCTGGTAATAAATTTTATGAACTCGTTACTAATACGGCAAGAACTCCCCCTACACGAAACTAGTTCAGATTCAAAGCCCAGGCGCCTCTCAAGAGAACTCTCGACAAGCCTGACGATGTCTTCGTTTTCTGGGCGTATATAATAATTTCTCGGGTATCTGGCGATCACAACATCAATCGCATCATTCGGAGGCGGCGTGCATGACCAACTGTCGGCGAACGAAAAATCAGCCCACAAAAAAGAGCAGACGAAAATAAAGGCCATTATAAGCTTGGGGGATTTGGCTTTTTGCCGAAATTTATTGCGAACGTAGCTCATAAGCCCCTCCAATGAACTGTGCGTCCGAAGCTCTCTTGAGCCTGTCCGTCGCCTTGAGATTCGATCCAGTCGTGACATGCCCAAAAGTGGGGCTGGCGCTTATTGTGCATGTCAAAAGTTGTCGAGTACAACTAGAAACATATCTACGTGACACGAAAATCATCCCCTGGTCGCATTGTGTCGCACTAGCGCACAATCTGGCCCTCCGAACTTCGAGCCCCATAGGCTTCTGTGGGCCCTGCTGGGCTATGGCTCGTCTATCAATCAAAAGGCGGCGAACCGTTGCTGATCCGCCGCCTTATAATTTCATCGATGATTACAGGCTTACCACTTGGCCATTTCGGCTTCGAGGTTGGACGCAACCTTCTCGAGGAAGCCGGTGGTGGAGAGCCACTTCTGGTCCGGCCCGATCAACAGGGCGAGGTCCTTGGTCATGAAACCGCTTTCCACGGTGTCGACGCAGACCTTCTCCAGCGTGGCGGCGAACTTGGCCAGGTCGGCGTTGTCGTCGAGCTTGGCGCGGTGGGCGAGGCCACGCGTCCAGGCGAAGATGGAGGCGATGGAGTTGGTCGAGGTCTCCTTGCCCTTCTGATGCTCGCGATAGTGACGGGTGACGGTGCCGTGGGCGGCTTCGGCCTCCACTGTCTTGCCGTCCGGCGTCAGCAGCACGGAGGTCATCAGACCAAGCGAGCCGAAGCCCTGGGCCACGGTGTCGGACTGCACGTCGCCATCGTAGTTCTTGCAGGCCCAGATATAGCCGCCCGACCACTTCAGCGCCGAGGCGACCATGTCGTCGATCAGGCGATGCTCGTAGGTGATGCCGAGCTTTTCGAATTCGGCCTTGAACTCGGCCTCGTACACCTCCTGGAAAATATCCTTGAAGCGACCGTCATAGGCCTTGAGGATGGTGTTCTTGGTCGAAAGATAGACTGGCCATTTGCGCATGATGCCGTAGTTGAGGGAGGCGCGGGCAAACTCGCGGATCGATTCATCGAGGTTGTACATGGCGAGCGCCACGCCGGCGCCGGGGGCCTTGTACACTTCCTTCTCGATCACCGCGCCGTCTTCGCCGACGAACTTGATGGTGAGCGTGCCTTTGCCCGGGAACTTGAAGTCGGTGGCCTTGTACTGGTCGCCGAAGGCATGACGGCCGACGACGATCGGCTGCGTCCAGCCGGGTACGAGGCGCGGCACGTTCTTGCAGATGATCGGTTCGCGGAAGATAACGCCGCCGAGGATGTTGCGGATGGTGCCGTTGGGCGACTTCCACATTTCCTTGAGGTTGAATTCCTTCACGCGCGCTTCGTCGGGCGTGATGGTGGCGCACTTGATGCCGACGCCGTGCTTCTTGATGGCGTTGGCGGCGTCGACCGTCACCTTATCGGCCGTGGCGTCGCGGTTCTCGACCGAAAGGTCATAATAATCAATGTCGATATCTAGATAGGGCAGGATCAGCTTGTCCTTGATCAACTGCCAGATGATCCGGGTCATCTCGTCGCCGTCGAGATCGACGACCGGGTTCGCAACCTTGATTTTCGCCATAGTGGGGTGACCTTCCGAACGTGTGGCCGGGCTTTGAGGCCGGTTCGTGCGCCTGCCGGTACGCAAACGCACGGATGTTTCGCCTGTAGCATGGCGTTGCCGCCGAGGCCAGTGCAACCGCTTGGCTTTTGGGCGTACGCTAACGTAAACGGAAGGTGTCAGGAAGGGAGCGTGACGACGAGCGGCCCGTTTCGCGTTGCGACGATGGTATGCTCGAACTGCACGGTCGGTGCGCGCGGCTCTGAGTACAGCGTCCAATCGTCGTCGCCATCCTCGGCCCATTCGGCGCCGAGCGACAGAAAGGGCTCGACGGTGAAGACGAGACCGTCGGTGATGACGCGCCGCTCGTGCGGGTTGGGCCATGTGGCGATGTCCGACGGCTCTTCATGCAGCGAGCGGCCAACGCCATGGCTGCCGAGATTGCGCACCAACGTGTAGCCGTTCTTGCGGGCAAACGCGCCGACAGCACGGCCGACACCTGCAAGTGGCCGTCCGGGTGCGACGGCGCCGATGCCGGCCCACATGGCCCGCCGGCCGTCGCGGCACAGCCGGTCGAGCTTGGCGGGAACAGGCGAGACGGCAAAGGAAGCGCCGCTGTCGGCGAAGAAACCGTCCTTGGAGGCGGAAACGTCGAGATTGATGAGGTCTCCGACTTTCAGCACCCGGTCGCCGGGGATGCCGTGGGCGATCTCCTCGCTGACCGAGATGCAGGCGATGCCGGGGAAGCCGTAGGTCGCCTTCGGCGCGGGTATGGCGCCGGCCTCGTCGAGGACGCGGCCGGCGATTTCGTCGAGTTCGGCTGTGGTGATGCCGGGTCGGACGGCGGTGGCCATGGCGGCGATGGCATCGGCCACGGCGCGGCCGATTGCCTTGAGCCCGTCGAGCTCGTCTTCGCTGGTGATGGTCATGTCGTCTCCTTACGGCGCTCAGCGCGGTGTTATTTGTTTCTGCCGATCCAGGTAGCGAAGGCGGTGAGGAAGCCGCCCAGGAAGGACTTGGTGTCCTCGCTCACGAACTTGCCATCCTTATCTAGGAGATCTCCCACCTTGGAAATATAGGCTTCAGGCTGCTGCATGACTGGCATGTCGAGGAAGACAAGCGGCTGGCGCAGGTGATGGTTGGCGCCAAAGGCGCCCAGATTGCCCGGCGAAACGCTGACGATGGCGGTGGGTTTGCCCTTCCAGGCGCTCTTGCCATAGGGGCGGGAGCCGATGTCGATGGCGTTCTTCAGAAGGCCGGGGATCGACCGATTGTATTCGGGCGTCACGAACAGCACGGCGTCCGCGCTGACGACTTCGCTCCGGAACTTCGCCCAGGTAGCCGGCGGCGAGCCCTCATCGAGATCCGGGTTGTAGAGCGGCAGTTCGCCGATCTCCACGATGCGGAGTTTCAGCTTATCGGTGGCAAGCGTTGCGAGGTTGTCGGCCACCGCCCGGGAGAAGGATCCCTTGCGCAGACTGCCAACGAGAACCGCGACATCATAGGCCATGCTTTTCTCCTCTGCCGACGAGAGCGGCGGTCGCCGCGCTCCGTCCCAACGCCGTCGACCCAGGGTTGGGCGACGGATTGTCCTCACGTTTATAGGGGATTTCTCGGAGGACTGTCCATGTAGGACAACGTCGCGTTTGGTGGTTCTGTGGCATTAAAATTTCCTGATATTTGGTTATATGTCAGGAAATCGTATTGATAAATCGCCATTTGTAAGTAATTATTGCGGTATGGATGAAATCGATCGTCAAATCGTGATGTGCCTCGGCCAGGATGCGCGCCGCTCGCTCGCCGATATCGGTGGCGAGGTCGGTCTGTCGACGTCGGCGGTGAACGAGCGCATCCGCCGCCTCACGGCGAGCGGCGTGATCCGCCGCTTCACCATCGACGCCGACGCCGAGGCGCTGGGCTTCGCCGTCACCGCCTTCGTGTTCGTCGGCCTCGCCCCCGATGCCGACGAGACGGCGTTCCGGGCGGTTGCTACTGAGCATCCCGCCATCGTCGAGTGCCAGCACATCACCGGCAGTTGGAACTATCTGATCAAGATCCGCGTGGCGTCGCTGGCCGGCATCGAGACTTTTCTCGATGATTTCAAGCGGCAACGGCTGATTGCCCGCAGCGAGACGATGATCGCGCTGTCGACCGTCGTCGAGCCACCATTCAAACCTCGGGAGCGATGACCGTGAGTTTGCTGCTCTTTGCCGCCAAGGGCTTTGCCCTCGGCTTCGCCGTGGCCGCGCCGCTCGGACCGATCGGGGCGCTCTGCATCAACCGCACGCTGCAACGCGGCTTCTGGGTGGGGCTCTCCGGCGGGCTCGGAACGGCGCTCGCCGATGCCTTCTATGGCGCCCTGGCGGCGCTTGGCTTTGCCGCCTTTTCGGCCTTTCTCGCCGGGATCGATGGCCCCATGCGCCTCATTGGCGGCGTCGCGATGATCTGGTTCGGCTGGCAGGGGATGAAGCCGAAGCCGCCACGGCAGGCCGCCGAGATCGGCGCCCGCGATCTCCTGGGCACCGTGGGCGCTACGTTTCTGCTGACCATAGCCAACCCGACGACCATTTTGTCCTTCGCCTTGTTCTTTGCCGGGCTGGGCCTTGCCTCGACGGCCGATGCCCCATCGACGCTGGTGGTGGTGGCCGGCGTGTTTGCCGGTTCGCTCGCCTGGTGGATCATCCTGACGGGCGGCGTGGCGCTGGTGCGTCATAAGGTCAGCGATCGCTTTTCGCTGTGGGTCGGGCGGCTGTCCGGCGGCCTGATCCTCGCCTTCGGACTGTTGGCGGTGGGATCTTTCATCGCCGGACTGTGGCGCTAATCCTTCGATCGCTCGCGCATGCTACGCAGGCAGGCGTCGATGAAGACGCGCAGCTTGGGCTGTAGCCGGCTCGACTTGGGATAGTAGAGATAGAGCGCATCCTGGGCCGGCGCGAAGTCGTCAAGACAGGTTTCAAGGCGGCCGTCGGCGAGTTCATGGCGGACATTCTGCGACGAGGCGTAGGTGAGGCCGAGGCTGGCCACCGCCATGGCGCGCAGCAGGACCCAATCGTCGGAGGTGATCTGCCCCGGCGGATCGATGGCAACGGCGACGCCGTCTCGTTCGAACTCCCAGCGGTAGACGTTGCCACTGTCGGGCAGGCGGTAGCGCAGGCATCTGTGGTTGGCCAGATCATCCGGTGTCTCGGGCCGTCCATGGGCGGCGAAATAGGCCGGCGAGCCGACCACCCCCCAGGAAAAGGGCGGGGTGACGCGTATGGTCAGCATGTCCTGATCGATGAATTCGCCGATCCGGATGCCGGCGTCGAAACCGCCGCCGACCATGTCGCGGCGCTTGATGTCGGTCACCACGTCGACGGCGATGTCCGGGTAGGCCGCCAGGAAGGCCGGCAGCACGGGCGTCAGCACTTCCTGGGCCGCAATATGGTGGGCCAGGAGCCTGAGCGTACCCGACGGTCTTTCGCTGAGGTTGGCGAGGCCGTCGAGCGAGCCGGCAATGGCCTCGGCCGCCGGCCGGACTTCGGTGAGAAACCGCTCGCCGGCCTCGGTGAGGGCGATATGGCGGGTGGTGCGATGGAAAAGCGGCAGGCCGATCCGCCGCTCCAGGGTCTGAACCGCCTGGCTGATCGCGCCGGGGGTGACACCCAGTTCGCGCGCGGCCGCGCGGAAGCTGCCGCGCCGGACCACGGTGAGAAACTCGCTGATGCCGTCGAAAAGGTCGGTTCGGGCCATGGCAGCTTCCTGGAGTGCGCGGGCTCGCTCAAGCGTGATTTGGCGGGCCGCCAGAATGGACGCATAATAATCCCCAATAGCAGATGATTGTATAGTTCATCTAATCAGGCTGTGACGTTCTGCTCGGCTATTCCAGCCACTGGCGGCGGCTTAGTCTCTCACAGGCGTTGGGGCCGCTTCGTTCTCGCCCGCATCCGCCCGCCGCGCATTCGTGCCGGCCGCTTTCACGTTTCTCAATACAATTTCAAGGTGATGACATGCGATACAATACGCTCGGGGGCACCGGCCTTCTCGTCTCCGAAATCTGTCTGGGCACCATGACCTTCGGCGGTCGGGGCGTGTGGACGGCCATCGGAACGCTCGATCAATCGGTGGCCGACCGCATCGTCGCCGGTGCGCTCGACAAGGGCGTCAACTTCATCGACACCGCCGACGTCTACTCGGAAGGCCTGTCGGAACAGATTACCGGCCAGGCGATGCGCAATTCCGGCCGCGCCCGCTCGGACATCGTGCTGGCGACCAAGGTGTTCGCTTCCGTCGGCAAGGGCGTCAACGATCGCGGCGCCTCGCGCGGCCACATCATGGATGGCGTCAAGGCCAGCCTGAAGCGGCTCGGCACCGACTATATCGACCTCTACCAGATCCATGGCAACGACGTGGTGACGCCGATCGAGGAGACGGTGCGGGCGCTCGACGATCTCGTCCGCGATGGCCTGATCCGCTATGTCGGCGTTTCCAACTGGCCGGCCTGGCGCATCATGAAGGCGCTGGGTATCGCCGACCGGCTGGGCCTCGACCGTATCGCCAGCCTGCAGGCCTATTACACCATCGCTGGCCGTGACCTTGAGCGGGACATCGCGCCGCTGCTGCTCTCCGAAAAGGTGGGCCTGATGGTGTGGAGCCCGCTGGCTGGTGGCCTGCTGTCGGGCAAGTTCAGCCGCGATGGCTCCGGTGATGGGCGGCGTGCCAACTTCGACTTCCCGCCGGTCAACAAGGACCGCGCCTTCGACGCCATCGACGTGATGGCCGAGATCGCCAAGGACCAGGGCGTGTCGGTCGCGCGCATCGCGCTCTCCTATGTGCTGCACAAGCCGTTCGTCTCCTCGGTGATCATCGGCGCCAAGTCGGTCGAGCAGCTCGACGACAATATCGCCGCCGGCGAGGTGGTTCTGTCAGCCGATGAACTCGCTCGCCTCGACGCCGTCTCGGCGCTGCCGGCCGAATATCCCGGCTGGATGCTGGAGCGGCTGAGCGGCGAGAGGACGGCAAGCGTCGCCAAACCCAGGTAAAACACAAATCGGGTGGCGCGGGACCGCGCCGCCCGCCTTCCGAAGCGGCCATATCGGGGATTTCTCCCTTTTCTTGGCCGACGCGATGTGCCAAACCCGCGCCAAAAGCGGGATAGGCAAGATCATGTCGGACGACAAAGCGGCCGGGCCGGGACCGGCCATCATCCTCTGCGAGCCGCAGATGGGCGAGAATATCGGCGCGGCGGCGCGCGCCATGGCCAATTTCGGGCTGTCCGATCTCAGGATCGTCGCCCCGCGCGATGGCTGGCCCAACGAGAAGGCGGAAGCCAACGCGGCCAAGGCGACGCACATCATCCATGCGGCCCGCGTCTACGACAGGCTCGAGGAGGCGATCGCCGACCTCTCCTTCGTCTACGCGACGACGGCGCGCGATCGCGACGTTACCAAGGAAGTGCGCGGGCCGGTCCACGCCGCAAAGCACATCAGAGCATTGGAAGACCAGGGCGCGGCGGTGGGGCTGCTGTTCGGCCGCGAGCGCTGGGGACTCAACAACGACGAAGTGGCGCTGGCCGACGAGATCCTGACACTGCCGGTGGTGCCGGAATATGCCTCGCTCAACATCGCCCAGGCGGTGCTGGTGGTCGCCTATGAGTGGCGCAAGGCTGGCTTCGAGGATCCCGACAGCGCGCTGCCGTTTGCCGCCTCCGACCGGTCACCGCCGGCCGGCAAGGCAGAGCTGCTCGGGCTGTTCGACCACCTGGAATCGGTGCTCGACGAGCGGCATTTCTTCCATCCGCCCGAGAAGCGGCCGACGATGATCCATAACCTCCGTGCCATCTTCCAGCGCCAGCAATTGACGCAACAGGAGATCCGGACGCTTCGCGGCATCATCACCTGCCTCGACGGCAAGAATCACCGGCCGAAGAAGCGGGCCGTCGACGAGGGCAAGGCGTAGGATTTCATTAACCATGCGGGCCGAGGATGAGGGCCGCTCGGCCCGATGTCGCCGCATTCGGCTGGCAAAGCTGGGCGACGAGACAGGCTCCAAGGAATTCCATGCGCATTCTGGTGTTCGATAGCGGTGTCGGTGGCCTTTCGGTCGCCCGCGAAATCGGCAAGGCGCTGCCAGCCGCCGGCATGGATTATGTCGCCGACCTCGCCGTGTTTCCCTATGGCGGGCTGGAGCCAGGCATGCTCATCGACCGCGTCGTATCGCTGATGGACGAGGCGCTGGCCGTGCTCGACCCGGCGGCCTTGGTGATTGCCTGCAACACCGCCTCGACGCTTGTACTGCCGCCGCTTCGCGCCCGCTTCAAGCTGCCGATTGTCGGCACGGTACCGGCGGTGAAGCCGGCCGCCGAGCACAGCCGATCGCGGTTGGCCTCGGTGCTGGCGACGCCGGGTACGGTGAAGCGCGATTACACGCGCGATCTGATCGATAAATTCGGCGGCGACTGTCATTTCACACTGGTCGGTTCGATGGTCCTGGCCGAGCTGGTCGAACGCGTGGTCTCCGGCGAGCCGGTGACCGACGCCGAGCTTCTCGCCGAAATCGCTCCTTGCTTCGTTGAGGAAGCTGGGCGGCGGACCGATACCGTCGTTCTTGCCTGCACCCATTATCCCCTAGTGCTCGGTCGGCTGAAGGCGCTGGCGCCATGGCCTGTCGAATGGATCGATCCTGCGCCAGCCATTGCCCGCCGCGTGGCAACGGTGACGGCCGGCGCTGGTCCGTCGCGCGACGAGGGCGCCCCGCGCCGTTTCTTCTCGACGGGTCGTCGGCCGGCGCGCGCCATGCTCGACGCCTTCGGGTTCGAGGAAGGCGATGGCCTGTTTGCCGGCGAAACGTTGAAAATCGCTCGCGGGTGATCGGAAAAGCCGGAAATGCCGTGCTTTCAGTTTGACAGTGGCGACCCACTCGACTATTCAGCCCTCAACCCGCCGGTTCCTTGGTAACGAGGAGCCGGCGCGGCCGTTCACGTGTCCCGTGGGGGACCTGCCGCGCGCAGCGTTTCCCTGTCGGTTTCGGGTGGCTTTCGAGCCAGATCGGAGCAGAGGAGGGCGCGAGTCCTGAATAAACACTGACAAAAAGCGGGATACGCGATGTCTAAGCGCCATAGTGCAAAGTACAAGATCGACCGCCGCATGGGCGAGAACCTCTGGGGTCGCCCCAAGAGCCCGGTCAACAAGCGTGAATACGGCCCCGGCCAGCACGGTCAGCGCCGCAAGGGCAAGACCTCGGACTACGGTCTGCAGCTCCGTGCCAAGCAGAAGCTGAAGGGCTATTACGGCGACCTCAGCGAGAAGCAGTTCTACAAGATTTACGAAGAGGCCGTCCGTCTGCGTGGCGATACCTCGGAAGCGCTGATCGGCCTGCTCGAGACCCGTCTCGACGCCGTCGTCTACCGCGCCAAGTTCGTGCCGACGCCGTTCGCGGCCCGTCAGTTCTGCAACCACGGCCACGTCACCGTTAACGGCCGCAAGGTCAACGTCGGTTCGTACCGCTGCAAGATCGGCGACGTGATCGAAGTTCGCCAGAAGTCCAAGGAATTGGCCATCGTTCTGGAGTCGGTCGAGCTCGCCGAGCGCGATACCCCCGACTACATCGAGGTCGATACCGCCAAGAAGGTCGCCAAGCTGGTACGCGTGCCGGCGCTGGCCGACGTTCCCTACGCCGTCAAGATGGAGCCGAACCTGGTCGTCGAGTATTACTCGCGCTGATAGGGTTCCGAAGCTTCGGATATCTGGAAAGGCCGCCCCGCAACGGGCGGCCTTTTCGCTTTCTGCCTCACGCCTTGAGGTCGGTATAGATCGCCTGGAAGATGTCTTTGGGGAAGGCGCCTATGCACCCCTCGAGGGCCGTATTGGTGAAGATGACGATCGAAAGGCCGGTCGCCGGATCGACGTACCATTGGTGGCCATAGATGCCGCCCCAAGCCCAGGTGCCGGGTTTGCAAGGCAGCTTTTGCACGGAAGGGTCGCGGTAGATCGACCAGCCGTGCGAATAGCCCTGGCCGGACGGCGCCGGGTCGAGATCCACCGTATGCGCTTCCGTCAGAAGCGGCCTGGAGGCCTGCGAGAGGATGGGCGCGCCGCCTTTGCGCATCGCCTCAAGGAAGATGAGGAAATCCTCCGCCGTGCCGATCATGCCGGCGCCGCCCGACGGGAAGGCCTTGGGATCGAGGGCGCGGCCGGTCCAGAATTCCACGAAGCCGTCGCCGTCCTTGACGCGTTCGATATCGCCCATACGGGTCGGTGGCGTGCCGTCGGCATAGGGAACGGCCAGGCGATCGGGATCGGTCGGCCAGAAGCCCGTATCCGTCATGCCGAGGGGATCGGTGACCCGCGCCTTGACGATCTCGGGCAAGGACCGGCCGTCGACCACCTCCATGACGCCGCCTAGCACGTCGATGGCGACCGAATAGCACCAGCTGGTACCCGGTTCGTAGGCGAGGGGCAGGGCGGCAATGCGCCGGATGTTCTCGGCGAGGTCGAAATCGGACGGGCCAGTACCGCCGCAGGCCGGTTCGCCGTTGCCATTGTCGGTGTCGTAGGTCAGGCCGGATGTGTGAGTCAGCAGGTGCGAGATGGTGATTGGCGGTGCAGTACCGTCGGCAAGGCGTGGCCGGAAGCCGGGCAGGTAGCGGGTCACCGGATCGTCGAGGCGAATCTTGCCGGCTTCGACCATGGCAAGGGCGGCTGCGGAAACCATCGGCTTGCTCACCGATGCCAGGCGGAAAATCGTATTGGGGGTCACAGGCCTGTTGGCCTCGCGGTCGAGGAAGCCGGCCTGCCGGTCATAGACAAGCTCGCCGTTCAGCTTGATCAATATGTTGGCGCCGACGATCGTTCGGCCTATGGCCCGGTCGACGATGGCGTTGGTGCCGGTAAACTGGATGGCCATGCCCACTTCGCTCTCTCCCTCGCAATTGTTTAAGCGGAGCCCGTCCTCTTGCGACCGCTAGCCTAGCCTTTCGCTGGCTCGTTTATGGCAGGAAGGTGCGAACTATCCACGGGAAGCTTGGCGACGCAGTTCTCCACCAAAAGGAAAAGGCCGCCCCCGACAGGGCGGCCTTCCCGACAAACGTCAGCTTTCGCCGACCGGTTGAGCTTGAGCTGACGATCAGTTGCCGATCACATCGCTGTTGTCGGCATAGGGGATGTAGTGCTGCTGGGCACTCGGAGCGGCGGCGCCGGGAAGGACCAGCTTGGCCACGAAGGACGAGTCGCCCGAGGCCGCGCCCGGATCATATTCGACGACGCCCTGCGGGGAGACGCCGTGGGTGCCGATCACCACATTGCTGGCAACGGTGGCGTAACGCTGTGCATCGGCGGCGGCAGCGGCGGCATTGGCCGGGTTGACCTGGGCCGGGACGGTGACGAACGTCGGGGAAGCGTTGTCGGCACCCGGATCGAAGGAGGTGGCAGCGTTGGCAACGGCGGGAACCAGGGCGAGGGCGAAAACGGCGGCGGTGAGGAACTTGTTCATGGTGGTAACTCCGGTCTTGAATTGGGGTGTCGGTTTCTGTCGGGGGGCAGCGGTGAGCAGGAGGTCTTGTTCGCTGCCGATGACCCTTATTTGCCCCTTGCTCGATCACGGCGAAACCGGCCCTCGCTGACGAGTGCGAGGGCGAAAGTTGAACGGTGGATCGCGAAATCGTGCGCGGCGAGTTGAACGGCCGCGATGGGCTTAGGAACCACACCAGTATGCCGGGAGAAATCGGTCGGGGTTGTTCACGGATGGGCTGCGCGAGATCCGCCTTCCGTTCACGAAAGCGCATCGCGCCGGGCGAAATCTCTGGTCAGGCTGAGAAAATTCGATTAGCCGCCTCTGATCGATGCGTACGCCCGCTGCAAAGGCCTGTTGGTGGCAAATGCATCTGTCCTCTTATGCGAGCTATCCTCGCAACAGCAAAAAGGCCGCCCGGTTGGGGCGACCCTTAAGAAGATCAGTGAAACGAAGGGTGGCGCGACGCCAACTTGCGTCCGCCGATACCATCATTGGGGCACTGCCAAATGTGCTCCGCCAAGGACCGAAGCCGGCATAGGCTGTACAGCGCCAGTGCTTGTTTTACCTGGACCAGACGGTATTGGTCGACCCTCGGCGATGGCCGATCAATTCGGGGTTGTCGGCGTAGGCGATTGGCTGCCTGGTGGCCTGATCCTTGTCGGCTCCCGGCACGATCAGCTTCGTCATGAAGGTGACGAAGCGGGAAGACGCACTATCGGCCGCCCCTCCGGAGTAGATCTGGTCCGCATTGGCTATGGCAGGGGCCAAGGCAATGGCCAAAGTCGCGGCGGCGAGGAACTTGCTATTCATGATGAAAACTCCAGTCCTCAATCCTTATCCTGAGTTTTGTCTTTTTTGAGAAGGCCCGACCGGTTTATTCGCCAGCAGAGCCATCATTTACGGCTTGCTCGATCAGGAGAATGCCGCTTTTGGGTGACGGCGACTCTCGGACGGTTTTCCCTCTCCCGTAGGTGGTTTCGGCAGCCGCCAGTCCCTTCTGAAGAGGTGAAACAACAAAGGCCGCCCGATTGGGGCGGCCTTTTCGATGACCGTCGTCTGTGACGATCAGTGAACTTGGTCTGACGATCAGTTGCCGATCACATCGCTGTTGGCGGCATAGGGGATGTAGTGCTGCTGAGCGATCGGCGCGCTGGCACCCGGCAGGATGGTCGTGGTCACCAGATCGGTGCCGCTGGCCAGGCCCGGATCATATTCAGTGACGGTGCTCGGCGAGACGCCGTGGGTACCGACCACCGCGCCGTCAGCGACAGTGGCGTAACGCTGGGCATCGGCGGCCGCCGCGGCGGCGTTGGCCGGATTGACCTGGGCAGGGGCGGTGACGAACGTCGGGGAAGCGTTATCGGCACCCGGATCGAAGGAGGTGGCGGCGTTGGCAACGGCGGGAACCAGGGCGAGGGCGAAAACGGCGGCGGTGAGGAACTTGTTCATGATGTAACTCCGGTCTTGAATTGGGGTGTCGGTTTCTGTCGGGGGGCAGCGGTGAGCAGGAGGTCTTGTTCGCTGCCGATGACCCTTATTTGCCCCTTGCTCGATCACGGCGAAACCGGCCCTCGCTGACGAGTGCGAGTGCGGAAGTTGAACATCGGATCGCGAAATCGTGTGCGGCGAGTTGAACGGTCGCGAGGAGGCTAAGGAAAATCCCGGCATGCCGGGTAAAACCGGACCGAATTCGCTCACGAGACGGCGCGACGGGCGTGAACGGAGCCTTGCCCGCGATCACGAAATGCGCGGTGCCCCGGGCTCAAATTTCGCGAAATTTCTCGATCAACGCTGGAAAAAGCGCGTTAGCCGCCTTTGAAAGGCCGATCGGCGCGCTTGCCATGGCAAAAGGCCGCCCGGTTGGGGGCGGCCTTTCTGGTGGTGGCTCGCTTGTGGCGATTGAGGGACGCCATCAATAACCGATGAGGTCGCTGTTGTCGGCGTAGGGCACGTAGTGCGGGTGGGCGATCGGAGCCGTGGCGCCGGGGATGATCAGCGTGGTCGAGAAGGCCGACTGGCCGTCGGAGGCACCCGGATCGTATTCGGTAACGGGCTGGGCGGCGACGCCGTGGGTACCGATCACCGCGTTGCCATCAACGCTGGCGTAACGCTGGGCATCGGCGGCGGCGGCGGCGGCGTTGGCCGGATTGACCTGGGTCGGCACGGCGACGAACGGCGAGGTGCCGCTATCAACGGACGGGTCGTAGAAGACTTGGCCGGCATTGGCGATGGCGGGAACGAGGGCGATGGCGAACGCGGCGGCGGCGAGGAACTTGTTCATGGCGATAACTCCAATCGGGAGGTGTTCAGGGAGCTTTGTTGGGGAGGGATGGCAGCGGGGGAGGTCTCTCCACTGCCGAGGGCAAGTTATTTGGGCTTGTTACTTGGACCCGGCGCGATGGCCGATCAGGTCGGGATTGTCGGCGTAGGCGACGGTCGAGGAATGAACGACCGGAGCCGTGGCGCCGGGGATGACCATCTTGGTGACGAAGGCCGACTCGCCATCGGAGGCACCCGGGTCATATTCGGTGACTGCTTGGGCGGCGACGCCGTGGGTACCGATCACCGCGCCGTCGGCGACGGTGGCATAACGCTCAGCGTCGGCGGCCGCCGATGCGGCGTTGGCGGGATTGACCTGAGCGGGCAGGGCGATGAAGGGCGAGGTGCCGCTATCGACCGACGGGTCGTAAAACACCTGGCCGGCATTGGCGATGGCGGGGACGAGGGCAACGGCGAAAGCGGCGGCGGCGAGGAACTTGTTCATGATCAAAACTCCGGTCTTCATGTTTGGTTTGTTTGAAGGGGCAGCGCTTGTTGGCTGCCGATGACCGTTATTTGCCCCTTGGCCGATCACGGCGAAACCGGCCGTCGCTGACGAGTGCGCGCCAGGGAAGTGAAGAGCGGATCGCGAAAGCGTGTGCGGTCAGTTGAACGGCGGCTGCCGGGATGAGGAAAAGCGCGGTGTGCCGCGACAAACCGAGATGGTGCCGCTCACGAGCGGACCGCGCCGAACCGGTCCGCCGATCACGAAACCAATGCGACTTTCGTCTAAAAAATCTTGGGGAATGCCGGAAAACCAGCCGCCGAGGCCCTTGAAGGTCGGTCCTCTATGCGCTTTTCGTTCGATTGCGAGTGCCATAGGCAAATAAAAAGGCCCCCGCCGGGGTCGGCAGGGGCCTTGAAAAAGCGCAGTGAGGTTGGCCGATTATTCGGCAGCGGCCTCGTTGACGGCGATGCCGGCTTCCTTGAGGTGAGCCTGAAGCTCCTGCTTTTGGAACATCTCGCGGACGATGTCGCAGCCGCCGACGAATTCGCCCTTGACGTAGAGCTGCGGCAGCGTCGGCCAGTTGGAATAGGCCTTGATCCCATCGCGCAGCTCGGGATTATCCAGCACGTTGATGCCCTTGAAGGGCACGCCGAGATAGCCGAGGATCTGCACGACCTGTCCGGAGAAGCCGCACATCGGAAAATCCGGCGTGCCCTTCATGAACAGGACGATGTCGTTGGTCTTCACTTCGTTGTCGATGATCGACTTGATGTCAGCCATGGGTCTACCTCGGTCGGTCGGATTCAAGGTCCGAATTGGAAGCATTCAAAATTAAGGCGCACTGGTCTGAAGTGCAAGAGCATGTAGCTCTCCGCCCATTTTTCCCTTGAGCGCGTCGTAGACCAACTGATGCTGCTTGACTCGCGTCAGGCCTCGGAAGGCTTCCGAAACGACGATGGCCGAATAATGGTCACCGTCGCCGGCGAGGTCGCGAATTTCGACGCTGGCATCCGGCAGCGCTTCCTTGATCATCGCCTCGATGTCTGTTGCCTGCATGGCCATGTCGAACACCCCTCTTTTCGTTGCCGGCTGGCAGCTGCCGTCTGGCGCATCCGCTTGTCCGAAAAGTCTGAAACTTTTCGAGCGGACGCTTACGCTTTGCCACCCATGAAGGCCGGGAACCAGCCGTCATAAGCCGCCTTGAGATCGGCGACCGACGCCTTGCCCGCGGCTCCGAAGTCGACGGCATCGCCACCAACCGTGCCGATTCGCTCGGCGCTGACACCGGCCTTGGCAGCGTCGGTCAGAATGGCGGCGCCTTCGCCTGGTTTCACGGCGATCAGGTAACGTGCCTGATCCTCGGCGAATACTGCCACATGCGGGGTGAGAGAGCCAAGCTCGACGCGGATACCGCGCCGGCCGGCCATCGCCATTTCGGCGAGTGCCACGCCGAGACCACCGTCGGAGAGGTCATGACAGGTGGAAACGCGGCTGGAGACGATGAGACCGCGCACGAAGTCGCCGTTCTTCTTCTCAAGTGCAAGGTCGACCGGCGGCGGCGTTCCTTCCTCACGGCCATGAAGGTCGCGCAGATAGACCGACTGGCCGAGATGGCTGCCGTGACCGCCGATAAGAATGACCTCGTCGCCATCGGCCTTGAAGGCGATGGTGGCCATTTTCGTCACGTCCGGCAGCAGGCCGACGCCGACGATGGTGGGCGAGGGCAGGATGCCTTCGCCGTTGGTCTCGTTATAGAGCGAGACGTTGCCAGAGACGATCGGGAAGTTCAGCGCCCGACAGGCTTCAGCGATACCCTGCAGGGCCCGCACGAACTGGCCCATGGCCTCGGGCTTTTCGGGGTTGCCGAAGTTGAGATTGTCGGTGAGCGCGATCGGGTCGCCGCCGACGGCGGTGACGTTGCGCCAGCTCTCGGCGACGGCCTGCTTGCCGCCTTCGAAGGGATCGGCGTCGCAGTAGCGCGGCGTCACGTCGGCCGACATGGCGAGCGCCTTGCCGGTGCCTTCGATACGGACGACACCGGCGTCGCCACCGGGAATTTGAGCCGAATTGCCCTGCACGAGGCAGTCATACTGTTCGTAGACCCAGGCGCGCGACGCCTGGTCCGGCGCGGCCATCAGCCTGATGAGCGCGGTGCCCACGTCGTTGACCGCCGGAACGGCGTCGGTGGCTAGCGGGGCCGCCTTCTTGGGTTCGACCCAGGGACGGTCGTATTCCGGCGCCTCGTCGCCCAGCTCCTTGATCGGCAGATCGGCAACTTCCTTGCCCTGCCAGATGATGCGGAAGCGCAGATCGTCGGTGGTCTCGCCGCAAACGGCAAAATCGAGCTCCCACTTGCGGAAGACGGCCTCGGCTTCCTTCTCCTTGGAAGGCTCAAGCACCATCAGCATGCGCTCCTGGCTTTCGGAGAGCATCATCTCGTAGGGCGTCATGTCCTCTTCGCGCTGCGGCACGCGATCAAGATCGAGGCGGATGCCGAGGTTGCCCTTGGCGCCCATTTCGACGGCCGAGCAGGTAAGGCCGGCGGCGCCCATGTCCTGGATGGCGACGACGGCGCCGGTTTTCATCAGCTCCAGGCAGGCTTCCAGAAGACGCTTCTCGGTGAAGGGGTCACCAACCTGCACGGTTGGGCGCTTCTCCTCGATGGTGTCATCGAATTCGGCCGAGGCCATGGTGGCACCACCGACACCGTCGCGGCCGGTCTTGGCCCCGAGGTAGACGACGGGCAGGCCTACGCCTTTGGCTTCCGACAGGAAGATGCCGTCGCGCTTGGCGATGCCCAGGGCGAAGGCGTTGACGAGACAGTTGCCATTGTAGCGAGCGTGAAAGCGCACCTCGCCGCCGACCGTCGGCACGCCGAAGGAGTTGCCATAGCCGCCGACGCCAGCAACGACGCCAGCCACCAGATGGCGGGTCTTGGGATGGTTCGGCTCGCCGAAGGACAACGAGTTCAGGGCGGCGATCGGCCGGGCGCCCATGGTGAACACGTCGCGCAGGATGCCGCCAACGCCAGTCGTCGCGCCTTGATAAGGCTCGATATAGGACGGGTGGTTGTGGCTCTCCATCTTGAAGATGGCAACGTCGCCATCGCCGATATCGATGACGCCGGCGTTTTCGCCTGGGCCGATCAGCACCTTGTCGCCCTTGGTCGGCAGCGTCTTCAGCCACTTCTTGGACGATTTGTACGAGCAGTGCTCGTTCCACATCGCCGAGAAGATGCCAAGTTCGGTCAGTGTCGGCTTGCGCCCGATCAGATGGAGGATGCGCGCGTATTCGTCGGGCTTGAGCCCGTGGCGAGCGATGAGGTCGGGCGTAATGTCGATGTCGTTCTGGAACACGGGCAATCCCCTTGGAGACCTGGCCGACGGTTGGGCAGGGGATAGAACGACTGGCGCAAAACCGCAAGAAAGCGGCTGCAAAAAAGTGAGGCTTATGGGATTTTCCGTCGAACAGTGTCGGTGCCGTCAGGCGTTAGTCAGCGGCTTGTTGGCAACCACTTTGATTGTCTCGACGGGAGGATCCTGCCTGAGTGACGATGGGCGTGACGAAGAGGAGGGCTGAGTTGGGTGGGCGGGGATACGCTGCTCGGCGAGACCGGTGCGCTGCACATAGAGCGTGTCGAGGGCACAGAACTCCCGAATGAAATCAAGGACCGCGGCCGCCGACATGATTGTCGGATTGATGTCGACCGTTGCGCTGTATTTCAGATAAAGCCTCTCGGCGTCGATGGTTCGCCCAGCGTAGCCCACCGCCCAGCCCTCGAATACGCGCTTGTCGATCGTGTTTATGGAGAGGACGGTCAGGTCCTCAATGCGCGGGTCCTCAAACAGTAGTCGCAGCCGCTTCGAGACCTGCTCGCGCGCGCCCTCGATGACCTCCATGACGAATTTCTCATTGAAGACCAGGCCGCCGGTCAGCCCCTGGGCGGGACTGTATTCACTCGCAGCCGCCAGGATGCTTTTAATCATCCCTGCGGATTCACCAATCTTCACATTGGTGCGACCGTAAAACACCAGGCGAGACAACATGCCAAAACGCTCCGGCCACTGTTGATCCAATCAACGCAAAGGTTATGCCCTCACGTGACAGACAAATGGTTACCGAAGCTGGCGAAGCCGTAAAAACGGCAAGCTATCTAATTTTTAAGGTAAACAGGAGTTAATCAGCTCGCCACAATTGCCAATGGCACACAGGCGCAACCGGCAGTGCGCCAATTCACTCAGGCGGCGACGGAAGTGACGACACTCTCAAACAGACCGCGTCCGTCAAGGCCGCCGTGCAGGGCTTCGATCAGGTTTTCCGGATGCGGCATCATGCCTAGCACGTTGCCTGTTTCATTGAGAATGCCGGCGATGTCGTTGATCGAGCCGTTGGGATTGGTGCCCTCGGCGTAGCGGAAGGCAACGCGGCCCTCGCCCTCAAGGCGCGCTAGCGTTTCAGGATCGGCGAAGTAGTTGCCGTCATGGTGAGCCACCGGGCAACGAACGATCTGGCCCTTGGCGTAGGCGCGGGTGAAATCGGTGTCGTTGTTGGTCACCTCAAGCTTCACTTCCTTGCAGACGAAGCGAAGGTGAGCATTGCGCATCAGCGCGCCGGGCAGCAGGCCGGCTTCGGTCAGGATCTGAAAGCCGTTGCAGACGCCCAGAACCCGAACGCCCGCTTTCGCTTTCTTTGCCACGTCGAGCATGGCTGGCGAACGGGCCGCGATGGCACCACAGCGCAGGTAGTCGCCGTAAGAGAAGCCGCCGGGCAGGACGATCAGGTCGACGTCGGGCAGCGTCGCGTCCTGGTGCCAGACGACGGTCGGCCGGACGCCGGTCACCGAATGCAGGGCCTTGACCATATCGTGGTCACGGTTGGAGCCGGGAAAGAGGACGACGGCCGAGCGCATATCGTTTTCTCCTCGAAGGGTCAGGGCGTCAGGAACTGAACGGCAAGGGCGGTGGCAACGACCGGAATACCGATGAAGATCGCCGCCTTGATCCGCATGAAGGCAATGATCCGGCGCGTATCGTCGGAGCCTTCGGCCCTGCGCGCCTCAGCTAAGAATGGCGATGTCGTAGTTTTCGATGACGGTGTTGGCGAGCAGCTTCTCGCACATGTCGGCGACCGTAGCCCGGGCCTTGTCCGGGTCGGTTTCGGCCAACGCGAGGTCGATGATCTTGCCCTGGCGGGCGCCGTCGATGCCGGCAAATCCGAGGCCGCGCAGCGCGCCCTCGATCGCCTTGCCCTGCGGGTCGAGAACGCCCGCCTTGAGGGTGATGGTGACGCGCACTTTCATGGCCGTATCCCGAAAATGAAGAACGCCGGGGGAATAACCCGGCGTTCTCAGATTCACAAGTCGGTTTTCGCGGCGTCCTGGCCAATGACGGCCCTGCTTTGCGCCGCGCCGGCTGTTATTTCACCAATGTCGGGCCCGAAGGGCGCGTCTGTTCGGATTCATTGAGGATGCCGAGGCGACGAGCAACTTCCGTGTAGCTTTCGACGAGGCCACCCATATCCTTGCGGAAACGGTCCTTGTCGAGGCGGTCGCCGGTGGCGATGTCCCACAGGCGGCAGCTGTCGGGGCTGATCTCGTCGGCGACGACGATGCGCATCATGTCGCCTTCCCAAAGGCGGCCGCATTCCATCTTGAAGTCGACAAGGCGGATGCCGACGCCGAGGAACAAGCCGGCCAGGAAGTCGTTGACGCGGATGGCCAACGCCATGATGTCATCGATTTCCTGCGGCGAGGCCCAGCCGAAGGCTGTGATGTGCTCTTCTGAGACCATCGGGTCCTTGAGCTCATCGCTCTTGAAATAGAACTCGATGATCGAGCGTGGCAGCTGAGTGCCCTCTTCGATACCCAGTCGCGTGGCGATCGAGCCGGCGGCCACGTTGCGGACCATCACCTCGAGCGGAATGATCTCCACCTCGCGGATCAGCTGCTCGCGCATGTTGAGCCGACGGATGAAATGGGTAGGGATGCCCATGTTGTTGAGATGGGTGAAGAGAAATTCCGAAATCCGGTTGTTCAGAACACCCTTGCCGTCGATGATCTCGTGCTTCTTGGCATTGAACGCCGTGGCGTCATCCTTGAAGTGCTGAATCAATGTACCCGGCTCAGGACCTTCGTACAGGATCTTGGCCTTACCTTCGTAGATACGCCGGCGGCGGTTCATGGGGATATACCGTGGTCTGTTGATGAAATCCATGAGGCCGGGGCTCCGCGTCCGAATCACTAAATTTGCCCGCTTGTCGCCTCGGCGGGAGTTCAGGATGCGTCAACACTATGACTGGGGTGCGAACCTCTGGCCAACGTGGACACATTCTAAGCACAGAAAGCGGGCGAACTGACGTCCGCCCGCTCCCTCGCCTTGAGGCACACTATCTGATCGGGTTCCGGATAACAATCCCGTCGTGCTGCAATTTCGCGTAGTGGTCATGCCTTAACTCTAAATGTTCTTTACCGACTTCTGTCCAAGTTGATCACGAGGCTGTGAAAGCATATATTGAAATTGAAGAGAGTGTTTTCGCTTTTGCCTTCAGAGAAAGGAGGTTCGGATGTCCACGACATGGAGCCGAAGCCTACCGTTGTCAGGCGAAAGTGGCCATGACGGCACAATCGCAGTCTTCGACAATCGCGAGAAAGCCTTTGAGATCAGGTTCGCCCGCGACGAGGAACTGAAGTTCCGTGCCACGGCGCGTCGCAACAAACTTGTCGGTCTGTGGGCGGCGGGCAAATTGGGTATGGGCGATCAGGAGGCGGCCGATTATGCTCGCTCCGTCGTCCTTGCGGATCTCAAGCGGGTCGGCGGTCGCGATGTCTCCGCCAAGCTGGCGGCTGACCTAGCCGGCGCCGGCATCCCCGTTACGGACGACGAGATACGGGCGACGCTTCTCGATCTGATGGCGCGCGCCGAACTCGAGGTCAGGACCGAAGCCTGACACGTCCGAAAGGGAGATGATGGAACATCCGTCTTTGCGTGCCGCGCTTGCCGCCGCTCGTCCACTCCGCGTCGGCTGGGCTTGCCTGCCCGATCCGCTCGCCACCGAGACCATGGTGCGCGCCGGCTTCGAGGCGGTGTTGATCGACCTTCAGCACGGCGTGATCGACATGGGTACGGCGCCGGCCATGCTCAGCGCCATTCGCGCCGCTGGAGGTTATGCGCTCGCCCGCATTCCAGTTGGCGAATACCAGTCGGCCTCGCGTCTGCTCGATTGGGGCGCCGAGATGGCGGTGGCGCCGATGATTGAAACGGCGGATGACGCGCGCGCCTTTGCGTCCTTGATGAAATATCCCCCTCATGGACTGAGGTCTTATGGACCGGCCCGCGCCGTTCAGCTGTCCGGCCTTTCGGCCGACGCCTACCGTACCTCCGCCAACGGTTCGACGCTTGCCATCGTCATGATCGAGACGCGCTCGGCGCTCGCCAATCTCGATGCCATTCTGGCGGTTCCGGGCATCGATGGCGTGTTCGTCGGCCCTTACGATCTCTCCATCGCGTTGTCGCCCGACGGCGAGCCTGGACTCGACCGATCGGACACGATTGCCGCCATGGAACGGGTGGCGCGGCAGACGAAGGCGGCTGGCAAGGTCTGTGGCGCATTCGGAGCCAACGCGGCGCTGGTACGTCGCTATCTCGGATTGGGATTCACGTTCGCGACCTTGTCGACCGATATGGATCTGATCGCCAGCGCCACAAAGGCGGCGATCGCCGAGGTGGAGAGCGATGGCTGATTGAGCGGAGGCGGGCCAGTCAGGGCGCCGCTGGCGCGCTGGCCCGCTTCAGCAGTGTCGCAAAGCGCGTCAGGCCCTCCGGCCAAGGACCATAGCCGGTTTCGCCGTTGATATGGCCGGCAAAGCCGGCGTCGACGAAGTCCGAGCCCCAGGCGGCGGCGAATTCGTCTGCCCGCTCAAAGGTGCAAAAGGGGTCGTCGCGGCTGGCAATCAACATCGACGGGAAGGGCAGGGGGTCGGTGGAGAGGCCGGCGAAGCTGGCGATCTCCGGGGTGTCGAGTCGATCGACGTCGGGCAGGCCGACCAGAAAGGCCGCGGCCACCTTTCGTCCCACGTAGGGCGCGGCGTGAATCACCGTGGCGACGCCGAGCGAGTGGGCGACCAGCACGACCGGACGGCTCGCCTTGCCGACGGCGATGCCGAGCGCCGACACCCATGCATCGCGCTCAGGGTGGTCCCAGTCACGTTGGGCGACGCGGCGCGCCGTGGGGAGGCGCTTTTCCCATCGGGTCTGCCAGTGATCCGGGCCGGAATTATTCCAGCCGGGAACAATGAGGATGTCGCATTCTGAGGTCTTCATGCTGCAACCTTGAATGCCTTTGGGGTGGAATGCAAGGCAAGCCGTTTCGCTGCCATAGATCGTCGGATGGGTTTTTACAGCTCGCCCTGAGCTTCCGTTCACCTGGAGAATCAGGTTTTAGTCGCGAGTCGAATCAATGGTTTGACGGCGAGACTTACGATGTCGGCGCGGCGCTTTGAGACATTGATTCATCTACCTTCCGTTCTCTCGCCGGTAAACGAAAACGGCCAGACAGGGGTGCCCGTCTGGCCATCTTCAAGTTCTGATTCAGGAGGAGCGCCGCGCTCTGCTCCTTACTCGCCGAACACGCGGCCGAAGATCGTATCGATGTGCTTCAAGTGATAGTCGAGGTCGAACTTGTCGCGGATCTGCTCCTCGGAAAGGGCGGCGCGGACCTCGGTGTCGTTCAGGAGCTCGGTGAGGAAGTCGACGTTCGAGCTGCCGCCGTGATGGTAGCTTTCCCAAACCTTCATGGCGTTGCGCTGGACGAGACGATAGGCATCCTCACGCGAGACGCCGGCCTGGGTCAGCGCCAGGAGAATGCGTTGCGAGTGCACGAGGCCGCCGAGCCGGTCCATGTTGGCGATCATGCGTTCGGGGTAGACCAACAGCTTGTCGACGACGCCGGTCAGGCGGGCGAGGGCGAAGTCGAGGGTGATGGTGGCGTCCGGGCCGATGTAGCGCTCCACCGAGGAGTGCGAGATGTCGCGCTCGTGCCAGAGGGCGACGTTCTCGAGGGCCGGGGTTACGGCGGCACGGACAATGCGAGCAAGGCCGGTAAGGTTTTCCGTCAGTACCGGATTGCGCTTGTGCGGCATCGCCGACGAGCCCTTCTGGCCGGGCGAGAAGAATTCCTCGACCTCCAGCACCTCAGTGCGCTGCAGGTGGCGGATCTCGATAGCAAGGCGCTCGACCGACGAAGCGACGACGCCGAGCGTGGCAAAGAACATAGCATGCCGATCGCGCGGAATGACCTGGGTCGACACCGGTTCGGATCGTAGGCCGAGGGCTTCGGCGACGTGGATCTCGACGCGCGGATCGATGTTGGCGAAGGTGCCGACGGCGCCTGAAATGGCGCAGGTGGAGATCTCTTCGCGGGCGGCGACGAGCCTGGCGCGGCTCCGGTCGAATTCGGCGTAGGCTTCGGCCATCTTCAGGCCGAAGGTGACCGGTTCGGCGTGGATACCGTGGCTGCGGCCGACGCAGACGGTGCGCTTGTGCTCCTTGGCCCGGCGCTTCAGTGCGGCGAGCAGGGCATCGACGTCGGCGATCAACAGGTCGGCGGCTCGCTTCAGCTGGATGTTGAAGCAGGTGTCGAGCACATCCGACGAGGTGAGGCCCTGATGCACGAACCGGCTGTCGGGGCCGACGAATTCGGCAAGGTGGGTCAGAAAGGCGATGACGTCATGCTTGGTGACACGCTCGATCTCATCGATGCGATCGACGTCGAATTTCGCCGCGCCGCCCTTCTCCCAGATGGTCTTGGCGGCTTCCTTGGGTACCACGCCGAGGGCGGCGAGCGCATCGGTCGCGTGCGCCTCGATCTCGAACCAGATGCGGAATTTGGTTTCCTGGCTCCAGATGGCGGTCATCTCGGGGCGGGCATAGCGCGGGATCATGGCTCGGCCTTCTCTTGAGGGGAGATGGCGCGCGGTTTAGCAGGAAGGACGGGAAGGCTCAACCGCCGAGGACAATCAGCTGCCTTACGCCTCGCCGTAGTGGCGGTCGTGATAGATGAGCACTTCCTTGGCGCCATCCGGGTCGCGCGGCTTGGTCATGGTGGCAACGACCGTTCCGAAGTAGACGGTGTGCGAGCCAACATCATGCAGAGAGAGCAGGCGGCAGTCGAGCGCCATGATTGCTTCGCTCAGCACCGGTGCGCCGGTGGAAAGCGTCGTCCATTCGCCGTGTTGGAACCGATCTTCCAAATGCAAGCCTGTTCGGCCGGCAAAAATGTTGGCCAGAGTCACTGCATCTTTAGGTAGCAGACTGATCGAGAACTGGGCATTTTCCTGCATGAGTTTGTTTTGTGGGCTTTTGCGATTGAGGCAAACGAGCACGGTCGGCGGATCGTCGGACACCGAGGCGACGGCGGTGGCCGTAAAGCCGGCCTTTCCTGCCGGACCTGCGGTGGTCACAATGCTGACGCCGGATGGAAGGCGGGCAATGGCGTCGCGAAACGCCTCGCTGGTGGCCGGCGGCATGGCGGGGGTAGCGCTGGACTGCTCCGCACGGTTGCGATCAGTTGCGCTGTCGATGGCCATTGTTATCTCTCGCAAATCGAATCCATTGATCTCGCTAGACTTATCATGAACGCAGCGGTGGGCGGACCCCAATATTGCGGTGGCGGTGAAACCGGCAAACTTCTTGCATGGCCCCTGTCGGGCTCGGTTGGTACTTTGATCGAACCTTTTCGGAGATTACGCGGAAATCGCTAAAAGTAGCGATCTTCACGGTGGTTTCGTTGGGGATTTGGCGAAAATTGCCGTGTTTTTCTTGGTGAGGAGTGTTCTGCGTGGAGTGATGGGGGCTCGGTTGTGTTGATCGATCGATCCTGTTAATGGAATCCATAACGCCCACAAATGAAGCAGCCACGAATTGCTGCCAAAGGGCGACTGCAGGGGGTCTCAATTTCATGGAAGTTTTCGTCCAGCAGGTGATCAATGGGATCACGATTGGATCGCTGTACGGTCTGATTGCCATTGGTTACACCATGGTGTTCGGCATCATCGGCATGGTGAATTTCGCTCATGGCGACGTGTTCATGGTGTCTGCCTTTTTCGCGCTCATCTTTCTTCTGGTGCTGACCTCGTGGTTTGGCATCGCATCGATGACCTTGGCGCTGATCCTGGTGATGGTCGCTTCGATGGTGCTTACCGGATTGCTTGTCTGGGCGATCGAGCGAATAGCCTATGCGCCGCTCAGGGGGTCCTTCCGTCTGGCACCGCTGATCTCGGCCATCGGCATGTCGATCGTGCTGTCCAATTTCATCCAGGTCGCCCAAGGACCGCGCAACAAGCCGATCCCGCCGGTCACCCGCGACTTTTATACGCTTTGGCAGGGCGCCAACGGCTATCCGGTCAACATCTCGCTGAAGCAGATCATCATCTGGGTGGTCACGGCGCTGTTGCTGGCGGCTTTCTGGTACATTGTGCAGAAGACGGCGCTTGGCCGGGCGCAGCGCGCCTGTGAGCAGGATCGCAAGATGGCGTCGCTGCTCGGTGTCAACGTCGATCGCACCATCTCGCTCACCTTCGTCATCGGCGCGGCGCTGGCCGCCGTCGCCGGCACGCTGTTCCTGATGTACTACGGCGTCGTGGTGTTCTCAGACGGCTTCACGCCGGGCGTCAAGGCGTTCACGGCCGCCGTTCTCGGTGGTATCGGATCGCTGCCGGGCGCGGTTCTCGGTGGGCTCCTGATCGGCCTCATCGAGACGCTGTGGGGGCAGTATGTGTCGGCCGACTATCAGAACGTCGCCGCCTTCTCCATCCTGGTCATCGTGCTGATCTTCATGCCGCAGGGCCTGCTCGGGCGTCCGGAAGTCGAGAAGGTCTGATCATGAATTCAGCTGTGAAGTCTAGCGACAAGGCGGGCAACGATTTCGGCCGCGCCATCAAGGACGGCGTGATCACCGCCATCATCGCCTTTGCCCTGCTCGGGCCACTGGTCGGTCTCAAGACCGACCAGAACATGGCCAACGAGTTGATCCTGCAGAACCACCTCGGTCTCGCCGCCATTCTGTCGGCCATCGTCGGTGTTGGCCGCTTCTTGCTCTCGGCCTTCGTCTATCCGCGGATTGCCGCTCGCGGCAACCGCTCCAAGGCGGCGGCAACGCTGGCCGAACTCGAGGCACGGGCAAAGCTCACCCATGGTCTGTCGGTCGTCGGGCTGATCTTCCTGTTCGTCTATCCAGTCCTGATTATTTGGCTGTTCGGCGTGCAAGGCTCGATCAAGTGGGTCGATAACTACGGCGTCCAGATCTTGATCTACGTGATGCTGGGCTGGGGCCTCAACATCGTGATCGGCCTCGCCGGTCTGCTCGACCTCGGCTATGTCGCCTTCTATGCGGTCGGCGCCTATTCCTATGCGCTGCTCGCCATCAACTTCCACCTGAGCTTCTGGGTGCTGTTGCCGGTTGCCGGCATGCTGGCCGCCTTCTGGGGCATCATCCTCGGTTTTCCGGTGCTCCGGCTCCGGGGCGACTATCTGGCCATCGTCACGCTGGCCTTCGGAGAGATCATCCGTCTGGTGCTGATCAACTGGAAGGATTTCTCCGGCGGTTCGGCGGGTATCTCGTCAATCCCCAAGGTGACGATGTTCGGCATCTATTCGTTCGATGTCAGTGCCCCCAACAATTTCGCCAAGGTGTTCCACCTCGCTGCGTCCTCGGCCTATTATAAGGTGTTCCTCTACTATCTGATCCTGATGCTGGCCTTGCTCACCGCCTTCATCACCTTGCGGCTTCGCCGGTTACCGATCGGCCGTGCCTGGGAGGCGCTGCGTGAGGATGAGGTGGCTTGTCGCTCGCTCGGCATCAACACCACCAACACCAAGCTGACGGCCTTTGCCATCGGCGCCATGTTCGGGGGCTTCGCCGGCTCGTTCTTCGCCGCTCGCCAGGGTTTCGTCTCCCCTGAGTCCTTCATCTTCATGGAATCGGCAGTGATTGTCGCCATCGTGGTGTTGGGCGGCATGGGGTCGATGATCGGCGTTGCGCTGGCGGCGGTCGCAATGATCGGCGGCACCGAACTGCTTCGCGAACTCGATTTCCTGAAGGCGGTATTCGGCAACGATTTCAATCCCGACCAGTACCGTATGTTGATATTCGGCCTCGCCATGGTGGGGATCATGGTGTGGAAGCCTCGTGGCTTCGTCTCGGCCCGCCAGCCCACTGCCTTCCTGTTCAAACGGAAGACGGTGTCCGGCGATCTCGTGAAGGAAGGCCACGGCTGATATGACGACCTCACTCAGGAACTGGGACAGCGAGCCTGTCCTCACCGTCGAGCATCTGACCATGCGGTTCGGCGGTCTCGTGGCGGTGAACGATCTTAGCTTCTCCGTCGGCCGGGGTGACATCACGGCGCTGATTGGCCCCAATGGAGCCGGCAAGACGACGGTGTTCAACTGCATCACCGGCTTCTACAAGCCGACCACCGGCATGATGTCGATGCGGCCAAGGGACGGTTCGGTGCATCTGCTGGAGCGGATGCCCGACTTCGTGGTGGCCCGCAAAGCCAAGGTGGCGCGTACCTTCCAGAACATCCGCCTGTTCTCGGGCATGACGCTGCTGGAAAACCTGCTGGTCGCCCAGCACAACCCGCTGATGATCGCCTCGGGCATGACCTTCCTCGGCGTGCTCGGCATCGGTGGCTACAAGACCAAGGAGCGCGAGGCGATCGAGCGGGCTCGTTACTGGCTCGACAAGATCGGCCTCATCTCACGCGCCGACGATCCGGCCGGCGATCTGCCTTACGGCGCCCAGCGTCGGCTGGAGATCGCCCGCGCCATGTGCACCGGACCCGACCTTCTTTGTCTCGACGAGCCGGCGGCGGGCCTCAACCCGCGCGAGTCGGCCGAACTCAATGCGCTGCTGCTGTCGATCCGCAAGGACGACGGGACTTCGATCCTGCTCATCGAGCATGACATGTCCGTGGTTATGGGCATTTCCGACCACGTCGTCGTGCTCGAATACGGCACCAAGATCGCAGACGGGACTCCCACCGAGACGCGGAACGATCCGCGCGTCATCGCTGCTTATCTCGGCGTCGACGATGAGGAAGTGGAAGAGATCGAGCAGCAGCTCGACGAGATGACCGGAAGCGAAGAGGGCAAGGCATGAGCGCCGCGGAAACCAAGCCCCTTCTGACCGTCAGGGGCGTCAAGACATACTACGGCAATATCATTGCGCTGAAGGGCGTCGATGTCGACGTGAATCAGGGCGAGATCGTCACACTGATCGGCGCCAACGGTGCCGGTAAGTCGACGCTGATGATGACCATCTGCGGCAATCCCAGGGCGCGGGCGGGGGAGATCCACTACGACGGGCATGACATCACTCGTCTGCCGACCCATGAGATTGCCCGCCTCCGGATCGCCCAGTCGCCCGAAGGGCGGCGCATTTTCGCGCGCATGACCGTGCTCGAGAACTTGCAGATGGGCGCGTCGATTGACAACATGGAGTTCTTCGACACCGACATCCAATACATGTTCGATCTGTTCCCGCGCCTCAAGGAGCGCCTCAACCAGCGTGGCGGCACGTTGTCGGGCGGCGAGCAGCAGATGCTGGCCATCGCCCGCGCGCTGATGGCTCGCCCGAAGCTGTTGATGCTGGACGAGCCGTCGCTCGGTCTGGCGCCGCTGATCGTCAAGCAGATCTTCGATGCCATCCGCGAGCTCAATCGGCGCGACGGGCTTACGGTGTTCCTGGTCGAGCAGAACGCCTTCCATGCGCTGAAACTTGCCCATCGCGGCTACGTGATGGTCAATGGCGTCATCACCATGAGCGGTTCCGGCCGCGAACTGCTGGATAACCCCGAGGTGCGCGCCGCGTATCTCGAGGGGGGCGCCCACTAGTCATCCATCGTTTCCAAAGGAGCTTTGAATTTGGCGTTTGATCCGAGCCCGATGTCTGCCGGAATTCGAATGTCAAATTCGCTCCACACTAGGATTGATTGAGTTTGTCTCCTCGGGAAAGCCGGTTCGCACGTTTCCCTGACAAACTCCAAGGAGCTGAACCAATGCAGGGCATCCTCTACGAAGAAGCCTCGATCCTTGTCTTCCTCTTCGTGACGGTGATGTTGGGGGGACTCGGCGCCTGGATGACCGGCCGCGCCTGCGCCAAGACTTGGCGGCCGCGCGTCGTCATGGCGATCTACGTCGCAATCCTCAGCGTCGGCATCCGCTTCATCCATTTCTCGATCTTCAGCGGCACACTGTTGTCGCCGCATTATTACCTCGTCGATGCGATCGTTCTCGAAGCCATCGCCTTCGCCGGATTCCAGTTTACGCGCGCCCGACAAATGGCTACGCAGTATTACTGGCTATACGAGATCACCGGTCCCTTCTCGTGGAAGGGGCGCGGTTGAGACGAAACGGCATCGCCGCGGCCGGGGTCCCGGCTCGGGTGAGACGTTCCGGGTGGTGACCGGTCTGGGAGCAGGGGTTTTCTCCACCGGCCGCCACTTTGAGACCCAGGGGTTCGGGCTTGAACCCACCAGACTTCCAGTGAAAGAAAAATGGGAGACCACAAAATGAAGAAGTTCCTCCTGTCCGGCGTCGTGTTCGCCGCTGGCCTCGCCTTTGCCGGTGCCGCCTCGGCCGACGTCATCATCGGCGTTGCCGGTCCGCTGACCGGCCCGAACGCCGCTTTCGGTGCCCAGCTCCAGAAGGGTGCGGAGCAGGCTGCCGCCGACATCAATGCCGCCGGTGGCATCAACGGCGAGAAGGTGGTGATCGAGCTTGGCGACGACGTGTCGGACCCCAAGCAGGGCGTTTCGGTCGCCAACAAGTTCGTCGGTGACGGCGTCAAGTTCGTGGTCGGCCACTTCAACTCGTCGGTGTCGATCCCGGCCTCGGAAGTCTACGCCGAGAACGGCATTTTGGAAGTGACGCCGGCTTCGACCAATCCCAAGTACACCGAGCGCGGCCTGTGGAACACCTTCCGCGTCTGCGGTCGTGACGACCAGCAGGGCGCCGTCGCCGGCAAGTACATCGCCGAGAAGCTGGCCGGCAAGAAGGTGGCCGTGCTGCACGACAAGACCACCTACGGCCAGGGTCTCGCCGACGAGACCAAGAAGGCGCTCAACGCCGCTGGCGTCACCGAAGCCCTCTATGAAGGCATCAACGTTGGTGACAAGGACTTCTCGGCCCTCATCTCCAAGATGAAGGAAGCCGGCGTCGAGGTCATCTACTGGGGCGGCCTGCACACCGAGGGCGGTCTGATCGCCCGTCAGTCGGCTGAAGCCGGCCTCAAGGCGACGATGATGTCGGGTGACGGCATCGCCTCCGACGAGTTCGCCGCCATCGGCGGTCCGGCCGTCGAGGGCACGCTGATGACCTTCGGCCCCGATCCGCGTGAGAATCCGGCCGCCACGGAAGCGGTGAAAAAGTTCCGCGCCGCCGGTTTTGAGCCCGAGGCCTATACGCTCTACAGCTACGCCGCCGTGCAGATCATTGCCGCTGGCGCCAAGGCGGCCGCTTCGGTCGATCCGCAGGCGGTGGCCGACAATGTCCACAAGGGCGACAAGATCCCGACCGTCATCGGCGACCTCTCCTATGACGCGAAGGGTGACCGCAAGGACGCCGACTACACCGTGTACCAGTGGTACAAGGCCGACGACGGCAAGATCACCTACAAGATGCTGAAGTAAGCCGCTTCCGGCCGCCACGGCGGCCGGGATACGCCTCTTTATCGGACGCCGCCGGAGTGATCTGGCGGCGTTTCGTTTTGGTGACCAAGCTGCTATTGCTGCTCAAGACGGGATGGATGGCAGAGGCGACGTTTGGTCATGGTAGGCATCTGGAGCGGCATCTGTCGGGCTTGTCTTCTGGGCGCGGCTTTGGTCGCCGGGGCCCTGTCTCCCGCGCGGGCCGATGTGGTGATCGGTCTTGCCGGTCCAATGGGGGGCAGCTTTGCCGACGTTGGGCGCGATATCAAAGCCGGCGTCGAGATCGCCGTGGCGGCGGCCAATGCGCGTGGCGGCATCAATGGCGAGAAAATCCGGACAGTTTCCGTCGACGATAAATGCGAGGCCGAGACCGGTGGCGCGGTGGCGAACCAGTTGATCGGCAAGGGCGCCAAGGCGGTGATCGGCCATGCCTGCACGGCGGCGGCGTTGCCGGCCGCGCGCGCCTACGCTGACGGGGGCGTGCTGTTTCTGTCGACGGCCGCCACCAATCCGCGGCTCACCGACGAGAAGATCGGCGCCGGTGTATTCCGTCTGGCCATTCGCTCCGACCGAGAAGGGCAGGCGATCGCCGACTATCTCGGTAAGCAATTCAAAGGCAAGCGTGTCGCCTTTGTCCATGATGGCAGCGTCTACGGCCAGGGACTTGTCGAGCAAGCGGCCAAGCTGTTCGCCGACGGTGGCGGCGCCGTCGCGATGACCGAAAGCTTTACGCCGGGCGAGAAGAGCCAGAACAATCTGATCGGCAAGATACAGGACGCCGCCGTCTCGGCGGTGGTGGTGGGCGCGCTGCAGGCCGACGCCGCGGTGATCGCCAGCGAGATGAGGGGGCGCGGCCTTACCGCCGCTCTAATCGGCAATGAGGCGTTGGCGCTCGCCGAATTCAAGGCGTCGGCGGGCGACGCCGCCGAGGGCACGGTCTTCTTCCTGCCCTTCGTCGACAAATCGCGACCTGAGGCGGTGAACCTCATCCTGTCGCTCGAGGAACGGCAGCTGATGCCGACCGATACGATCTTTACCGCCTATGCCGCCACCGAAGCGGTGATCGCGGCTCTCGCCAAGACCGACGATCTTGCCGGAGAGGCGGCCTTTCTGCGCAAGAGCGGTGTCGGCACCGTCCTCGGCAAGGTTACATTCGACGACAAGGGGGACTGGCGCGAGGCGACTTATGCGCCGCAGGTCTGGCGGGGAGATTCCTTCGCGCCATTGCCCTGACAAAGGCTCGCTTGCCGCGTCCATCCGCGCCTTTCGGTCGGCGGCCATGCATGGCCTCCACTAGCCTTTGCCAGCGGCAACTGGTACTGTCGATCCGACGACAAACGAGTATGCGTGCCGCTCGAGCCCCCGTGCCGGTCCTGAAAGGAACGGTTGCGGATGAAAGGTCAGTTCACCTGAAAAGGCGGACAGGCCCCTGGATCGCGGTGCGCCGGAGTGATCTCAGTGGGTGACGCGGGCGATCTAAGCGACCGCGCAGATACCACGAGAGGACGCGCCGACCCCGCCGCGAATACGGCGACGGACGGAGCGTCCGATGCCCTGTCGAAGCGGGCGGCAAGACGCCGCCGCAAACGCCGGTCCGGTTCGGGCGCGGCAGGCGACAGGGCCTCGGTGGGACATGCGCCGACATCAGGCGACAAGCAGCCGGAGCGGGGGGGTACTCCGCAGACGGCTCGTGGCGATTCGCCTCCTGTTTCCACATCCGACAAGGCAGATGCGCCGGCCGCCAAGCCGCGCGAAGAAGGCTCCCGGCGCAGGCGGCGGCGCGGCCCGGCCAAGGGTGCCCTGCGTGGCGTGCGCAAGCCCGGTCGTGAAGATGGCCGGCCGGAAGAGGGACGTGGTCGCGAGGGCGAGCGTCGCAAGGGCGGCGATCGTCACGCGGAAAGCGGCGAGGCAAGGCCCGCCGCTGGCGCCGGCAGCCACCCTCACGGCCATGCTCCGCACGGACGCGAAGGCGGCCGCCGTGGCGCACCGGTAACTGGTCCACTCTACGCAGCGCTTGATCTTGGCACCAACAACTGCCGTCTTCTGGTGGCCGAGCCGCAGGATCGCGGCTTCCGCGTCATTGACGCCTACTCTCGAATCGTAAGGCTCGGCGAAGGTATCGGTCGCACCGGCCGCCTGTCCGAGGCGGCGATGGATCGCGCTGTCGACGCGCTTGCCATCTGCCGTGGCAAGCTCGCCGACCTCAAGGTGCGCCGGATGCGGCTGATCGCCACCGAAGCCTGCCGGTTGGCGGAAAACGGTCCGCTGTTTCTCGAACGGGTGCGCCGCGAAACCGGCCTCAGCCTGGAGATCGTCAGCCGCGAAACCGAGGCACGCCTTGCCGTGGCGGGTTGCGCCACGCTGATAGATCCGCGTTCCGAAGGCGTTTTGCTGTTCGATATCGGCGGTGGCTCGTCGGAGTTGGTCTGGCTCGACCTCAGGCGGCGCGGCGAAGCGCGCGGCTTTGCGCTTACTCGCTTCATCAAGAGCTGGACATCACTGCCGGTCGGCGTCGTCACGCTCAGCGAACGGCATGGCGGCCACATAGTGACGCCGGAGATCTATCGCGACATGGTCGAGGAGGTCAGCGGTCTTCTCGAGGGATTCGATGGTATGGAGGGGGCGGCGGAGCTCGTTGCTTCCGGCGGCGCCCACATGCTGGGCACCTCCGGCACGGTGACGACGCTCGCCGGCATTCATCTCGGACTCAAGCGCTATGACCGCCGCCGCGTCGATGGCGTCTGGCTCGACGGCACCGAGGTAGATCAGATGATCGACCGCCTGATCGACATGGGTTACGAGCAGCGGGTCGCCAATCCGTGCATCGGTTCGGATCGTGCCGATCTCGTCCTGGCCGGTTGTGCCATTCTCGAAGCCATTCGCAGTAAATGGCCCTGCCAGCGCCTACGTGTCGCCGATCGCGGCCTGCGCGAGGGCATTCTGGTCGAACTCATGGCCCGCGACGGCGTCTGGCGCCGCCGGGCGCAGCCCGCAAGGACGGAAGCGCATGTCTGACAAGGGAAAATCCGGTGGAGACAAGCCGGCCGGCCCGGACAAGTCCAAAGGCAAGGGCAGGGCCGACACCGGACTCAAGGTGAAGGTGAAGACGGCTCGCGGCCGCACCGCGTCGTCGGTGCGCTGGCTGCAGCGTCAGCTCAACGATCCCTATGTGGTCAAGGCGCGCAAGGAGGGCTGGCGTTCACGCGCCGCCTTCAAGCTGATCGAGATCGACGAAAAATTTCACCTCTTGAAGCCGGGAAACCGGGTGGTCGATCTTGGCGCCGCGCCGGGCGGCTGGTGTCAGGTGGCGGCCAAGAAGACCGGGTCGACATCCGCGAACCCGCTGGTGGTCGGCATCGACTATCTGGAAATGGACGGCGTGTCCGGTGTGGCGCTGCTGCAGAAGGACTTTCTCGACGAAGACGCGCCGGCCGCGCTGATGGCAGCGCTCGGCGGCCACGCGCCGGATGTCGTGGTGTCCGACATGGCCGCGCCGACCACCGGCCATCACAAGACTGACCATCTCAGGACCACCTATCTTTGCGAGGTGGCGATCGCCTTCGCCGTCGACGTGCTTCGGCCCGGCGGCGCCTTCGTCGCCAAGGTGTTCCGTGGCGGCACCGAAAATGAACTTCTGGCGTCGCTCAAGCAGAATTTCGCTCAGGTCTTCCACTTCAAGCCGCCGTCCTCGCGCCAGGAGAGCGTCGAGATGTACGTTGTCGCCAAGGGCTTCAAGGGGCGGTCTTCGGTCGAGTCGGAGGTAGCCGAGGACGACCAGCCGTGAGGGGGGCTCGTTCCGGCAGCGGCACCAACGGCTGGGACAGGATACCCGACGCGCCGGATGAGCCCGTCCAGACGGCGCCCACCGACCCGAAGAAACTGCGCGAGAAGCTGCGCCGCTCGGGCTTTGCCTATCTCCAGCGCTATTCCGCCTCGGAGGCGCATTTCGCCGAGCTGATGGAGCAGAAGCTTCGCCGCTGGGAGACCGCGGGCTATGTGGCGCTGGGCGAGACCCGTGCCGCCGATCTCGTTGCCGAACTGACATCCGAATTCCGCGAGCTGGGCCTTCTCGACGACGCGGGATTCGCGGCGTCGCGCGTCGCCTCGGCGCGTCGGAAAGGCACTTCGCGGCTCAAGATCGCCCTTGGTCTGCGGGCGAAGGGTGTCGATGGCGAACTGGCGCGGACAGCCATCGACCAAGAGGGCACGGATGAGACGGTGGCGGCGCTGCGCTTTTGCCGGCGTCGGCGGATCGGTCCATGGCGGCGGGGGGAGCGGCCGGATCGCGACGGCCTCAATCGTGAGATCGCTACGCTGGCGCGGCAGGGTTTTGCCACTCAGCTGGCGCGCGCCGTCGTGCTACTGTCGCATGAGGAGGCCGAGGAAAAGCTCGGCCTGGTCTGAGAAACATCGTCGATGGAATGGGTGTCGGACGCGCTGCTGATCGGCCTTCGCCCGCACGGGGAAACCAGTGCGGTGATCGAAGTGATGACGCCCGATTATGGTCGCCATCTCGGTCTCGTCAAAGGTGCTCGCTCCCGGCGTCTGCAGCCGGTGCTGCAGGCTGGCAATTCGTTGCTGGTCACCTGGCGGGCACGGCTAGAGACGCACCTCGGCTTGTTTTCCGTTGAGCTATCGGAGGCCCGCGCCGCGCGGCTGATGGAGAGCGCCGCTGGTGTGTTCGGCGTGCAGATCGTCGCTGGCCATCTGAGGCTGCTGGCCGAGCGGGAGGCGCATTCCGGTCTCTACCGGGCGGCGATCTCGCTGCTCGACCATCTCGACGGCGTCCTGCAATCGGCGGCTCTGGTTGCCCGCTTCGAGATGATGTTGCTCGAAGAGCTGGGCTTCGGGCTCGATCTGTCATGCTGCGCCGCCACGGGCCGGACCGATGATCTCCGCTTCGTCAGCCCCAAGTCGGCGCGGGCGGTGTGCGGCGATGCCGGGGCGCCCTATGCCGACCGTCTCTTGAGGCTTCCGGCCTTCCTGCTGCCGGGGGCGGATCAGAGCCCCGACGCAGTCGACGTCGCGGCGGCGCTGAAGCTCACCGGTTTTTTCCTCGATCGGCATGTCGCCGGACCCAGGGCGATCGACTTGCCGCCGGCGCGAGCCCAGATGATCGGCAAGCTGGAAGCCGAGCAGCGAGCGCACCAAAGCCTCGTGCCGTAGAGCCATTCAATCTTCACGCAACGGTCACTGCCGGTTCGCCATCGCCGGCTATCACGGTCTCGTCTGCCCGGCCGGACTGTTTTGTTGGTTGCTCTTAGTAGCAGGGTTCCCGCCGGGCGGGGCATCGACATCCTATTTTCGCAGTCGTCGCTTGAACCTTTCTTCAGGAGCAAGTCATGAAAGCTCGTTTGCGCACGGAATTAGCCATCGCCGTCTTCGGCATGACGCTCGCAGCCAGCATTTTTCCCGCCAGTGCTGATAAGTTCACTATCGCCGTGGTGTCCGACACGCAGAACTACAACGACGTGACGTTGCCGCAGCCGCGCGGCGTCAACGCCCTCATCCAGCAGATGCAATATCTGGTCGACAGTAAGAAGGAGAAGAATCTCGCCTTTGTCACCTTCGTTGGCGACATCGTCCAACATGGTGATGGCCAGTTCCGCACCGGTATCATCGGCCAATATACGCTCTGGGACACGCGGACCGAATGGGACTACGCCAACCTCGCCGTGTCGGTGCTGAGCTCGTCCGATATCCCGTTTGGCATGGTGCCGGGTAACCACGACTATGACAACTATTCCTGGTACACGACCCCGAATGGTCCGGGTGCCAGCCGACCACTTCGTGGCGGCACGCTGTGGAACGCCTATTTCGGCCCGGCATCGCGCCATTTCGCCAGCAAGGCCTGGTACGGCGGCAGCAACAACAACGGCATGGACAGCTATCAGGTGTTCGAGGCCGGCGGGCGCAAGTATCTGCATCTGGGCCTGGAGATGGAGCCGACGCCAGCCGCCCTCGATTGGGCCAAGCAGGTGATCGCCGCCAACGAGGGACTGCCGACCATCGTCACCACCCACGAATGGCTCGACCCCAACTTCACCGGCGAGACTGCCCGCTCCAACGACTACAAGTCCTATTTCGACGGTGCCGCCAACCTGCCCCCGGATGACGTCTGGGAGAAGTTCATCCGCAAGACGCCGCAGATCTTCATGGTGCTGGCCGGTCACGACTGGACATCGACGGTTGCCGGCGTCTCGCAAGGCGAAAACCTGCGTGTCGATACCAACGACGCCGGCTATCCGGTCTACCAGTCGGTACAGGACTATCAGGGCAACACCATCGGGCCGGACGGAAAGCCGGATTCGGCCAATGGCGGTGCCGGCTGGCTGCGCTTCATCGAGTTCGATACCGATGCCAAGAAGCTGCACTATTACACTTACTCGACGCTGGTCGACAAATATGCCGGTCGCAACGGAGAGGCGAGCTTCGGTGTCGCGCCGAACTATTCGGACTTCACCGTGGATTTCCCGCCACAGCTTACCAAGTAAACTGTAATTGGCTGGAACTAGGCTGACTGGAAATAGACAAAAACACAGGCGGGGATATTTCATCCTCGCCTGTGTTTGTCATTCTTATGAGGGCGAGACAGTTACTCGCTAGATCTACGCTACGGCTTGAAGAAACAGCGCCTCGCGGCGCACCGAACCGTCGGCATTGCGCGGGATTTCCGACACCGAAACCAACGCGGCCGGACGGTCGAGCTTGCCGGCCTCCTCGCCATCGAGCCAGATCAGCAGCTCGGTCAGCGACGGACGCTCTCCGGCCTTTGGCACTACGGCCAAGCCGAGACGATGGCCGATTGGACCGGCCTCGATCGGAAACACGGCGGCATCCTCGACGCCGGGATGGCTGCGGAACAGCGCGTCAAGCCGTTTGGGCGACACGGTGATGCCGGCGATGCCGATGGTCTCGCCGAGTGTGCCGGCGATCACCAGTCGTCCATCGTGTTCCTCGGCGGCAAGGCCGGTGCGCAGGAAACCGTCGGAGGTGACGCCGAGCAGGGCGCTGCGACGACCAGACTGCGGCTCGGGCCAGGGCGCGTCTGGGATGGCGGCGCCACCAAGCAGCAGTTCGCCGCTCTCGGTCTTGCGGTTACGGGCGGCGGCCTTGGTCTTGATCCTCGCCTCGAACAGCACCGGGGTGGTATCGAGGCCGCCCATGCGCGCCTCCCCGGATGGCAACGCCAAGGCGCCGCCTGCGACGTCGCGCGCACGCGGGATGAGGCAGAGACCGCCGAGCGTAACAAGGTCGACCGTGCGAGCCGCCGGAGCCGGTGCGAGGCCGAGCCCACTGACCACCGCCGAAAAGGCAACGGAGCGGTCGAGACTGGCGGCGAGCGGGGCGACCATGACTTCCGGCAGTACGACGCGGTCGGCGCCGGTGCTCTCCACAGCGGCGGCGAGGCCGGCAAGCGAGGTGCCGTGATGGAAGGCGACGTGGCCGCCTGAAATCAGCGCCGAGGCAATCGAGCCGGCCACCGAGGCAAGACTGGCCGGGTGCATGGTGGAGAGAACGGTCTCGGACGCGGCAACGCCGGCCTCGATCAAATGGCCGGTGGCGATTGCCATGAGCTGGTTGTGGCTGTAGGGAACGATCAGCAGTTCGTCGTCGGGCGTCCGCGCCATGGAGAGCAGGGCGATATGATCGGCCGCCGCGCCGCGCCGCACCACCTCAGGGGGCTCGCCCAGCGCCTCGACATCGGCGAGCACTTCGGAAAGATCGATCAGGCCGTCTGGCTGGCCGTCGCCGACGGCAAAGACGAAGCGGATGGCGAAGGTATCGGCGGCGACGTCGCGCACCAGTTCGCCCGACGGCTCGTCCTCGATCTCGGAGGCGGTGACCATGGCCTTGATCGACGCCGATTCGATGGCCGCCTCGATTTCCGACTTGGTCCAGTAAATGGGGAGCGGCGCCACAACGAGGCCGGCTTTCAGCGCAGCGAACAGGATGATGGCGGCGTCGGCGCAGGGTGGCAGGTGGATGCCGAGCACCATGTCCGGCCGAAGGCCGACGGCGGCGAAGAAGGCGGCGAGGCCATTGACGCGCTTTTCAGCGTCGGCGAAGCCGTAGCGGGCGGAGAGGCCTGGCACGGCGCCAACGCCGACATCCTCGAAGGCGATCGTCTCGGGCGCGACAGCGGCGGAGCGATGCAGCAAATCGCAGAGCGTGACGTTGTTCCACGCGCCGGATGCGACGTAGGCTTCGGTTCGTTGTTCGGACGTCAGGATCATCGCTCGTTTCCCTGTTGGCCCCGGATTTCAGGACTTTTGGGCGTTAGGACTTGACGTCCGCCCACCAGGCGGACGGTTGAATGCCGGTTAGCGCCGTCGCGTCCGGCCGGTGGATGCGTGTCCAGCGAGCGACCAGATCTTCGGGCAGGTGGAATAGCGGGACGCAGTAGAGACCGGAGATCAACACGCGGTCGAGCGCACGCACGGCGGTTTCGAACTCCGTCTGTCCGGTGGCGGCGAGCAACGCGTCGATCATGGCATCGATGGCTGGGCTCGATGCGCCGGCATAGTTGAAGGTGCCCTCGGTGACCGCCGCCTTCTGCGACCAGCGATTCACCTGTTCGTTGCCGGGCGACAGCGACGCCATCCAGAGCATTTGCAGCATGTCGAAGTCGAAGCTTTTCTGGCGGTCGTAATATTGCGTCGAGTCGACGAGCCGCACCGACATGTCGATGCCAATCAGCTTGAGCGTCGCCTGATAGGAGAGGGCGAGGCGCTCCTCGTCGGGCACTTTGGCCATGAACTCGAAGGCAAAGGGCTTACCGTTCGCATCGACCAACTGACGACCGTCGAGTTTCCAGCCAACCTGTCCGAGGAGGTCGAGGGCCGCACGTAGCGCCTTGCGGTCGCGGCCCGAACCGTCGCTGACCGGCGGCGCATAGGTGCCGGCCATGACGTCCGGCCTCACCTGGTCCTCAAACGGGGCGAGCAAGGCCTTTTCGGCGTCGGAAGCGGCAACACCGATCGCCGACAGGCTGGATCCCTCGAAATAGGAACCGCTGCGGGCGTAGGCGCCATAGTAGAGCGTGCGATTGATGGCTTCGAAGTCGAACAGCAACGTCAGCGCCTCGCGGACACGGGCGTCCTTGAAGAACTCTCGCCGCGTGTTGAAGACGAACCCGGTCATGCCCTTGGGCGAACCGTTCCGAACCTTCTCCATGACGACACGGCCGTCCTTGACCGCCGGGAAGTCGTAGGCCTTGGCCCAGTGGCCGGGATCGTTGTCGATGTTGACGTCGAAGGCGCCGGACTTGAAGGCCTCGAAATAGGCGGTGCTGTCCTTGAAATACTCGATGCGGATCTCGTCGAAATTGTCGAGGCCGCGCTTAATGGGCAATTCCCTAGCCCAATAGCTCGGGTTGCGCTTCAGCACTACCTGCCGGCCCTCGTCGACGCTGGCCACTTGATAGGGGCCGGAGCCCATCATCGGTTTCATCGAAGATTGATCGAAGGTATCGGGGTCCACCGCGTGCCGGGGCAGGATGGGCGTGTAGCCGCCGATCAGGAGTGGCAGCTCGCGGTCGGCACCGTCGGCAAAGGAAAAGCGCAAGGTGCGCTCACCGACGCGATCGACCGACACCACCTTGTCGAATCGACGCTTGTAGACCGGCCGTCCCTTGTTCTTCAAAAGATCGACGGTGAACAGCACGTCATCGACCGTCACCGGCTGGCCGTCGGCAAAAGTAGCGCCGGCATTGAGCGTGAATTCGGCCCAGCCGCGGTCGGCCGGCATCTCGACGCCCTCGGCGAGAAGGCCGTAGAGCGCGAAGGCTTCATCGGCGGTGCGATAGAGAAGGGTGTCCCAGACGTTGTTGCCGTAAAGCGCGTCGGAAAGGCCGCGCGGCGCGTTGCCCTTGACGATGAAGGGATTGAGGCTGTCGAACGAGCCGGGAAAGCCAAGCGCAAACGTGCCACCTTTGGGAGCGGCGGGATCGGCATAGGGAAGATGGTCGAAGTCGGCGGGCAGGGCGGGCTCGCCATGCATGGCAATACCGTGCACCGATGCTGCTCGGGCCGGTAGTGACATAAGAAGGCCGGCGCCGACGGTACCAAGACAAAAAACGCGGCGAGTCATGACGCCAGACATACAAACGGGCTCCGTGTGGAAGCGAATCTTTCCCAGAGGTTAACACGTCCTTCCGCCGAGACCGATGATTTTTGGCGCAAATGGCACTTGGTCCACCGCCGAACCGCATGAACGGACGACGATTTTCCCTCTATTGCCGCCGAGCCACCGTGTTGCCTAAATTTGCGGTCATCGGGTTCTGCGACTTCCGAATGGGGGGTGGGGTGAGCCCCGCGTGCCGCAGGGCGGAGAAAAGTCACTTTCGGCAGGCTTCCTCGGGTTCGGATTGCGCGAAGCGCTGTTGACAAGTCGATCGAAATCAGACGATCGGTAGCGCCACAGATGTGTGCCTCCGGATCGACGCATGCAAAGGATTGGGCGAATGGCAACAGTTTTTTCTTTTAGAACTCTGGGTTGCGTTGCGGCGCTGCTCTTGTCGGCGACGGCGGCCCTGGCTCAGGACAAGCCTACCGCCGCGCCCGCGGCTGCCGCCGCCGGTGCTGCCACCGATGCCGGTGCGGACAACCCCTGGAACAAGCTCTGCGGCGAAGACGCCCGTACCAAGAAGCAGGTCTGCTTCACGGTTCGCGAGCTCCGGACCGACAGTGGCCAGTTCTTGGCCTCGGCCGGCATACGTGAGGTGGACGGCGAGACGCGCAAGATCCTTCTGGTGCAGACGCCGGTCGCCATGCTGATCCAGCCGGGCATCCGCGTGCAGGTCGATCAGAACACCCAGGTGCCGGGCAAGTTCACCATCTGCATGCCCAATGCCTGCTTCGCCGAGATCCCGATCACCGACGATTTCACCGCGTCGATGAAGAAGGGCAAGGACCTGATCATCACCACGCAGAACCAGCAGGCGAAGGCGTTGAACTTCCCGATCTCGCTCGGTGGTTTCACCTCCTCCTACGAAGGCCCGGCGATCGACACGGCTGCTCTCCAGCGCCAGCGCGATCAGCTCGCCACCGAGGTGCAGCGTAAGGCCAAGGAAGCTCAGCAGAAGCTGCTGGACGCGCAGAACGCCGCCTCCGGTAACGCCACCAAGCCCTGAGCCAACCGATAGTCTGCAAGCAAATTAAGCCCGGCGGGGGATTTCCCGGCCGGGCTTTTTTGTTGGCGTTTGGCCGCCCTATTCAGCCGATGCGAAGGGCCTGCCGGACACCCGCCGCGTAGGCCGGATCGATCCTTTCGAAATGGCTGAGCTGGCGTTCGACGATCTCAAGCGGCACGCCAGCCATGGCGGCGGCGATGTTGTGGAAGAGCCGCTGCCTCTGACCATCGTCGAACAGGCGGAACAGCGCGGCGGCCTGCGAATAATCGTCATTGCCCTCGCGGTGGTCGTAGCGGTCGGCATCGCCGGAGATCCTGAGCGGTGGCTCGCGGAATTCCGGTGCCTGACGCGGGCCACCGAAGCTGTTGGGCTCGTAATAGGCGTCCGGATTGGGCTTGTTGGGCATAAAGTTCATGGCGCCGTCCTTGTGATAGTGATGGATGGGGCATTTCGGCGCATTGACGGGCAGCGCCTCATAATGAGTGCCGAGCCGGTAACGATGGGCATCGGCATAGGAGAAGATGCGGGCCTGCAACATCTTGTCGGGCGAGAAGCCGACGCCGGGCACGATATTGGACGGCGAGAAGGCGGCCTGCTCGATTTCGGCGAAATAGTTGTCGGCGTTGCGGTTGAGTTCGAAGGTGCCGACCTCGATCAACGGATAGTCGGCATGTGGCCAGACCTTGGTGAGGTCGAACGGATTATAGGACGTCTTCTCCGCGTCCAATTCCGGCATGATCTGAACCAAGAACTTCCAGCGCGGATAGTCGCCGGCCTCGATGGCGCCGAACAGGTCTTCCTGAGTCGATTCGCGGGTACGGCCGACCAACTCCGCCGCCTCGGCATTGGTGTAATGGCGGTGGCCCTGCAGCGTCTTGAAATGGAATTTCACCCAGAATCGCTCGCCGGCCTCGTTGATGAACGAATAGGTGTGCGAGCCGAAGCCGTCGATGTGACGAACGTCGGTCGGCAGGCCCCGATCGGAGAACAGGATGGTGACCTGGTGGAGGCTTTCGGGCGACAGCGACCAGAAATCCCACATGGCAGTGGGCGAACGGAGGTTGGTGCGCGGATGCCGCTTCTGGGTGTGGATGAAATCGGGGAACTTCAGCGGATCGCGGACGAAGAACACCGGCGTGTTGTTGCCGACGACATCCCAGTTGCCTTCCTCGGTGTAGAACTTCAGGGCAAAGCCGCGTACGTCGCGCTCGGCGTCGGCGGCGCCGAGTTCACCGGCCACGGTCGAAAAGCGCAGCAGCAGCGGCGTCTTCTTGCCGACCTCGGAGAACAGGCGGGCGCGGGTGTAGCGGGTGATGTCGTGGGTGACCGTCAGTTCGCCGAAAGCGCCCCAGCCCTTGGCGTGGACGACACGCTCGGGAATGCGCTCGCGGTTCTGGTGGGCCAGTTTCTCGATGAGTTGCCAGTCCTGCATCAGCACCGGGCCACGTGGGCCGGCGGTGAGCGAATTCTGGTTGTCGGAGATGGGCGAGCCGGCGGTGGTCGTCTGGATCGGTCTGTCAGTCATGGCGGGGCTTTCTGTTGTGGGGCGATGGTGTCAAAACGAGGATCTGGCCTTGCTGACATCGACATGACGGCATTTTCTGGAATCATTCCAATTGCTTTGTCCGGGTGGGCTGATAGGATTTCCTTATGAAGATCACCCTGCGTCAGTTGCGTTATCTCGATGCGCTCGCCGCTGAGGGCCACTTCGGCCGGGCTGCCGATCGGGTATCGGTCAGCCAGCCGGCATTGTCGGCTCAGATTCGAGAACTCGAGGCGGCGCTTGGTTGCCAGTTGGTCGAGCGCATATCCACGGGCGCCCGGTTGACGGCCACTGGCCAAGAGATCGTCAGGCGTGGCCGTCGCATTCTGGCCGAGGCGGGAGACCTCGAGACCTATGCCCGCGCCGCCGCCGATCCGACGGCCGGCGCGCTGCGACTCGGCATCATTCCGTCGATTGGCCCCTATCTGTTGCCGAAGCTGCTGTTGGCCCTTGCCGAGAGCTTTCCGGCGCTGAAGGTCGGTGTGCGAGAGACCGTCACGGCTACCCTGGTGGGCGAATTGCAGGATGGCGGGCTCGATCTCATCATCGCCAGCCTGCCGCTGGGCGATCCGTCCTTTGTGGAAAGGCCGGTGTTCACCGACGCGTTCCTGCTGGCGACGCCCGCGGCGGGGCCGTTGTCGCTCGGCGCCTTCGACAAGGCGGCCGACATTCCCACCGAAGCGCTGCTGTTGCTCGAAGACGGCCATTGCCTGCGCGACCAGACGCTCGCCTCCTGTGGCGCCCTGGACGCCCGGCGATTGACGCGGGCTGGCGTCACCTCGCTGGCCACCATTCTGCAACTGGTGGCGGCCGGGCAGGGAATCACGCTTCTGCCGGAACTTTTTCTGGCGGCGACGCCGCTCGATGCCGGTCGCGTGCGCCTCCGTCGGTTCTCCGAGCCGGAACCGCACCGCAACATTGGTCTTGCCTGGCGTCGCAGCAGTCCACTCTCTCCCCTCTGCGAACGCATCGCCGACCTGACGGCCGAGCTGAAGCCGGCGTCCGACGCCATTCCGGCGTGAAGCCCGCCTTGTCATAATAGCGAGGGGAAGGGGCAGAGCCGCATGCCCTGACACGAAAGTCGACTTGCCATCGGTTTTCGAGGCTTTGCCGCGCTTGCTCCATGGTCATCCCACGGCTATAAGCCGGCCTGACCAGAGATCCGGCGGCGACCGGACCCGGCCTTGCCGCCAACCATAAAAGGGGCAGATTTCAATGGCGATCGAACGTACCTTCTCGATGATCAAGCCCGACGCAACCCGTCGCAACCTCACCGGTGCCATCACCGCCAAGCTCGAGGCGGCCGGCCTGCGGGTCATCGCCGCCAAGCGCGTGTGGATGAGCCGCAAGCAGGCTGAGGGCTTTTATGCCGTCCATAAGGGCAAGCCTTTCTACGATGAGCTCGTCGACTTCATGTCGTCGGCGCCGACCGTGGTGCAGGTGCTCGAGGGCGAGAATGCCATCGCCAAGAATCGCGAAGTGATGGGCGCCACCAACCCAGAGAAGGCCGCCGCTGGCACCATCCGCAAGGAGTTTGCGCTGTCGATGGGCGAGAACTCGGTGCATGGCTCCGACGCGCCGGAAACGGCCGCTCAGGAAATCGCCTACTGGTTCTCCGAGACCGAAATCGTCGGCTGACGCTTTCCTACCTATCTAAGAACAAAAGGGCGCCTTTAGCGGGGCGCCCTTTTTTAATCTGGGCCATGGTTCAGAAAGCATTGCCGTCATAAACCAAATTTTCTCTATTCCATGGCAAGCCTCAAGTCTGGAAGGGGAGATAAGACGTTCTAGGAAGTTGTTGTCTCAGGGTTTTTCGCTTCATGATTGATCCGTTGGATCACGGTACCTATGTGCGTCTCGATGCTTTGCGCGTTGGCGTCGTCGACGACAGCGCCTATTTCCGCAAACTTGCGGAAACGATGCTGACTGCCTTCGGCGTACGCGTCATTTTGCAGGCCGCGACTGAGGCGGAGGCTCTCAGCATGGTCATGACGCAGTCGCCGGACGTGCTTCTTCTCGACTGGAATCTCGGAACCGCAGGCAACGGAGCTGCGCTGCTCGATCTTTTGCGCCGCCATCCCGACGCACGGGTGTCGACCCTCGCCGTGGTCATGGTAACAGCCTATGCCGACAAGCGCCGCATGCTGATGGCGGTGAAACTCGGCGCCAACGACGTTCTCGTCAAGCCGCTGTCGGCGCGACGCCTCTATGATAGGCTGGCCGAACTGTCGTCAGTGCGGCAACTCTATGCGCGCCAAGGCAATCGGCTGATACCGGCTGTGCCGCCGGCGAAGGTCATTCACGATGGCCCGAGCGAACTTATTCGCGTGCGTTCACATTTTCTGAACAAGCCGACCCGCTGATCTTGATTGCCGTGGGGCCGGCTTTCTGGCTAAATCACGGGCATCATGACAAAATCTTTCCGCACCCTGAAGCTCGCTCTCGCCCAGGCCAACCCGGTCATGGGCGATATTTCCGGCAACCTCGACAAGGCGCGGCAGGCGCGCGCCGAGGCGGCTCGGCTCGGCGCCGATATTGTCGTGCTGCCTGAGCTCTACCTTATCGGCTATACGCCCGAGGATCTGGTGCTGAAGCCGGCGGTGCAGCGCGATTGTCGCCGGGCGATCGAACAATTCGCGGCCGAGACCTCCGACGGTGGGCCTGCCGTGCTGATTGGTACGCCATGGGTGGGCGAGACCGGTGCGTTGCACAACGCCATCGCTCTTCTCGATGGCGGTGCCATCGCGGCTCTGCGCTACAAGGCCGACCTGCCCAACTATTCGGTGTTCGACGAGAAGCGTGTGTTCGTGCCCGGGCCACTGCCGGTTCCTGTGGTTTTCCGGGGCATCCGTCTCGGTCTGCCGGTGTGCGAGGACATCTGGAAGCCGGAAGTCGTCGAGCATTTGTCGGAGACGGGCGCCGAGCTGCTGATCGTCATCAATGGCTCGCCTTATCGCTGGACCGTTCTCGGCGAGCGGCTTGATAGTGCCAATGCGCGTGTCGTCGAAAGCGGCCTGCCCATGGTTTACCTCAATACCGTTGGCGGCCAGGATGACTTGGTGTTCGACGGCGCCAGCTTCGGCCTCAACCCGGACCGCGAGTTGGCTTGCCGCTTGCCAGCCTTCCGCGAAGCGATGGTGCTTGTCACGCTTGCCGAAGGCGAGGATGGCTGGCGGATCGTACCGGGGGAGGTCGCGCCCTATCCGGAGGTTCACGCCGCCAACTGGCTCGCCTGCGTCGTCGGCCTTCGCGATTATGTCGAGAAGAACCGCTTCCCCGGTGTGGTGCTCGGCCTGTCCGGTGGTATCGATTCGGCGGTGGTGGCGGCGATGGCCGTGGACGCCTTCGGGGCGGACAAGGTGCGCTGCCTGATGCTGCCCTATCGCTACACATCGGCGGACAGCCTTGAGGACGCGGCGCAATGCGCCGCCTTGCTCGGCGTTCATTACGATGTCGTTGCCATTGCCGATCCGGTCGAGGGCTTCCTCAAGTCGCTCGGGCCGCTGTTCGAGGGGACGAAGTCGGATACCACCGAGGAGAATCTCCAGTCGCGTGCCCGTGGTACCATCCTGATGGCCGTATCCAACAAGTTCGGATCGATGGTTCTGACCACCGGCAACAAGAGCGAGATGTCGGTCGGCTACTGCACGCTCTACGGCGACATGAACGGTGGCTTCAATCCGATCAAGGACCTCTACAAGATGCAGGTCTACGCGCTGGCCGAATGGCGCAACGCCCATCGGCCGGATGGCCTCAAGGGACCGGCCGGCGAGGTGATTCCCAACCGCATCATCACCAAGGCGCCGACCGCCGAGCTGCGCGAGAACCAGACCGATCAGGACAGCCTGCCGCCTTACCCGGTGCTCGACGGCATCCTGAATGGTCTCGTCGAGGAAGAAAAGACGGTGGCCGAATTGATCGCCGCCGGTTTCGAAGAGGCGACGGTGCGCCGCATTGAGCACCTGCTCTATATCGCCGAATACAAGCGTCGGCAGGCAGCACCCGGCGTCAAGATCACCACCAAGAACTTCGGTCGCGATCGCCGCTATCCGATCACCAACCGGTTCCGAGATAGGGGCTAAAGCATTTTCGAGCGAAGTGGGTGCCGGTTCGCGTGAAGAAAATGCGTTAATTCAATAAGCTAGACCGATTCCGTGAACACGGAAACGGTCTAGATCCGCAGTTCGCCGGACTATCCTCCGCTACGACCAAAGTCGAACATCGCTTCGCCGCCAACCTCGGCGGCGGAGGGATGCCATGCCGTTCGATCTGCTCGCCGTCGTCCGTGCCATCCATGTGCTGGTCGTCACCTTCTGGATCGGCGGGATATTCTTCATCACCTTCATTCTGCATCCGGCGATCATCCGCGCCGCGCCTCCGGAGGGGCGGCATAAGCTGTTCAAGGCGATGCATCACCCCTTCGGCAAGCTGACGCGCTGGTCGATCGTGCTGGTGGGGCTCACCGGCCTCTACCTGCTGCACGAGATGGACATGTGGGAACGGTTCCTCGATCCGCATTCCTGGTACCTGCACCTGATGGTGCTGGTGTGGGGATTCGAGGCGTTCATGCGTTTTGTCTACGGGCCGTTGCACATGCATCCACGCAACGATCAGTGGGCTGAAACCAAGCCCGACGCGGTGTTCGCCGGCATGGTGCAGCGGCAGCGCTTTATTGGCCTTGTCTCAATACCAGCTATCCTCGCCGCGGTGATGGGCGCGCACGGTTACTTGCCGTTTTGAGATCGGGTGACCGAGCCTATTTGTACGGCGGAATGGGGATGGCCCGATAAGCGGCGCGCAGTGCCGCGCTCCAGCGTTCGCGCAGGTCGTGGAAATAGGGTTCGCCCGGCTCGATGCGATGCAGGACGTCGTGGGCGATGGCGTCGCGCTTGACGGTCACCAGATCGATCGGCATGCCGACGCCAAGGTTGGAGCGCATGGTCGAATCCATCGAGATCAGACCGAGCTTGAGCGCCTCGACGAGGTCGGAGGCAAAGGTGATGGCGCGGTCGAGAACCGGCTTGCCATATTTGTGCTCGCCGATTTGCAGGAAAGGCGTGTCTTCGGTCGCTTCGATGAAATTGCCCTGGCGGTAGACCATGAACAGGCGAAGACGCCCCTTGGCCACCTGACCGCCGACCAGCATGGTCACCTCGAAGCCGGCGTTGGACTGCTCCAGCGCTTCGCCGTCGATGCGATAGACCTCACGCACGGCGCGGCCGACCAACTGGGCTGTCTTGAACATCGACGGCGTCGTCCAGATGGTTTCCGTCTGGCCCGTTTCCTTGTTCTCGATACCTTCGTTCAGGAAGGACAGCACGGCTTGGGTGATGGCGAGATTGCCGGCGGTGGCCACCGCGATCATGCGGTCGCCCGGCTTTTCGAAGATGTGCAGCTTCTTGTACTGGGAAACATTGTCGAGACCGGCGTTGGTGCGCGTGTCCGCGATCATCGTCAGGCCTTCCTTGACGAGGATGCCAACGCAATAGGTCATCTTTATCTCCCGAGCGCCCAGAATTCCGTTCTGTTTAGAGCATCGGTTTGCGATTCCAAAGCGCCATTTGAGCACGGCTGCCGGTGCGCTGGGGCGGGTCGCAACAGGTGAAAGAAAAGGCCGGATACCCTTATGGATATCCGGCCTGAAGTATGCGATCGCCCGCACGGACAACGCGGGAACCGATCGTTTTGGCGGAAACCGCCGAAGCACCACCGTCGCAGGTCGGAGTGACTGATCCGCGGCGACGAAGACAACGGACGCCGCGCGACCAGCGACCGTCACCCCTTGAACAACCAAGCAAAGCCCGGAGACGATGACAAACCATCCAGAAGCGCTTCGGCGGCAGCAATTCGCGTCCGCGTTTCCTTGTTGCAAATGATTATCATTTCTAACTCCCGACGACCTGCCGGACAATCCGGGAAACTGCGGGGGAGGGCGAATTTTCGCGGCTTATCATCGGCAAACGGAAAACGGGCGCGGCACCCTTGAGATGCCGCGCCCGCTTCAAATCGCGTTGGTCAACCGATCTCAGCCGTAATAGGCCGCCGTATAGAGAGCCTTGACGTCGTTCACCGAGGGCGTGCCGGGGTTGGTCAACGTGCAGGGGTCGGCGAAGGCGTTCTCGCTCATGCGGTTCAGCACTTTCTTGAACTTGCCTTCGTCGAAGTCGACCTCGTCGCAGTCCTTGAAGGTGGAGGGGATGGCCAGCCGCTTGTTGAGCTTGCGGATCGCCTCGGCCAGGTCATCGATGCCGAGGACGTGCTCCACGTAGGCATACTTGTCGGTGAACTGCCGGTTGAAGTCGATGATGTAGGGCAGCATGATCGCGTTGGCGAGGCCGTGGGTGACGCCGAACTCGCCGCCGATCTTGTGGGCCATGGAGTGCACCAGGCCGAGCGAGGCGTTGGTGAAGGCCATGCCGGCCAGCGCCGAGGCGTTGTGCATGTTGAAGCGGGCCATCTTGTCGCCCGGCGTCGTGTAGGCCTTGTCGAGGTTCTCCAGCACCAGCCTGATCGCTTCCACCGCGTAGGGGTCGGTAAACGAGGTGGCGGCGATCGAGGCGACCGCCTCGACGGCGTGGCACATGACGTCCATGCCGGTGTTGGCGGTGATGGTGGGCGGCATCACCATCGGCAGGGCAGGGTCGAGAATGGCGATATCCGGCACCATGTCGGCGGCGACGATCGGATACTTGATGTGGTTCTTGGTATCGGTGATCACCGAGAAGGCGGTGATCTCGGAGGCCGTGCCGGACGTCGAGGGAATGGCGACGAAGCGGGCCTTGGTGCGGAGCGGCGGCATCGAGCCGACCGGAATGATGTCTTCGAAGGTCAGGTTGGGATGCTCATAGAAGCACCACATCACCTTGGCGGCGTCGATCGCCGAGCCGCCGCCGATGGCGACGATCCAGTCGGGCTCGAAGTCCTGCATCGCCTTGGCGCCGCGCCAGACGGTCTCCACCGATGGGTTCGGCTCGACGCCGTCGATGACGATGGAGTCGATGCCGCCCTTCTTCAGGATGGCAATCGCCTGATCAAGGAAGCCGAAGCGCTTCATCGAGCTGCCGCCGGTGACCAGCGCTGCCTTCTTGCCCTTGAGGTCGGCCAGCTTGGAGAGCGATCCCTCTCCATAGATGATGGTGCGGGGGATGGAGAAGTTCATCACGGTCATCTCTGTCTCCTTGTCGGAACGAGGGAGGGCTCGTCCGGACATGGCAGTCCGTTCCATCTCCTTGGCGGAGGCGGTGACAGGCGGGCTCTCGATGGCGAATTCTGGTGTGGTGTCAGTTGGTTGACCGACGCCGGAAAATTTATTTCCTGATGTCTAGATCAGACTTTCGGCTTGGAAACACAAGCCATCTAAAAACGTTTAAGTCCTTGGAGGAGCGATATAAACGGTTTACTTGCCAACCGGTGTCATCTTGCCAGACGCGTGAAGATGCGATGCCAGCGGGGCGCGGGCGTTCATAAGAAGGGCCGGAGAAAGTTCTCCCAGATCAAAGAAAACTGAGAAACTGAAGCACAGCGGTGGCATTCCCACCTAGCAAAAGACCGAGCCAGCAAGAGCCAACCCGGTCGCATTTGGTGATCAAGATTGCTTTACATATGAAGTTATTTTGCGCGGATCCGCACGGTCGGAAACCGCATTTTTGCGTAAGGTTTATGATTCAAATGAATCAACCACATAGGTGATATTTTCACCGAACAACGCAGCGCTGCCCATCCTTAACTGCCCTCATTTTCGATTCTTCAGGCTCTTCCGCTTGCCGCTCACGTTGGCATGGCGACGGTATCTTTCTTTCGGGAGGGCGAGCGCGGTCCTGCAGGGGCTTGGTGCGGACGGCGGGGCTCGAACCCGCATGACCTAAGCCGAGGGATTTTAAGTCCCTTGCGTCTACCAGTTTCGCCACGTCCGCGTTGAGTCTGGCTTTATATGTTTCGCAAAATCGCGGCAAGCCACGCGCCCAAAACTTGTGATCGGCTTGCGGCCAAGGCGGCCTATTGGACGATCTAGGCAACAGCCCATCGTTTCCGAACTGAAGATTTCGGATGGTGATCGGGGGGCTGGCGCGGCTGGCTATCTGGTGCCGAAGGCGGCGAGAAACACGTTGATCGCGTCCTCCACCGCGACCTGTCGGGTTTGCTCATGGGGCACCCCGTCGAGGCCCCATAGCTGGCGTTCCACGAGCCCGGCCTCGCACAGTGACTTGAAATACAGCCCTGTCTGCCGAGCATCGGCGCGCCTTAATAGATCCCTTTCCATCAGCGATCCGATTGTTTCGCAAATGACGATCAACGTCTTACGCGGACCGTTCTCATAAAATATCCGGCTCAGCTGGGGCTGCCGTCCGGCCTCGCCCATGATCAGGCGGTTCGCCTCGACGACATCCGGCCGGGTCACTAGGTCGAGATAGGCCGTGCCAAGCTGGCGGAGGGTTTCTCTGAGGTCGCCGCCCGCCTTGGCGGCCTCCATCTCTTCCAGCCCACCTTCGCCCGCCAGGTTCACGAAGGCTTCGAACAGCGCTTCCTTGCTGGGGAAGTAGCCATAGAGCGTGACCTTGGAGGCACCCGCCTCGGCGGCGACGGCTTCCATGGAAACGGCGCCAAATCCTCGTTCGATAAATAGCTTTCCGGCCGCCCTGACAAAGCCCAGCCGCCGATCCTCGGTCTTCCTTCGCATTGTCGGTCGCCTCTCTCGCCAGGCCATGCCGCGCGCCTCGTCGGCACACGAAAAATTTAACTGAACGATACCGTATAGAAATATTGACATCCAGGAAAGTACGGACATATACCTAAACGGTACCGTTCAGTTATGGAGTCCCCCTTCGTGAACGACGCGTCTAGGCCAAGCCAGTGCGAGGAACGTGTCGCGCGTTCTCACGACGCCTCGGGCGGAACGGCAAAAGGCCGATCCGAAGCCGGCACGGCTGCCGCTTCGTCGCAGATGTTCGAGTGGGGGGAAGAACAGGGGCTGGATCAGCAGCTGACGGCAGACCAGCGGATCGGCGCGGGGCAGGGGCCGCGCGCCAATCCATTCCGACCTTTGTCACGTCGTACGCCAGACCACTCATAGGAGCCAAGACCATGAGCATGACCTTCCCCGAAATCCCCGAATTCACCGGCCTCTACAAGCCGAGCCGCATCGAGACGCAGATCTTCGATCTGGAGATCGAGGGCACGCTGCCCTCGGCAATCAACGGCACCTTCTTCCAGGTCTCGCCGGACTCCTATTATCCGCCGATGCTCGGCAAGGACATTTTCTTCAATGGCGATGGCCTCGTTTCCGCGTTCAAGTTCGAAAATGGCCATGTCAGCCTGCGTCGGCGCTATGTTCAGACCGACCGGCTGGCGGCGCAGCGGCGCGAACGCCGTTCTCTCAACGGCGTCTACCGCAACGTCTACACCAACGATCCTCTGGCGGCGGAGAACAACACGACGGCCAATACCACCGTGCTGTTCCACGGCGGCGTGCTGCTGGCGATGAAGGAGGACGCGCTTCCCTATGCACTCGATCCGGAGACGCTGGAGACACTCGGCATCTGGGATTTCAACGGTCAGATCAAGTCGGCCACCTTTACCGCCCATCCCAAGGTCGACCCCGACAATGGCGATCTTCTGTGCTTTGCCTATGAAGCGAAGGGCGATGGAACGCCGGATATCGCCTATTTCGAGATCGACGCCGGCGGCAAGCTGAAAAAGGAAGTTTGGTTCAAGGCGCCCTACGCGGCGATGATCCACGACTTCGCCATCACCGCCCGGCATGTCGTCTTCCCACTCATCCCGTTGACCGTGGACGTCGAGCGGATGAAGGCGGGCGGGCAGCATTTCCAGTGGCAATCGGATCTGCCGCAGCTTTTCGGGGTCCTGCCGCGCGACGGCAGCGCCGAGGACGTGATGTGGTTCTACGGCCCGAAGAACGGATTCCAGGGGCACACGCTCAATTCCTTCGAGGAAGACGGCGTGTTGCAGGTCGACATGCCGGTCACCTCGGGGAACGTCTTTTATTTCTTCCCGCAGGCCGATGGCTCGGTGCCGCTGCCGGAGACGCTGAGTTCGCAGCTCAATCGCTGGACGTTCAATCTCAACGGGCCGGGCGATTCCCGAGCCGACGAACACGCCCTTCAGCCGCGCCCGCTGACAGCCTTCCCCTGCGAGTTCCCGCGCTGCGACGAACGCTTCACCGGCAAGCCCTACGAGCATGGCTTCGTGCTCGCCTTCGACCCCAGGCTGCCGTTCGACGAAAGCCTGGGTGAGCGGCCGTTCCAGTTCTTCAACCAGTTGGCCCATATCAACGTGAAGACCGGCGAGACCGATGCCTGGTATCCCGGCAACGCGCAATGCTTCCAGGAGCCGATTTTCGTACCGCGCGCGGCGGATGCGCCCGAGGGAGACGGCTATGTGATCGCGCTGCTGAACCATCTCAACGGCGCGAATACCGAGCTCATAGTGCTGGACTCGCTGAAAATGGCGGCGGGGCCAGTCGCACGCATCAAGATCCCGTTCCGGCTGCGCATGTCGCTGCATGGCAACTGGTCATCGGCGGCCGCGCTGGCGGGCGCCTGAGCCACAGCCCCCGGCTCCGTCCCGTCCGGAACCGGGGGCTGTCCATCGGGCCGATGCTTCAATCGCATGCGGTGAGGCTGTCCCTCAGTCAGACGCCTTTCACCGCACGGCCGCGATATTTGTGAGGAGCGCTGACCTCGTAGAGCGGGATACTGCCTGCACCGAGATGAAAATGCTCCCGGTCGATGTGCGAAACGACGATCTTGGTGTCGGACGGATGCCCGCTCACCAGAGCCCGCAGCTGGTCCGCCAGGGCGTCCAGCACGCTGCGGGGCAGCAGGCCTCCCAGGATGATCGCTTCGCAATCAAGCAGCATCTGAGCATGATGGACGAGCGGAGCGAGCTGCGATGTCGCTCGGCGCAGCCAGCCTTCGATGCGCGCGTCGGTGCCCAGTGCCTCGGGCAAGTCGAACAGGCTGCGGTGGTTTTCGCCGAGCTCAGCCAGATATCGCATCAGGTCGCGCCCGGTCGGGCGCGGCATATCCTGGGGAAAGTGACCGCCGAACGCCGCCGCATTTCCGAACGAGCCGCGAAACAGGCGACGATGCAGGATATTGCCCCCACCAAGACCGTAGCCGAAGTAGATCAGGCAGAAATTCTCCATCTGGGCGCCGGCACCGAAATAGGCTTCGGCAAGCGCTGCCGCGTGGCCGTCGTTTTCAACCCAGGTTGGAACGCCCAGGGCCTCTTCGAAGATCTGACGCGGCTTGCTGCCACGCCACAGCGGCCATTCGCTCGGCGTGAAGAAGCGCTGCTGGTTGTCCGTCAAATTGATCGGCAGCGAGACGCCGGCGGCCAGCAGTTGCCGCCGATCCACGCCAGCCCCTTCCAGCAGATCCTGAACGATGTCGGCGGTCATTGTCGCGGCTGCCTCGGGATCGCGTATCTCGGTCTCCACCATGCGCTCGGCGATAACCTCGCCGGTCAGGGAACTGAGAGAAACAGCAATCCGATCCACGGTGAAGGCGATGCCGGCCATCCGCAGTCTGTCGCGGTTTAGGCGCAGAAGGCGGGTCTTGCGCTTGGCGACAGAGCGGGGTTGGAGAACGCTTTCGAAGTCGACATCTTCCAGCATTCCCCAATCGATCAGGTCCTGACTGAGGCGTGTCAGAGTGGCGGGCTGGAGGTCGGTGAGATCGGCGATCTCGATGCGCGGCATCGGGCCATAGAGCCGCAATGTCTCCAGAATACGCCGATGATTGTGGCCTAAGGAGAAGCTGGGCTGCAGCATGAAATTCCCATGGCAAAGAGGGCGAACCGGCTTCAGTGATGCCGGATCGGACGACCGGAAACAATATCGCCACTAATTTTCTTTCTGTAAAGAAAATGTCACTCACGGCCGTTAAGGCATGGGCGCCATCCGAGCGTAGTCCGTCTCTCAAGGAGCCCGTCATGTCCTCCACGTCCCTCGTCGCCTCCGCCGTCCTTCTGGCGCTGATGTCGACGGCCACTCTTGCCGCCGATGTCGCATCTCCGGCTTTTGGCGAAAAATTCAACGTCACCGACACTTCGGTGCCGCTCGACAAGCTCACCCGCGCCAATTTCTATGAGACGCTGGTGCCGCTCGCCAAGGCAAAGGGCAGTCTGACCTTCTACAGCTATTGGCCGCCGGCACCGCTGGTCGTCTACCAGCAGCAGGTCATCCCGTCTTTCGAGAAGAAGTACGGCATCAAGGTCAATTTCAACTCGGTGGAGTCCAACGTCGGCCTGCCGCAGCTCGATGCGACCTTCAAGGAAGGCAAGCCGTCGCCGATGGATGCCTATTTCTCGTCCGATCTGCCGGCCGATCTCAATGAAATCGCCAACATTCGCCTGGTCGACCTGCTGCCCAACGCGGCGGACATCGATCCCAAGTATGCCCGTACCTATCGGGGGATCGCCCATGGCGGCGCCTACGTTCCCTTCCACGCCAACCAGACGGTGATCGCCTTCAATTCGGCGATGGTGAACGAGGCGCCGAAGACCTTCGACGAACTGCTCGCCTATTCCGAGCAGCATCCGGGAAAGGTGGCGGTGACTTCGCCGCTGCGTGGCGGTTCGGGCAGTGGTTTCCTGACCTCGGTCGCCAGGCAGAAGATGTCCGCCGAATGCGTCGGGAAATTCATGGACCTCACCAGCAACGAAGCGCAGTCGAAAGCGCTGGTCAATGACAGCCCGTGCTTTGCGCCGGTCTGGGACTATTTCAAGACGCTGCTCAAAACCGCCCAGATCACCAACGGCAACACCGACACGCTGAACCTGATGGCCAATGGCGTCGCCTCGATCGGCACCGCCTGGGAGGATCTGACCTTCTCCTACATCAAGGGCAAGCAGCTGCCGGATACCATTCGCGTGACGATCCTCGAGGGTGGCCAGACCGGTGGCGCGGAAGGTGCGTTCATTGCCGCCAATACCGATAATCTCGCGGCAGCTCTTCTGTTCATGGACGAGATGCTGGCGCCGGAACATCAGGCCTGGAAGCTGATCGGCTTTGCCTCGCGGTCGCCGAAGACCGGTCTTGACGATAGCTTGATCCCGGCGGACGTGCGGAAGTTCCTGCTCCCCACCAAGATGTTCGCGGAACGGCAGATTTCCAGCCCCAATCCGGTCATGTCCAAGGTTGTCCGCGATGCCTTTGCGGCCAAGGTTCTCGAGAACTAAGAAAGACAGGGGGAGTGGCCGCCGTGACGACACAGGCGAATGAACTCGACGTCGCAGACGTTTCCAAGGCCTTTGTCGGAACGCGGGCACTCCTTCCCACCTCGTTTGCGGTGAAGAAAGGTGAGTTCGTCACCATTCTCGGCCCGTCGGGGTGTGGAAAGTCGACCCTGCTGCGCATCATCACCGGCATCACCGAACCGAGTGGAGGGCGGATCCTGCTGCGCGGCAAGGATATTACCCGCTTGCCGCCAGAGCGTCGCGACATCGCGATCGTCTTCCAATCCTACGCGTTGTTTCCGCACATGAGCGTTGCCGACAACATCCTGTTCGGGCTGAAGATGAAGCGAGTGCCGAAGGAGGAGCGCAAGCGCCGTTTCGCCCAGGTGGTCGCCATTTGCGGTCTCGAAACTCTCGTCACGCGCTCGCCGCGCCAACTCTCAGGTGGCCAGCAACAGCGTGTCGCGTTGGCGCGCGCGCTGGTGGTCCAGCCGGCACTGCTGCTGCTCGACGAACCTCTCTCCAATCTGGATGCCAAGCTCAGGGAAACCCTGCGCGAAGAGCTGATGGCGCTCCATCGGCGGACCGGGTCGACAACGCTCTACGTCACGCATGACCAGAGCGAGGCGATGAGCATGTCCGACCGGATCATCGTCATGAAGGATGGTCAGGTGGTGGAAAGTGGCGCGCCGCGTTCGCTGTACATGCGGCCGCGCCAGCGGTTCACCGCGCTGTTCTTCGGCCATACCAACATCGTTCCCGTGAAGGTGGATGGCAGCCAGGCGCATCTGCCCTGGGGTGGATCGGTCGCCCTTGTCGAAAAATCGCAAGGGTGCGGTGAGATTTCGTTGCGGCCGGAGTGCCTTACGCTGGCCGCCGATCCCGCTGGCCCCGGGGTCGTCACTGCGGCAACCTTCATGGGCGCGGATGTTCACTACACCGTTCGCATCGGCGATCGCCTGCTGCGGGCTCGCCACGGCAGCACCGCCCCGTTTGCCGAAGGGACGCGCGTGTCGGTGACCGTCGATACGCCCGTCTCTCTTCTGGCGGCGGAGCTGCCGGGGCTGACCGGCGCGGCCGTGGAGGCGCAATGATGCGCAGCGATCGGCTTCACCTTTTCCTGCTCCTGTTGCCCGGGATCGGCGTTCTCTTGGCGACCTTCGGCCTGCCGCTGTTCTGGGCGGTGGTGGGGGCGTTCGGTCTCGGCGCCGATGGTCCCGGCTTCACGCTGATGCCGCTTTCGGACATTTTCGCTCAGGCGAAATACCGCAAGGGCCTGATGATGTCGCTCTACTACGCGATCGCGCCGACCATGCTGACGCTGTTCGTCGCCATCCCCTTGGCGCTATTGCTGCAAAAGAGCTTTATCGGTCGCAAGCTATTGAACGGGCTTTATAAGTTGCCGCTCGCCGTGCCGGCGATCGTGGCTGCCTTCCTGGTTCTGACGCTATTCGAGCAGGGCGGTTTCGTAGACCGTCTGCTGATGCTGGGCGGCTGGAGCATCGGCAAGATCGTCCGCGATCCCTTCGGTATCGGCGTCATCCTGGCAACGCTCTGGAAAGACGTGCCGTTCATGACGCTGATCATCGCCGGTGCGTTCGGCGCCATTCCAAGCGATACGGTGAGTGCGGCGCGCAGCCTTGGTGCTACACGGCTACGTGCCTTCTGGGCGGTGCAGCTTCCGCTCGCCATGCCGGGTATTACCGCCGCTACATTGCTTTGTTTCGTCAAGTCGTTGGGCAATTTCGCGGCCCCCAGTCTGCTGGGCCCCGCCTATCCGTTGCCGCTGTCGATCCTGATGTACGATTCCTATCGCGAGGGTGACTGGATGGCGATCTATGCCATGGGAACCGTGCTGATCCTGGCAGCCTTCGTCGTGCTGGCTGCCTACTACACGCTGACGGCCGCGGCCTTCGGCGCAGGCAAGGCGGCAAATTCAAGATGATGCTGATTCACTCCCTCCGCTCGCGCGGCCTTCTGCTGTCGTTTGCCGCGCTGTTCTGTGTCCTCCTGATGCTCGGCCTGCCGCTCGGCATCATCGTGCTGTGGTCGGTGTCGGACGGCTGGTTTCCGCCGAGCCTGCTGCCGGATGGCTATACCGCGCGTCACTGGCTCATGTTCCTGAGCGATCCGTCGCTGAAGTCGGCGGCGATCAACAGTCTGGTGATTACGGTCGTCGTCACCTTCGCCACGATGATCATCGCCATGCCGACGGCCTGGGCGCTGGCGCGTTACGAATTCGCGCTGAAGAAGGTGGTGGAGATTTTCGTCCTCGCGCCCCTCATCGTGCCGGGCATTGTCGTGGCGGTGGGGCTGGGGCGCGTGTTTCTCAAGCTCGATCTCGCCTACACCATGCTTGGCGTCATCATCATTCAGGTGGCCGGTGTGCTGCCGATGACCATCCGCATTCTGGCGAGCGGTTTTGAGGCCATACCCTCCGATCTCATCGCGGCGGCGCGGACACTGGGGGCCAACCGCATCGCGGTGGTCCGCCATATTCTCATCCCGCTCAGCGTTCCGGCCATGCTGGCCGCCGGTCTTTTGTCCTTCATCGGCAGCTTCGAGGAGTTCGAGCGGACCTTCATCGTCGGCGCTCCCATTGTCCATACGCTGACAACCCGGCTTTACATCAATCTGTCCGGCGCGGGGCTGGTGGTGCCGGTGGCCTCGGTCGTCTGCCTCATCCTGTTGTTGCCAGTTTTCCTGATCTTCATGCTGACCAGCCGCATCATGCGCGATGACGTTATGGCCGCCGGCATGGGCAAGCTCTGAGCGCCTGGCCCGGAACTCTACTGGGGCGGGCATCTGGCTTAGTCTTCTGCGCTTCCGGTGCTCACGAACAGGGAGTTCGCTCCGCTCCGGTTCTCGAAGCCGTCGCCAGCTGCCTCGCCCCAGCGAATTTCGAGTCAGGCACTGAGCCGGCCCTCGGGCCCGCCTCCCATCGACCCCCAGTGGGCAGTCCATCCGACGAGGGCTTCTCGTGGACGCTGCCGATCCAACCTCATGCAATGGAAGAGACCATGCCAAACACCGCTGCCGCCATCCGGGTCGGGGCTTCCGCCGAATCCGCCAATGGCCTGCCTTCGACGATCATCGAAAGCCTGGATCGCCTCGAAGAGGTGGGGACCGACACCGTCGAGCTACCGCTGTTGTGGATGGAACTGGTGATTGACGGTCGCGTCATGCCGGCTCGCCTTGAGGAACTGCGTCGGGCGGTGAGCGGGCGTCCGTTCGCCTATAGCGCTCATGCCGCCATCGGCATCAACTTCATGTGCGATCCCGTCTATCTCAAGCTCCATCAGAACCTGGCAAGGGCGCATCTGACGATCGCCTCGGAACTTGCTTGCGAGCATATGGTCGTGCACACCGGTTTCTGCGCGCCCACTCTCGCCAAGCCTCAGATCGAACGGTTGCGCGCCCAGGAATGCGAAACGCTTCTGATGCTGGCAGACGAGGCTCGGGCGGCCGGTGTCATCGTCTGCGTGGAAAATATCTTTGCCGAAAAGGGCAATCGCCTCACGGCTTCGGCCTCGGAGCTGGCGGCCGAACTGCGCGAACTTGACCACTCGCACATAAGGGCCTGCCTCGACATCAGCCACGCGGCACTGCACTGCGACAGCGTCGGACTTGACCTGATGGAAGAGGTCGCGCCGCTTATTCCACTCGCCAAGCATGTCCACATTCACGACAGCTTCGGGCGCACCAACAACATCCCGGTTCACACCCAGCAGGAGGCGCTGGGCCTCGGTGTCGGCGACCTGCATCTGCCGGTTGGCTGGGGCAACCTGCCGTTCGATGACATCGTCACTCTTGCCGATTTTCCCAAGGAAACGATCTTCAATATCGAACTGAACAAGCATCGGTGGCATGCACTGGACGAAGCCGTCCGCGAGACCCGCCGCTTGGCATTGCGTGCGCGGGTGAGGTGATGCCGAGCGCCGCCAATGGCTTTCGGCACGACAAGGTCGAGTAACGTCTGCTCGGCGAGATCGTCGATCGGCAGGGTGGTCGGTCGGACAGAGCAGACTGAAGAGGGACGACGCTCCGTCTTGGGAAGACCGGAGCGCCGTTCTCTATGGGCAGGCTGTCTCAGCCGCACATCGCCGGGGCACGCATGCCCTTTTCATCGACGACCGACAGACGGACGCTGGCTGTTCCTGAGCCGACCATGCCGATTTCATTGGCCGCGCCGCGCGCCAGGTCGATCACGCGACCCTTGGCAAACGGACCCCGATCATTGATGCGCACCACCACGGTGCGGCCGTTTCTCAGGTTCTGGACCTCGACGAGGGTCCCGAAAGGTAAGGTACGGTGGGCGGCAGTATGGGCCCCTGGCCTCATGGGTTCACCGCTCGCAGTGCGTCCACGTTCGGCGTACCAAGACGCCTTACCGCATTGTGCCTGAGCCGGCGCCGCCTGGTGAAAAAACGCGACCGCTAGGGCGGCCGTGAAAAAAGCGCTTGTGGCGCTTGTTTTGAAATGCATGCAGTCAATCCTGTTCCAACCCGCGTTGGCAGCGCGGACGAGCCTCCATAGGGACCACCGGTGGTTACCGGCGATCAGCGACGGAGGCTCAGAACAGGGAAAAATGCGGCGAGAATCGGGCCAAGCGTTTTTAGGCCGGACAACCGTAGATCGGTCAATCCAGCCTAAAGTCTAACGAATCAAACGTTTACAAGGTGCACGAAATTTTAGCGGTTTAATCGTTTCCCTGCCTGGAAATGGGCGGCTGGAAGGCAAAACCCAGGTCCCAGGGGAAGTAGATCCACGTATCCTGGCTGACCTCGGTGATGAAGGTATCGACCAGCGGGCGGCCCTTTGGCTTGGCGTAGACGGTGGCGAAATGCGCTTTCGGCAGCATGTCGCGGACGATACGGGCCGTCTTGCCGGTGTCGACGAGGTCGTCGATGATCAGGACACTGGCGCCCTCGCCACCTTCAAGGTCGATGACGTCCCGGCTTACCTGTTTGATGATCTGCAGCTCACCTTGCGAGGTATAGTCGTGGTAGGAGGCGATGCCGACCGTCTCGATGATGCGGATGTTGAGCTCGCGCGCCACGATAGCCGCCGGCACCAGGCCGCCGCGGGTGATGCAGACGATGGCCTTCCATTCGCCAAGGCCAGCGAGCCGCCAGGCGAGCGCTCGGGCATCGCGGTGGAACTGGTCCCAGGAAACCGGGAACGCCTTGGGAGCGAGCGGCTGGGCGTCTTGCGGGGACATGGTGGCGATCCTCATCGTGATCAAGCGTCGGGCTTTCTCAAATGCCCGATTGGCGCGGATTTCAATAGTCGGTGAGAGTGCTATCCCCGGCTTTGTCGTGGGCGATGGTCGCCAGCATGGCTTCGACCGCCATTTTGGCCGCGGCGAGTGCCGATGGTTCGCGCGAGCGGATCACCAGCTTGGTCGAGAAGTTGCGAGCGGCGAGGATCGGGTAGCTGCCGATGGAAACGAGCGGATGCGCTTTGGCCACCTCGCCGAGCGCGGTGCCGATGACGCCTTCGCCGAACGGGCAGTCGACAGTGATCGATTGCACGGGCACGCCGCCTTCGAGTTCCTTCTCGATGCCGAGCAGCATGGCCTGCATGATCTTCGGCACGCCAGCCATGACGAACACGTTGCCGATATGGAAGCCCGGTGCCTTGGAGACGGGGTTGTCGATGAGAGTCGCGCCAACAGGGATGCGGGCCATCCGCATCCGTGCCTCGGTGAGTTCCTCCGGGGCGACATAGTGCTGCCGCAGGATATCGACAGCGTCGGGATGATACTCTACGGCGACGCCGAACGCCTTGGCCACCGCGTCGGCGGTGATGTCGTCGTGAGTCGGCCCGATGCCTCCGGTGGTGAAGACATACGTATAGGCCGCCCGGAGTGCATCGAGTGCTGCTACGATACGGTCTTCTTCGTCGGGGACAACGCGGATTTCCTTGAGGTCGACGCCGATTTCGGTCAGAAAGGCGGCGATGTGGCCGGAATTGCTGTCGCGGGTACGGCCGGAAAGAATCTCGTCGCCAATGATTAGGACGGCGGCGCTGGGGGATTGAGCTATCATGGATTTGCAAGCCTTTGGAATCATCGCTCTGTTTTCGAGGATTCCCGATCCTGAAACAATCGCCAACATTACGCGGAATTAAAGATCGCCTTGGTCGCCCGCCGTTTGATTGACGCAATCGCGCAACATAAGGCGCCCCTAGTAGGGCATTCGCCCAGCTTTTACTTTTCCAGGTTGATTATGCTCGCTGCAGTTCCAACGGAGCCTCCGGAGGTTTCTTCCGATCAGCCCGGCCGCCTTGCCCGGCTGAAGCCGGTCATTGTCGCTGTTGTCGCGCTGCTGATCGTCGGTCTGTCGGTGCTGGCGCTGTCGCGCCTGTTGTCGACCGTGGTCTACGATGACCTCATCACGGCCATCGAGGACACCTCCTGGTCGCGGGTCGGTCTTGCTCTGCTGTTCACCAGCGGCAGTTTCCTGGCCCTTTCCATCTATGACGTGCATGCGCTTCACTTCGCCGGGGCAAAATTGCCCTACCGGTTGGTGGCGCTGGCAAGCTTCTGTGCCTACGCCGTTGGCAACATCGCCGGCTTTGGCCCGCTGACCGGCGGGTCCGTCCGTTACCGCTTCTATTCGCCTTTTGGCCTGGAGCCCGAAGCGATTGCCAAAGTGGTCGCCTATGTGGCCGCCGCCTTTGGCTTTGGCCTTACCTTTGTGGCCGGCATGGGGCTGACCATTTCCGGGCCGGACCTCGCCGCGCTGATCGGCATGCCCGGTGCCACGGTGCGCGGTATCGGCCTCTTGATGCTGGCGGGCGTCGGGGCGGTGCTGCTGTTTTCCGCTATGCGTCGCGGCTCGGTGACGGTGTTCGGCCGTGCCGTGGCGCTGCCGAACGTGCGGGATATCGTTTCGCAGCTGGTTGCGACGTCGGTGGACGTCGCCTGCGCCGCTGCCGTGCTTTATGTGCTGCTGCCGGACGGCGATGTCTCCTTCCCGACGGTGCTCGCCGTATTTTCGGTGGCGATCGGCGCCGGCGTGCTCAGTCACTTGCCGGGTGGCGTCGGCATTTTTGAAACCATCGTCGTCGGTGCGCTCGGCACGCGGCTGCCGATCGACGGCGTCATCTCGGCGCTGCTGCTCTATCGCGTCATCTACTACGTGGTCCCGCTTGTCGTGGCGGTGGCGGCGATGATCGTCAGCGAGGCTCGGCGGGCCACCGTGGCGAGCCCGGCGCTGACGGCCGCCGTGTCCGGCATTACGCCGATCGTTCTCGGCACGCTTGCCATCGTGCTCGGCGCCATGCTGGTGTTCTCCGGCGTCACGCCTCCGGCCGACACCCGCCTCGACCTGATGTATGCTTTTATTCCGCTACCGCTGGTCGAAGGCGCGCATTTCGTTGGATCAGTGCTCGGCGTCTTCATGATCGTTGCCGGTCGCGGGCTTGTTCACCGGCTCGATGGTGCCTGGTGGCTGGCGCTGACGCTGACCGCAATGTCCATTCCCTTCGCAGTCCTCAAAGCACTGGCGATCGGTGAGGCGGTGCTTTTTGCGATTCTGATCGTTGGGCTGGTCTCCAGCCGGCATCTCTACACGCGGCCGGCTTCGCTGCTGCATGACCGGCTCAGCCCGGCCTGGTGGGTATGCATCACCTCGGTTTTGGCGCTTGCCGCTGGCATCCTGTTTTTCGTCTATAAGGAAGTGCCGTATAGCCACGATCTCTGGTGGCAGTTCGAGATGTCGGCGGCCGCGCCGCGCTCGCTGCGCGCCGCCATCGGCATAGGGCTGGCGACGGCCGTCGTGGCCTCATGGCTTCTGATCCGGCCGCCGTCCGGTCGCATAGAGCCGTTGAGCGCCGACGACCTCACCCGCGCCGTCGCCGTCCTGGCCGGCACCGGTCACGCCTATGCGAACCTCGTGCGGATGGGCGACAAGAACCTGATCTTCTCCGACGAGGGCGACACCTTCCTGATGTACGTCAAGCGCGGCCGCTCCTGGATCTCGCTGGGCGATCCGGTTGGCGCGGACGTCGGCCGGCGCGAACTCATCTGGCGGTTCATCGAGACAGCTCGCGCGCACGGCGGCCGGGCCGTTTTCTATCAGGTACCGGCCGAGAGCCTCTCTCTTTATGCCGATGCCGGCCTGTCCGCCTTCAAGTTGGGCGAAGAGGCGGTCGTCGATCTCGCCGCTTTCGATATCAAGGGTACGCGGCGCGGCAACTTGCGCAATGCCATCAACAAGGCCGAGCGTGACGGCGTCGTCTTCGAGGTGGTGCCGCCGGAGGGTGTGCCGGCTATTCTCGATGAGCTCGCCACTGTTTCGACGAGTTGGCTGGAAGCCCGTAAGGCTCGGGAAAAGGCCTTCTCGATGGGCGCCTTCGAACCGGACTACATCGTATCGCAGCCGGTCGCGGTGCTGAAAAAGGCAGGGCGCATCTTCGCCTTCGCGACGCTGATGATCTCCGGCGATGGCCGGGAGGCAGCGATCGACCTGATGCGGTTTACGCCCAAGTCGCCCAACGGCACCATGGAACTGTTGTTCACCCGCGTGCTGTTGCACTTCAAGGCGGCCGGTTATGCCACCTTCAGCCTTGGCATGGCGCCACTGGCCGGTCTATCCGACAGCCCGATGGCGCCGCTCTGGCACAAGCTCGGTCGCGCCGCCTTCGAGCACGGTAATGCCTTCTACAATTTCCACGGTCTGCGTGCCTTCAAGACCAAGTTCGATCCGGTCTGGCGGCAGCGCTACATGGCAGTGGCCGGCGGGCTCAATCCGCTGCTGGCGCTAGCCGATGTGACCTTTGTCATCTCCGGCGGTCTCAAGGGAGCCGTTTCCAAATGAAGCGACTGATACTGTTCGTCATGACCGGCCTCCTTTTGGCGGCCGGTATAGCGACGAGCGCATTTATCTATCTTTTCCCCAGCCTGCCGGTCGAAAAGACGGACACTCTCGGTATCGCCGAGGTGATCGCACCGCGCAAAGAGCCGACTGGCATCGTCTATTTGCTGTCGAGCGCCGGTGGCTACGGTTTTTGGGATCGCGTGACGGCCCGCCGCTATGCGGCAAAGGGCGCGATCGTCGTCGGTATCGATACGCCGGCCACGTTCGCCAAAGCGGAAAAGCTCCCCGATGACTGCGTCTACTTCGTCTCCGACGTCGAGCAGGTCAGCCAGGACATTCAGCGGGTGCTGGATGTCGACAGCTATCATTCGCCGTTGATTGTCGGCAGCGATCTCGGCGGCACCTTCGCCCTGGCGCTGGCCGCCCAATCGCCGGATGCCACGATCGGCCGCACGATCGCCGTCGATCCGCGCGCGGCGCTGCCGCTGCGCAAGGAGCTGTGCAGCGACGCCAAGCACGCCAAAGCGGCGGACGGCAACGGCTGGGTCTATGAGCTTCAGAAGGGGCACCTTCCCGACCCGATCGACGTTTATCTGACCCGCGACGCCGACCCAACCGGGGCCTCGCATGTCGATGAACTGGTCGGATCAGGCTTTGGCATTGCCACGGCCAAGAGCGTGAAAGTCGCCAGCCGGACGCTGGACGGCGCGGTGCTCGAGCAGTTGGTGAGCAAGGAAGACAACGGATCGCCGCTGGCCGGTATTCCGATCACCCTGGTGCCGGCCACGGCGACGCACGACACCATGGTCATCATCTATTCTGGCGATGGCGGTTGGCGCGACATCGACGCCGAGATCGGCGGCTATCTGGCCAAGGCCGGCGTGCCTGTGGTCGGCATCGACTCGCTACGCTATTTCTGGAACGATATCGACCCGGCCGACGCCGCCGACGACCTTGCCAAGGTGATCGACGCCTACACGAAGAAGTGGAACGTCCACAAGGTGGCGCTCGTCGGCTATTCCTTCGGCGCCGATGCGCTGCCGGCCATCTATCAAGCGCTGCCCGCCGACCACAAGGCCAGCGTCAATCTCGTCTCGTTGCTCGCCTTCACCGGTGCGCGGCAGTTCGAAATTCAGGTCTCAGGTATCCTTGGCGGCAAGACCGACCCCAACGGACCGTCGACGCTTCCGGACCTCGAGAAAATCGAGCCGGCCAAGGTGCAGTGCATCTATGGCAGCGAGGACGATGAGACGGCTTGCACACGCCTGCCGAAAGACAAGGGCTTCAGCCTGATCGTCCATCCCGGCGGTCATCACTTCAACGACGACTACAAGCCGGTCGCCAAGGACATTCTCGATCGCCTTGTTCCGCAGGACACCGCGTCGACCGCCGTGGAGGCACAGGCAACGCCTTGACGAAGCCGCCGGGAACGGGGAACAAGGCGTCATGCGCTTTCCCGTTCCGTTGGTTCCCGGCCGGCTCGTCCGCCGTTACAAACGCTTCCTCGCCGACTGTCTTCTGGACAGTGGCGAGGAGGTAACCGCCCACGTCGCCAATTCGGGTTCCATGCTCGGCCTTGCGACGCCCGGTTCTCGCGTCTATCTCTCCCGTTCCGACAATCCGAAGCGTAAGCTTGCCTGGAGCTGGCAGCTCATCGAGGTGGACGTTACGCTGGTCGGCATCGATACCGGCCTTTCCAACCGCATCGTCGCCGAGGCGATCGCTGAGGGGCGCATTCCCACCCTTGCCGGCTACGAGACGCTGCGTCGCGAGGTGCCCTACGGCGCGCGCAGTCGTGTCGACATGTTGCTAGAAGGCGCGGGACGCCCGCCCTGCTATGTCGAGGTCAAGTCCGTCACTTTGTCGCGCAAGGTGGGGATGGCCGAGTTTCCCGATGCCGTTACCGCGCGTGGGGCAAAACATCTCGCCGAGCTTGCCGCCGTGGTCAAAGCCGGAGCACGGGCCGTCCTTGTCTATCTCGTACAGCGCGGCGACTGTGATCGCTTCGAGCTCGCCGCCGATATCGATCCGGCTTACGCCATGGCGGCGGGGGCGGCTCGCGCAGCCGGCGTCGAAATGCTGGTGGCGCGCACCGTGATCACGCCGGAGGGAATCGAAATCCGACCCGATTTCTGACAGAATAGTGAAACACAGCCGTGTACTCGGCGCGGTGCTTGGGTATATGACGACGAAAACACGAGGCCGTTCGGCTTCCAATGCCAGATACAGGTTGGTTGATCCGATGATCAATTATGTCGACGCGGCGGTCGCTCCGCTGCGCAACACCGGAGACATTCGCCTTTACACCGCGGCCGACTTCGACGGCATGCGCAAGGCCTGTCAGTTGACCGCCGGCTGCCTCGATGAGCTCGTGGATATCGTCAAGCCGGGCGTTTCCACGCAGGAGATCGACGACTTCGTCTATAATTATGGCTGCGATCATGGCGCCCTGCCGGCCACCATCTATTATCGCGGCTATACCAAGTCGGTCTGTACCTCGATCAACCATGTGGTCTGCCACGGCATTCCCGATGACAAGCCGCTGCGCGAGGGCGACATCGTCAACATCGACGTCACCTTCATTGTTGATGGCTGGCACGGCGATTCCTCGCGCATGTATGGCGTTGGCGTCATCAAGCGCGCGGCCGAGCGGCTGATCGATGTGACGCATGAGTCGCTGATGCGCGGCATTGCCGCCGTACGGCCCGGAAACACCACTGGTGATATCGGCGAAGCCATTCAGAGATATGTCGAGAGCGAGCGCTGCTCAGTGGTACGCGATTTCTGTGGCCACGGCGTCGGCAAGCTATTCCACGACACGCCGAATATCCTGCATTACGGCCGCAAAGGCGAAGGTCCCGTGCTGAAGCCGGGCATGATTTTCACCATCGAGCCGATGGTCAATCTCGGCCGGCCGCATGTGAAGGTGTTGTCCGACGGCTGGACGGCGGTAACGCGCGACCGTTCGCTATCGGCGCAGTTCGAACACGCCGTCGGCGTCACCGATGCGGGCTGCGAGATCTTCACGCTGTCGCCGAAGGGCCTGTTCAAACCGCCGCTGAAGGCTGCCTGAAGGTTCTCAGCACCCGGCGGCCATCGGACAGCCGGGATTGGCGCAGCTCGACGGGTTGCAACCCGGTTCGGCTGCGAACGACGCCTTGGCTGCTCCCACGCTGGGGGCCATCAGGGCCTTTTCGACATGCGCAACACCGCAGGACGGGCAGGCGTAATCGGCCTTCTTTGCCTCCCAGTCGGCATTGCCGCCGAACCAGTCGTCGAAGTCGTGGCCGCAGGCGGCGCAGTGCAGGTTGAAATGGATCATGGCTGGGCCGTGGTCTCTCGTGTTGTCGTGGCTGATAGGTCGCCGCGACGGCCGATCCTGTCAAGCGCAGTTCCCCCTAGGAGCCAGGCTCTAGCCGGTGCGTGGATCGTCATGCGTGCTGACGGATGCACGATTGCGATGCTCAAGGCCTCGAAGCCGCCACAGGTCTGTCTTCGCGGCATCTCAATCCTGGGGCAGGATCGGGCCATAGGATGCAACCGTGTCTCGGGGGAGATCAACGTGAAATCGATGTTGTTTGCCGCCGCGCTTTTGAGCGCCGCTTCGCCTCTCGTACTGGCAACCACGGCCTTTGCCGATGACAAGGTGGGTTCCGTGCTGTTGTCGTCGGGAGGGCTGGCCGAGATCGTTCGCAACGTCGATCTCGCGGCGGGTGAAAGCCATCTGGCGCTGCAAATTCCCGCCGACCAGGCCGACGATGTTCTCAAGAGCCTTCTCGTCAGCGACCCCGGAGGCTCCATCGTCTCTGTTACCCTCGACGGCGCCAACGCCGTTGGCGAGGCGTTCAAACGCCTGCCGCTGAAGCGTGAGGATCTCGCCTCCACGGCCACCATCGCCGCCGCCATGGCCGGCTATGCGGCGACGATTGACGATGGCGCCGGCCACAAGGCAAGCGGTGTCATTCTCGGTGTCAGCAAGGTGCCGCGCGCGACCCAGGGGCAACCGATCGAGCTGCCGGCGGTGACGCTACGCCAGGACGACGGCAGTTTCGCCGAAGTGTTGCTTGGCCCCGGAGCGAGTATCACCTTCGCCGACAAGGATTTGCAGGCACGCCTTGACGCGGCGATTTCCGCCGTTCGAATGGCGGCCGACGCCAATTTCCGCACGCTCAGCATCGAAACGACAGGGAAGGGCGCGCGCACGGTACGGCTTTCCTACGTGGTCGCAGCGCCGGTGTGGAAGGCCGCCTATCGCATTGTGCCGGCCGATGGCGGCAAATATCGCGTTCAGGGCTGGGCTGTGCTCGAGAATGGCAGTGGGGACGACTGGAGCGGAGTCCAGCTAACGCTGTCGTCGGCCAATCCGGTGGCGCTCAAGCAGCGCCTCGTCGACATGTACTGGCGCGAGAGGCGCGAGGCGCCACTGCTGCTGCCGGGTGGTGCGATCAATCCGATCGTCGATGGCGCACCGGCGGGTGGTGCTCTTGATGAGTCAATGGAAGGCGAGGCCGATCTGCCTGGGGACGAGCCGTTGGGCTTGACGGCAATGCGAGCACAAGCCGCGCCTGCACCAGTCGAACCGTCGCGCGGCCCGGAGGCCGTCTCGGTTGAGGGCGACGTTGGCGTTACTTTCGCGCTACCACAACCAGTGACCCTTAAGGCTGGCGAGACGTTGACAGTGCCGATCATCGATGCCGATATCGACGCCGACCTCGTGTCGCTATGGCGTGATGGCAATGGCATGGCGCCGCAGGCAGCCGTTTTCCTATCGAATACTACCGGCAAGAGCGTGCCGCCGGGCATCTTCACGGTCTATGGGCCGGATGGTTATCTCGGGGACGCACAGGTGGCGGGCATTCCGCCCGGTGAGAAGCGCTTCGCTGCATTTGCCGCAGATCCGAAGACACAAGTTGTCAAAGACCAAAAGCAACAGATGACCATTGTCGGTCTTTCCAGCCGCGACGGTGTTCTGAGCTTTCGGAGGTCGAACGTTTACACCACCCTTTATCGCCTCACTGCGCCTAAGGGCGAGGCACGCACAGTAATGATTGATCATGACAAATTCAGTGGCACCGAGGCGACCACTGATGCCGAAGTGGTGTCCAACGAGCGGGGTTGGTTGCGCCTCAGAACCAAGATTTCGGCAGGTACAACCAAGATTGTTCGGGTGACAGAGACCCTCCCAGATACGTATGAAATCCGGATAGCCGACACTACTGCTGAATCGCTGCTGAGCTATGCCTCGATCCGTGACATCGAACCGGCGATGGCCCGCAAACTAAAGGAGCTCGCCGCCATCAAGGGGCGCGTTGCGGATGCTCAACGGTCGATTGAGAAGGCAGATCAGACCCTCAAACGGCAGTCTGACGAGCAGGAGCGCATCCGTGCCAACCTTGGCGCTCTTCCGGAAACCTCCGACAGTGCCAAGTCATATATCGCCAAACTCACGCGCACCGAAAAGGCGATCGAGGAGGCCGAGGCTGCGCGGACCGAAGCGCAGGCAAGGGCCGACCGGGAACGGACCGCGCTCGATGCGGCGATTGCCGCGTTCTGAGACATCTCAGTCTGATACCTCGCTCGGCAACCCGTAGACGGGCTCCCAACGCAGCCATTTCTCCCGCACCGCCGTGTCGAGATCGATGCCGGCGGCGCGGGCGAATAGCAGCAGCTGACAGAAAACATCGGCCACTTCGGCGGGAAGCTGTTCCGCCCCGTCATTGGCGTGCCGACGCGAACGGCCGGTACGGGAGAGCCAGGCCTGGGTCATCTCGCCCATTTCCTCCTGTACTTTCAGAAGGAACCAATCGCCGCTCCGGTCGATGGCATAGGTGGCGGCATAAGCGGTCGAGATCGCCTCCAGACGGTCGGCGAGGGCGTTGAGAGACGGGCTGGACATGGAGATTCTCCCTTCGGATTGTCCCGGCAAGAGGAGCATGCCGTCTGTCTCGACGCTGTCAGTATGCCTTGTCGCCAAATCTGCTAGAGCAACGTGCGCTCTGACGAACGCGCGTTGCTCTAGTTCTTTGTTGTCGCATTGTTTTTGCGGAAAACCGGTTTCCACTTTTCCGCACAATGCTCTAGGCTGGCTCGGGCTACAACGGAATCGACCATGAACGAGCTTCAGGGCGGCAAGATCAACCCGCCGCATTACACCGGCCACCGCGAACGGCTGCGCGAACGCTTTCGCACTGCCGGCGACGAGGCGATCGCCGATTACGAGTTGCTGGAACTGGTCCTGTTCCGGTCGATTCCCCGCCAGGACGTCAAACCGCTCGCCAAGGAATTGCTGGCCGCCTTCGGCTCGTTCGCCGAGGTGATCGGCGCGTCGGAAGCTCGTCTCAAGACGGTGAAGGGCATTGGCGAGGCCACGGTTCTCGACTTCAAGGTCGTACACGCCGCGTCGCGCCGCATTGCCCGGTCGAGTGTGGTGAAGCGGCCGATCCTGTCATCCTGGTCGGCGGTGATTGATTATTGCCGCACCGCCATGGCCTATGAGGATCGCGAGCAGTTCCGCGTTCTCTTCCTCGACAAGAAAAACCAGATGATCGCCGACGAGGTGCAGCAGACCGGCACCGTCGACCACACGCCGGTCTATCCGCGCGAAGTGGTGAAGAGGGCGCTGGAGCTGGCCGCCACTGCCGTCATTTTAGTGCACAACCATCCATCGGGCGATCCGACGCCGTCGCGGGCCGATGTGACCATGACCAAGCAAGTGATCGACGCCGCCACGCCGCTTGGCATCGCCGTGCATGACCACATCATTATCGGTCGCGACGGTCACGCCAGTCTCAAGGGCCTGCAGCTCATCTGAGATCGTCGCGCGGTAATCGCGGCTGGAACCCGGTAGCGGTGAGGATAGGCCAGCTACGGTCCGACAAAAGAAAGTCATGTAATCGACGGGCAGCTTCGTCGGCCACTGGAGCCAGCGCCACGCCGTAGTTGATCGTCGGGGCCAGCATTGGCGGAACGGGAACAACGCTGAAGGCTGGATCGTCCGTTGATAAGCGGACGTTTGACCAGTAGCTCACCATCAGATCGACCAAGCCCTCCTTGATCGCCCATCCCGGCCCACGGTCCGGCGGCCGTGGCGGCGTGTTACGACCGCCGACCAATTTTTGTGCGCGTCTCTTGAGATCAATGCCGAGGCCGGGCTGCTTTGCCTCGATGCGGTCGAACATCTCGAAGGCATAGTCGCCGGCTGGATCGTCTCCCGGCGTGGATGTACCGATGCGTACCGTGGGATCGGCAAGGACCGAAAGGAAGTTACTTTCGGTCAAACCCAACTCAGCCCGGGCCACAATGCAAAGCCTGTTGCGGGCAAAGCAGGTTGGCGGTTGCGCCAAGCCTACCGCTGCAAGGCGTTGGGGATGAGCCATGTTGGCCGACGCGAAAAGGTCGAATGCCTCGCCGGCTTCGATTCGCTCCCTCAGTAACCCTGCTGGTCCGAGCGACAGCGAAGCGGCAATGCCGGTTTCGGCGCCGAAGGCTTCGATGATCGCCGGAAGAGCATGGCGAAGGCTACCGGCGGCGAGAACCCGGATGGGCGGAAGCGGTTCAGTCATGCATGGCCCCTGTCATCGCGAGAATGGTAGAGCGGAACGAAGGCGCTCTGTCGTGCTCCGGTTCGATCGAGCGGCACCGAGACGATCGGCAGACCGTAGAGCGCCTTCAGGTTGGCTTCGGTCAGCACATCGCCAATCGGCCCAAACAGGGTATCCGCCCCCTCCAACATGATGAGGGCGTTGTCGGCGACCGTTATCGCATGGTTCGGCTGATGGGTGGTGAAAGCGATGGCAATGCGATGCCGGTCGGCAAGGTCACCGAGCAGCGTCAACACCACGTCCTGATTTTTGAGGTCCAGCGCGGAGGCTGGCTCGTCGAGGAGCAGAACGGCGTTGTCGCCGGCCAACGCGCGGGCGATCAGCACCAGCTGGCGTTCGCCACCCGAAAGGGCATCGATACCGCGCCCTGCGAAACCGGCCATGCCGGTTGCCTCCAGTGCCGCCATCGCTTTTTCGACGTCGTCCTTGCTCGGCATCCGGAAGAGCGGGATGTGGCGGGCGCGGCCCATCAGCACCACGTCGAGCACGCTGTAGGGAAACGAGCCTGAATAGGCCTGCGGGACAAAGCCGGTCCGCGGATTCAGGTCGAGCTTCCGGCTGGTGGTCGGTGTGAGCAGGCCGGCCAATACGCGGAGCAGGGTGGATTTTCCACGACCGTTGGGACCGAGCACGGCGGTGATTTCGCCAGCCCTCAACGATAAGTCGAGGTTGCGAAACTGCCAGCGCTTTCCATCGTAGGACTGACTCGCCGCCTCGATCGTGAGGAGGGCACCGTCATCCGTCATGGCCACCCCTTTCGGTTTTGCGCAGGAGGAGGGCGAAGACCGGTGCGCCGATCAGCGCCGTCAGGATTCCCAGGGGTATTTCCGTCGCCGTGAGGGTACGCGCCACCGTGTCGATGATGAGCAGGAAGAGGGCGCCGATCAGCAACGAGGCCGGCATCAGGGACCGGTGGTCGGGGCCGACCAGAATGCGCGCCATGTGGGGCACCACCAGCCCGATCCAACCAATGATGCCACTGACGGCAACCTGGGCAGCCACAACCACCGCCACCAGGACGAGCACGAACCAGCGCAGTCGCTCAACCTTGATGCCGAGCGCGCGGGCCTCCTCGTCGCCGAGGGACAGGATGTTGATCCGCCAGCGCAACGCCAGCAGTAGCCCGCAACCGGCGAGCATCGGGACGGCGACGAGGTTGAGCTTGTCCCAGCTCGCCGTCGCGAAGCTGCCCATCAGCCAGAACACAATAGTCGGCAGGGTGTCTTCGCTGTCGGCGACATATTGCACGAGGCTGACCAACGCTGTGAAGAAGCCATTGATCACCACGCCTGCCAGCACCAGGGCCAGTATGTTGCGGCGGGCGATGACGTCGTTGAGCGCATAGACAAGGACGATTGCCGCGACGCCGCACGCGAAGGCCGAGCCGAGCAGGCCGACGTGCGTGGCGCCGAGGAGAATGGCGAGCGTGCCGCCAAAGGCGGCTCCGGAGGACACGCCGATGACTTGCGGCCCGATCAGCGGGTTGCGGAACACGCCCTGCAACGTCGCACCGGCCAGCGACAGGCTGGCTCCCGACATGAGAGCCAGAAGGATGCGCGGCAGGCGAATGGTGAAGACGACATTCGCCTCCGTGGCACCCACCGGCTCGACCGGCGGGACGATGGGCGCCAGGATGATGCCGACCACACGGGTTAGCGGAATGCCGTACCGACCAATGCCGAGCGCGACCACCGCGGCCGCCATCACCAGCAGGACGAGACCCGTGGTGGTGGCGCGCGGCGGCCGGCCAGGCCTGATTGAGAACCTCATTGCGCCGGGGCTACGTAGTCGACGCCGTAGAACTGGCGATAGTAGGCGTTGGCCTCGGTCTGCATGTCGATGTCGGCGAAGCGGCTGGGATAAAGGACCTTGGCCATCCACAGTTCGCCAAGCGCCATGGCTTCGGGCATCGGGTATCCCCAAGCCTTGGCGTATTCCGGCATCAAGTAGACTTTCTTCGTCTTGACGGCGTCAATGGTCGACCAAGCCGGAGAACTGTCGATTTCCTTGATGAGGTCCGGATAGCGCTCTTGCACGAAGATGACGGCCGGATTCCATTTCAGGACGTCTTCCATCGTCACCTGCGTGAAGCCGGCCAAGGAGTCGGCGACGTTGCTCGCGCCGGCCCGCTGCATCATCAGGCCGGTGTATTTGCCATGCCCGTAGGTGTGAAGGTCGGGGTTGGCCATATAGACCGGTATGCGCTGATCAGGCGGAATGTCTGCAAGCCTGTCTGCGACCTGCTTGCGGCTTTTGGTGGTGGCTGCGATCAGCGCTTCGCCGCGCTCACGGTCCCCGAGAATATTGGCAATCAGCCTTACGCCGGTGGCAAAACCGGAATCGATTGCCGCCGGTTCATCCTTGACTGACGGGTTCAACTTCACCGCTTCCTCAGGCGGGACATCGAGCAGGGAAATGGCGACTACCGGCAGGCCGGCGTTCTCGATCTGCTTCACCATATCGGCAGGGGCGTAGTTGGTGACGAATACGACGTCGGGCTTGAGGCTCAGCAGATCCTCGATGTTCACCTTGGTCAGGTCGCCGGGCGTTGGAAGCTTGGGCAGGGTAGGCGCGAGCCGAACATAGTTGGCACCAAGCTGCTTTTTCCAGCTCTCCAGAACGCCAACGACTTTGTTCATTTCACCGAGCTGAACAGCGATATTGAGGGTCTGATGCTGCAAGATCACCACACGATTGATCGTGTCGGGGATGTGTACGGTGCGCCCGATCTGGTCGGTGACCACGTTATCGGCCCAGGCCGATCCCGAGCACAAGAGACCGCTTATTACGAGAGCGGCTTTCATCAATGGTTTGAAACGGCCTGCGGTAAGCATTGGATTTCCTTCGCTGCGGACGGCGATCCAATCTTCCAACCACAAAACGCTTCGTTATTCCATATGGTATATAACGCTTTTGATCAGTACCACCGGGATGTGGCGTGCCTGCTGGCCAGAGCGACCTGAGAGTCTGACTCGAAATTCGCTGGTGGCTAGGCAGATAGCGATGAATTCGAGAACCGGAGCGGAGCGAACTTGAGGTTCGTGAGCACCGGAAGCGCAGAATTCGAAGCTAGATGCCCGCCCCAGTAGAGTTTCGGGCCAGGCTCTGATCATTGAGAATCCGATTGTAGGGAGGTCGTTCGCGATATTGATCAAGACGGCTAAATTGGTCCGGATTTTTCGACCTTCCCCAATCCTCATCGAGGCTGTCGGCATATCTCGGTCCAAGTCCGTCCAGCGGGCAGATGCAAGTCGTCCAAATGTGATAGGCCCCCGCGGAGGATCCGCGGGGGCCTATTTTCCTGTTCGGTCTTGAAATTACTTGGACATCATTCCGGTAAAGGCCGGAGCCTTTTCGAGCTGGTCGCGCGTCACATTGAGAACAATGCGATCGCTACTCTTCGCGCCGGCCGGACTGGTGGCGGCCGTGCCAGCGCTGTTCGAACTGTCGGTTCCCGTGGCGCCAGTCATCTCACTCGGGGCCATTTGCAGGGCGCTCACGTTAACGGCGACGTTCTTCTCTCCCATTCCCAGGAAGCCGCCGACGCCGATAATGACTGCGTTCACGCTGCCATTCTGGCTTACGAGGATATCGTTGATCTCGCCGATATTGGCGCCATCAACGCTGTAGACGGTCTTGCCCTGCAGGTCGCCAACCCGCCAAGCACCCGAGCCTGGGATCGTCACGAATGTCTCAGCGCTGGCCACGCCGGCAGAGCCGCTGGTGCTTGTCGCACCAGTACCGCTGCCGTCGGCGCCGGCGGCGCCGGTGCCGGAGGAGGCTGCCGATGTTCCGCCCGTTCCGGGCGCGCCGGGGGTAGCGGCAGAGCCGGAAGTGTCCGAGCTATTGCTGGTGGACGAAGTGCCACCTGTGCCAGGCGAGCTGGTCGTGTTGTTGCTCGTCCCAGTGTCGTTGTTGCTGGAGGACGAGGTTCCACCTGTGCCACTTGGACTGGTGTTTGAACTCTGGGCAAGCGCGGCAAACGGGAAGGTCGCGGTGAGCAGCAGTACGGGGAGAAGACGGGTTTTCATGGGTGAATCCCTTTCTGAGGTGGTCAGGGTCTCCTAAACCGCGCAGATCGCCGATTGTTCCAAAATTTTCCGAAATCTCTGGGTGCGGAATCGTCCTCTCACTGTCGGCGCAACAATCGCTTGCCTATTCTATGGGCAAATGCCACCCCTATTTGCTCCATGATGTTTCTTGCCCTTCGCTGTGGTTTGCCGCTTAATTCATCAGTGGCAGTGATGCCGAGGAAACGGCGGAGGAACGGGATTGCCGGCTTTCGACGAGATGAACGGGTTCGGGCAGGGCGTCCGGCCCGCCTATAGGACCATCCAGGCCTGGCTCGACAATTCCGACCCAGAAAACCTTAAACGCCTTCAAAAAGAAGCGGAATTCTTGTTCCGAAGGATAGGCATCACCTTTGCCGTCTATGGCGACGCTGAAGCCGAAGAGCGCATCATTCCCTTCGATATCGTGCCGCGCGTGCTGACCGGCAGCGAATGGGCGACGCTGTCGAAAGGGTTGACGCAACGCGTAACGGCGCTCAACCGCTTTCTCGCCGACATTTACGGGGCAGGGGAGATCATCCGAGCCGGTATCGTACCGGCCGACCTCGTCTATCAGAACTCCGCTTTCCGGCCTGAAATGGTCGGCCTCAAGCTGCCGCACGACGTCTACGTGCAGATCGCCGGCATCGACGTCATCCGCACCGACGACAAGGATTTCTACGTTCTCGAGGATAATGCCCGCACGCCCTCCGGCGTCTCCTACATGCTGGAGAATCGGGACGTGCAGATGCGTTTGTTCCCGGACCTATTCGCCTCGAGGCGCATTCAACCGGTCGAGAACTATCCCGACGAACTTCTGACCTCGCTGCGTTCGCTTGCTCCGGTCTCGGCGCCGGCAGAGCCAACCGTGGTGCTGATGACGCCGGGGCCGCTTAATTCGGCCTATTACGAGCACTCCTTCCTCGCCGATAAGCTCGGCGTTGAGCTGGTCGAGGGACGCGACCTCTATGTGCTCGACGAGGTTGTTTACATGCGCACGACGCGCGGGCCCAAGCGCGTCGACGTCATCTACCGTCGTATCGATGATGAATTCCTCGATCCCATGGTGTTCCGACCGGATTCGATGCTCGGCATCCCCGGCCTGATCTCGGCCTATCGCGCCGGCAACGTGACGCTGGCCAATGCCGTCGGCACCGGTGTTGCCGACGACAAGGCGATCTATACCTACATGCCGGATATCGTGCGCTTTTACCTCGGCGAGGAGCCGATCTTGAAGAACGTTCCGACTTGGCGCTGCCGCGAGCCCGACTGTCTCCGCTACGTGCTCGACCATCTCCCCGAGCTGGTGGTCAAGGAGGTCCAGGGATCGGGCGGCTATGGCATGCTGGTCGGCCCGAAATCGACCAAGGAACAGATCGAGACTTTCCGCGCCAGGCTGGTCGCCGATCCCGACGGCTTCATCGCCCAGCCGACGCTGGCGCTGTCCACCTCGCCGACCTTCGTCGGCGAAGGTGTGGCACCGCGCCATATCGATCTGCGCCCCTTCGTGCTGACCGGCGCCGACAAGGTGCGCATCGTGCCCGGCGGGCTTACGCGCGTGGCGCTGAAGGACGGATCTCTGGTCGTCAACTCCAGCCAGGGCGGCGGCACCAAAGATACCTGGATCATCGACGATCCGGTCGACGACGCGTCGCCACCGGCCAGCGTCTCCCAGTCGCAATCGCAATCGCAGGGGGGCTGACACCATGCTGAGTCGCCATGCCGATAGCCTCTACTGGCTCGCCCGCTACGTCGAACGCGCCGAGAACACCGCCCGGCTCATCGAGGCCGCCACACGTCTTTCCGCCACGCCCATCGCCGCCGAAGGAGGGCGTAACGAATGGGAGATGGCCGTCGACGGAACCGGCACGCTTGACCTTTTCAACCAACAGTACACACAAGCGACGCAGCGCACTGTCGTCGATTATCTTGCCTTCTCGACCGCCAACCCCTCGTCAATCCGCTGTTGCCTGGATATCGCCCGTGCCAACGCCCGTTCGGTCCGGACGGCGCTGACCATGGACATGTGGGAGACGATCAACTCCGGCTGGATGGAAACCCGTGGCGTCAACATTCCCAACCTGACCCGACAGGAGCTTTCCGACTTCCTGTCGCGGGTGAAGGAGTTGTCGCTGCGTTTTGATGGTTCGGCCTACCGGACCATGCTGAGGAACGACGCCTACTACTTCCTGCGTCTCGGCACGTTTATCGAGCGCGCCGACTTCACCGCCCGTATGCTGGCGCTTAAGGCCGACGTCCTCGATCCAAGTCGGCCGTCGCTCGGCGGCAGTGCCGATTATTTCCAATGGTCGTGGATCCTGCGCTCGGTGTCGGCGCTGACCTCCTATCACTGGGTCTACCGCGACAACCTGAAGCCCAATCTCGTCGCAGAATTCCTGATCCTAAAGCCGGAGATGCCGCGCTCTTTGGTGTCCTGCTACGAGAAAGTCACGCTCAACCTCGACAGTCTGTCGCGCGACTATGGCAGGCAAGGTGCGAGCCAGCGCAAGGCGCGCATGCTGCTCAGTCAGCTCCAGGATACCTCGCTGCCTGGCCTGTTCGCCATCGGCCTCAAGGAATTCCTCGAGAGCTTCATTGTTGACAACGCCAATCTCGGCGACACCATCGCCGAACAGTATTTGGGGTAAGCCGATGCGCCTGCGCATCCGTCACGACATCGTCGCCCGCTACGATGAACCGGTCATGCTGGCCAGTCGCTCGCTGCACCTCTGCCCACGCACCTTCGATGGGCAGTATGTGCGTGGCTGGCATCTCGACATTACCGGCGACTGCCGACAGGCGCGTACGTCCGACGCTTTTGGCAACATCGTCCATGATTTCGCCGTCGAGGGGCCGCTCGACGAAGTCGCGATTGCCGCCGAGGGCGAAGTGGAGGTGGATGATACCACCGGCGTTTTGCAGGGTGCGCCGCTTGATCGCATCCCGCCGGCCGTCTTTCTGCGCGAGACGCGGGCCACTTCACGAACGTCGACCGTCATGTCCTTTGCCGACAAGGCAAAGACACTGTCCGATGGCGAGCCGCTCGACCTCTGCCACACGCTGATGCACCTTATCTACGAAGAGGTCGAGGCGCTGACCGCCGATCCGACAGAGCTTTGCGGGGTGCGCGAAGTCGCTGCCGATACCGTGCTTGCCGAGGCGCGCGGCACGCCCGCCGACCTTGCTCACCTGTTCATTGCGGCGGCGCGTGGCCTGTCGCTGCCGGCCCGTTTCGTTTCCGGCTACGTTTGGCAAGAAGACGCGACGGCCACTGGCGCGCTTGCGTCCTGGGCGGAGGCGCTGATCCCCGGTCTCGGCTGGGTTGGCTTCGATGCCGGAAACGATACTTGCCCGACAGATGCCTACGTGCGCGTCGCCTCGGCGCTCGACCAATCGGGAGCGGCCTGGATCCGAATGGCCGATCGCGGTGGTGTCTCGGCCTCGGTAACGGTGACCGTGGCGGCCGATCGGCTGTGACAGGCAGTTCCTGACATCTTTGAATCTTTTTGGACTATGGGGCGGTATCGCCGCACGTACTGTCGTCCCATCTGCACAATTATTGCGCGCATCAAATCGCGCAGATAGATAGAACGTCGGGTCTTGCCTCCTCAGCTTCGGGGAGGTGCCGATGAGGTTGCAGTATGCTCCGTATGGGTTTGATCGTCGCCGCTCTCGCTAGCCTGGGAATCGGTAGCGCAGCCTCGGCTCAGCCAAGCGATGAGTTCAATAAGCTTTTCGCCAACACGCCTTGGCAGATAGTCGATGGCGTGGAAACGCGAGAGCTCAAGCTTAAGGGCAACGTTATCGTCCAACAAGAACGAGTTGGCGGGGAAATTCACACTATGACGGAGGATAAGAGCGGTCATGGTGCTGTAATGTGTGCGCTGCAAACTTATCTTTTGTTTCTGGCCATGAATGAAGCTTGCCACATCAATGACGACGAAACGCGCTCATCGTTAATGTCGGCAGTCAGCCGAATTGGAGAGTTCGCCGAGCGAAACTCCATTGAACCCGTTACTCAGCGCGAGATCCTCGATCGGGCCGAAGGCATTGGAGCGCAGACCCTCAAACAGGCAATCGCCGATAATTCTCTTACTCGACTGGAACAAGAATGTACGGGCCCGCAAGGCTTCGGAGAAGCTTTGTCGGAGCTTCGAAAGATGGGCGCAAGAAAGTCTCTTAAGGAGCAGGTCGACGATCTTCTTTCAGTGGAGCGGCCGGCGGTGGATGGCCCCTGTTACTGAACTCAAGTAAAGACCAGCTGACAATAGGGAAGGCCGGGACCCCGTGAGGGGTGCCCGGCCTTGCCGTATCCTGACGAGGGAGGGGCGTCAGTAGATGCGCTTGCCATCGGCGCCGAAGATCAGTGCCGCGGAGGGTGGGAAGCGGGCGGTCAGCGTGTCGCCGATCGCAATGTTCGGGCGGCTCTGCATGGCGATGGTGATCAGGTCGGAGGCGGCCGAGCGGGCGTAGATCAGCGTTTCCGAGCCGAGATGCTCCAGCATGTCGACGGTGACCGGCAGCAAGGCGTCGCCGGTTTCGGAGAAATGCGACGGGCGGATGCCCAAGGTCACCGGCGTGCCGACGGCTGGCGCCTCGCCCTTCAGCGCCACCGGCACCACGGCGTTGCCGAAATCGGGAAGGCGGATCTCGGCGCGGCCGGCGCCGCCACCCTCGACCACGCCCTTCAGGAAGTTCATCTTCGGCGAGCCGATGAAGCCGGCAACGAACAGGTTGGCGGGGTTGTCGTAGAGTTCGAGCGGCGCGCCCACCTGCTCGACGATGCCAGACCTTAGCACGACGATCTTGTCGGCCAGCGTCATCGCCTCCACCTGATCGTGCGTCACGTAGACGATGGTGGCGCCGAGTTCACGGTGCAGCTTGGCGATCTCGATGCGCATGTGGACGCGCAGCTCGGCATCGAGGTTGGAGAGCGGCTCGTCGAACAGGAACACCTTGGGATGGCGGACGATGGCCCGGCCGATGGCGACGCGCTGGCGCTGGCCACCGCTGAGCGCCTTCGGCTTGCGATCCATCAGCGGCTCGAGCTCGAGGATGCGCGCCGCCTCGTCGACCTGCTTGCGGATCTCCGTCTTGGGCAGGCCGGCGAAGCGCAGCGCAAAGCCCATGTTCTCGCGCACCGTCATATGCGGATAGAGTGCATAAGACTGGAACACCATGGCGATGCCACGCTGCGAGGGGTCGATCTCGTTCATCCGCTCGCCGCCGATGTCGAGCTCGCCGGAGGAGATGTTTTCCAGGCCGGCGATCATGCGCAGCAGCGTCGACTTGCCGCAGCCTGACGGACCGACAAAGACGACGAACTCACCCGACTTGATGTCGAGGTCGACGCCCTTGATGATCTCGACCACGCCGAAGGACTTCCTCACGTCCCTGAGGGAAACCTCACTCATGATGTGCTTTCCGCTTCTATCGGTTGCGCCGTTCAGCCGGCCTTGAGGGTGAGGATGGTCTCGCCAAAGCGATGGCTGGCGACCTTGACCACGACATCGCCGGCACCGCCGGTAGTCTCAAGCCAGAAGCCGACGACGCCGCCCTTCAGGACCACTTCCGACGGGCCGAGCAGCTTTACCGGCCCGCTCACCTCAATATGCACCGCCTCGTCGAGGAAGGGCAGGAGGTTGCCGAGCTGGTCGAGAGCGTGGATGGCGACGCGCACCGAGTCCTTGGGTTCGGCTGACAGCGTGGTCCAGTCGGGTTTCACCGCCAGCGTGGTCGGCACCGGATCAGCGGCGAACTTGACGGACTGCACCGGCTTGCCATCGACATAGCCGGTGACGGTCGCCTCTTCCCACTTCATGCCCCACAGGCCGAGTTCCTCGGCCGAGAAGGCGCGTTGGTCGATGACGACGGGCGCGTGCGGCAGGTGCGGGTAGGTCTCCCGGTCGGGCTTGACGCGCTTGACGACGTCGGCGCCGTAGCGGAGTTCGACCTCATCGCAGTTGGTCAGCACGATCAACGGCAGGATGCCGCCGATATTGCGCTCGCCACGGGCATAATAGGTGACCGGCTTCAGCACCACTTCCTCGGACGGGTCGCACTGGCTGGTGTAGACCCAGGCGGCGAATTTCGGCTCGCGCCAGATGTCCATCACGCCGTGATGGCAAAGGCGGTCGCCGGAGCCGAAGTCCTTGTGGGTGTTGTAGTCGAACATGCACCAGCCGGTGGAGCCGGAGATGTTGGGGTCGCCATAGACGGCGTTGAGGATGGAGAGATAGCGGGAGACGTGCTCGGCCTGCCGCTGCTCCTGATCATAGCGCTTGGTGGGGTACATGTGGCCGTTGAACTCGGTCACCATGTAGGGCACCGGCTTCTTCTGGCCGGTGGTCTCCCCCTGAAGGCGGAGGGCGGTGCGCGGGCGGTTGGCGCCCGGCAGTTCCTCGTTGCCCTGGATGAAGTCGTTCATCGTGTAGACGTCTTCCAGGAGCTCGCTGTCGGTGATGTAGCGCACGCCGCCGGTCTGGCGGGTGGGATCGAGCTCATGGGCGAGCTTGTTGGTCGCTGTGTAGAAGTCGTGGAAATCCTGCGACTCGTTGATGCGCACGCCCCAGATGATGATCGAGGGATGGTTCCAGTCGCGCTCGATCATGGAGCGGACGTTGTCGATCGACAGCTGCCGCCAGCTTTCGTCGCCGACGTGCTGCCAGCCGGGAATCTCTTCGAACACCAGGAGGCCGAGGCGGTCGCAGGCGTCGAGGAACCAGGGCGACTGCGGATAGTGCGAGGTGCGGACGACGTTGACCTTCAGTTCCTTCCTGAGGATCTCGGCGTCGCGCTCCTGCGCCCGGCGGCCCATGGCGTAGCCGACATAGGGGAAGGACTGATGGCGGTTGAGCCCGCGCAGCTTCAGCGGCTTGCCGTTGAGGCGGAAGCCTTGCGGCGTGAACTCCACGGAGCGGAAACCGAAGTTGACGCATAGCGTGTCGTCGCCGCTCTCATGGACCAGCTCGACGACGGCTTCATAAAGGTTCGGGTTGTCGACGTCCCACAGGGCGATGCCGTCGAGATCCTTCAGTTCGAGCGTGACGCTGTCGCCGGTATAGGAGGCGTCGGCGTGGCCGACCGTCTTGCCATCGGCGGCCTTCAGCGTCACCGACACCCGGCCGGCCAGCTTCAGCCCACGCGGATTGGCGATGTCGACGCGGACCTTCGCCGTCTTCTTGGCGGCCAGCACGTCGGGCGTCTCGATCTTGACGTTGCCGATGGAAACCGGCGCGGTGATGCGCAGCCAGACGTCGCGATAGATGCCGGCATAGGTGAGGTAGTCGATCTGGGCACCGAACGGGGGAATGGCCGGGTTCTCGGAGCCGTCGATCTTGACGGTGATCAGGTTGTCGCCCTCGACCAGACGGTCGGTCAGGCGGGCGGTGAAGGGGGTGTAGCCGTCGGAATGGGCCACGACCTGCTCGCCGTTGAGGTAGACGACAC